>CAMBGJ010000104.1 GCA_945865805.1 Bordetella parapertussis
TGCAGACGGTGACCGAGCGTTTGTTTTTACCGAAACCGGCGAAATTGTTGTTCTCGCCTTAACTGCGACACGTCTGGTCAGTCGAGAATAGACCCCCCATCCTTCCCAATCACTGCCCAACCCGCCGCCGCCTTCCGACTTAATGGGTAGGGTAGACTGCGCTTGTCGTTCTCAAATGCAGCGATTTAAATTCCACATGATGTCAAACGCTTGAGAGCGGATTGTTTATGCAACATTCGGGTTAACAGCAGTACCGCGAGATCGTAAGTTTTGGGCGTCAACGTCAAACGCTCGCCGTCGCGGAATATCAGCTGGTTTTGCGTATCGATGCGTAACGAGCCCAGTTCGAGGTGAGTGATTGCAGGCACCATGCCTGGTTGACTGCGGCGAGTTACAGCCATCACGCGTGCCAGCAGTTCCAGCGGGCGGGAAGTTTTCGCCAGGCAATCGTCCGCGCCTGCGTTCAGCACGGCGACGATATCGACTTCGACATCATCCTTGAGCAGGCAGATCATTGGCAGCGCGGATTTCGATTGTCCGCGCAGTGCCGCGATGCCACGAGCGCTGCAGGTATCCGGGCCCGTGGAACCCACGATGACCGCGTCGAACGCCGTGCGCGGCAACTCGCGCGCTAATGCACTGGTCTCTGTAAACACGCGGACGCCGTGCCCAGCCGAAGCGAGTGTCTTTTCCAGCCACTGCACTTCGCGGGTATCGCAGTCAAGAATGGCAATATTCATATAGGGTTCCCTAGATTTTGAGGCGTTGTGACAGTAACGCGACAGGAGGCGTCCCCGCAACGTTAGGTGCGGGCTTTTTACAAACTGTTTACAACACTGCCACAGTCATGACAAAGAGGAAAAATGTGCCTGAAATGGCCATTCCCGTATACTTGCAACGCCATGCCCACGAACCCGCTCAACCTCGATCACGCTGCCCATTTTCTACCGGATATCGACGCGGCCAGCACCGCGCTCGAACGGCTGGGCTTTACCCTCACGCCGTTCTCGGCGCAGTCTCATCGCCTGCAGGCGGATGGCCCCCTGGTACCCGCAGGCACCGGCAACCGTTGTGTGATGCTACAAAACGGCTATCTGGAGTTTCTGACGCCCACCCACGACACGCCCAACGCGCGGCAGTTGCGTAACGCCATCGCACGTTACACCGGCGTGCATCTGATCGCTTTCGGCACGCAAGCGCCTGAGGTGGATTTCCAGCGCCTCGAAACAGCGGGATTCTTGCCCTTGCCGCCCGTCGCGTTGCAACGGCAAACCAGTACCGCAGGCGGCGGCGAGGCCACGGCGCGTTTTACCGTAGTGCGCGTGCCGCCCGAAGCCATGACCGAAGGCCGCATCCAGTATTGCCAGCACCACACGCCGCAAGCGGTATGGCAGCCGCGCTGGCTGAGCCACGCGAATCACGCCGTGGGGCTGGCAGGCGTGCTGCTCTGCGTGGCCGATCCCGCCGAGGCCGCTGCGCGCTATGCACGATTCACCGGGCTAATACCACAGCACACGGGCCAGGCATGGCGGCTGGACACCGGGCGCGGTTATCTGCTGATTACCAGCGCGGCGGCGCTACAGGCATCGCTTGGCGTCAAGGTGCCTACGCTGCCGTGGATCGCCGGCCACGTTATCGACAGCGATGATCTGGCCGCCACCCGCGCGGCGACTCACGGAAACGCCTTCGGCGAACGGGTGCTGGTGCCGCTACCGGATGCCCTCGGCGGTGTCATGCTGTTCCAAACAGTTGGCTGCCCTCCCGTAGATATCACTTGATATTTATCGCTTAAGTTATTGTTTTTTAATGTTTTTAAATATTCCTCTCTACTCAGTCTGAATGTAAAAACTGCCTTATGGCAGAGGCCTCACTGATGTACTCACTGATGTACTGAGGGCGCGGAGAACCCCCGCAGAGGAAAGTAATTCTCTGCGCAACCTCTGCGCCTTTGCGCCTCTGCGGTGAAGGGGTTCAAAGCGGCTGAATAGGGACAAATAATCAAGATCGAGCGCCTTCGCATGTTTCGGCCCTGCCAAGAACTGTGGTGCCCCCAGAAACAGTTCAACAAGCCAATGCAATATGAACTATAAGTTATTGTTTTTATTGATATTTTTTATATCAATTCAAGCCAGCGCACAATCCCCGCGCGTGGTCGACGTACCGACTCGCACGGGCGTCACACAGCGCTTTTTACTGCTACAGCCTGACAACCCCAAAGCCGTCGTGATTTTGTTCGCGGGCGGCGACGGCACATTGCAACTGGATGCCAGCGGACGCATCCAGGCCGGCAGCGGCAACTTTCTGGTACGCACGCGCGAGCTGTTTGCGGCACAGGGCCTGGTGGTCGCGGTGATCGACGCGCCGTCCGACCGGCCCAGTTTGGGCGGCTTTCGGCAGAGCGCTGAGCACGTCGCCGATGTTAGAGCAACGATCGCCTGGCTGCGGCAAGAACTGAAACTGCCGGTGTGGCTGGTTGGCACCAGCCGCGGCACGCAATCGGTCGCCCACATCGCCACGCAACTCGCGCCGGACGATGGCGGCCCCAACGGCATTGTACTGACCGCAACCATGCTGGATGACCGCAAGGGCCGCCCGGTACCCGATATTAAGCTGGCACGCATCAAGGTGCCGGTGCTGGTGGTGCATCATGTGCAGGATGGCTGCGTCTTCACGCGGCTGGCGGATATGCCCAAGCTCACCGCCAAGCTAGGCGGCGTGCCCAAGACCGAGCTCATCACCGTGGATGGTGGCGTGAACGTCGGCGACGCATGCCAGGCACGCGGCTATCACGGCTTTGCTGGCATTGAAGCGGCGGTGGTGAGCAAGATCGCGGCGTGGATCAAGGGCAACTGACGCCTACAAATCCGTATTGAGACCCGCCGCCTTAACGATTCTGGCGTAGACCGCTAAATCTGCCTTGATGGTCGCCGCAAACTGCTCGGGACTGCCGCCTATGGCGTCGTAGCCCAGACTCGCCAGCCGCTGTTGGCTGTCGGCGGCTTTTAATCCCGACTGGATCATTTGATTCAACCGCGCCACGATGTCGCGCGGCAGATTCGCGGGGCCGACCACACCGAACCACGGCTCGATGGCGTAGCCTTTCAAGGCGGATTCTGAAATCGTGGCAATGCCCGGCGCGCTTGCCGAGCACTTGCTGCCGCACAAAGCCAGCACGCGCACCTTGCCGCTGGCCGCGTGTGGCCGCACGGTTGCGAGATCAGCGAAGATCATGTCGATCTGCCCGCTAATCACATCGGTCAAGGCCGGCGCGGTGCCCTTATACGGCACGTGCACGATATCGGCCTTGGCCATCGCCTTAAACAACTCCGCCGCCAGACTCGACATGCTGCCGGTACCCGACGAGCCGTACGACAACCCCCTGGCACGCGCCGCGGCGATCAAGTCCTGAGCATTTTTCGCCGGCACGGTGGGATTCACCGCCACCGCGTACGGCACATGCGCTACGTTGATCACCGGCGTGAAATCGCGCACCGAGTCATACGGCAGTTTGGCATACAGATTGGGCGCGACGGTCATGTTGCTCGAACCGCCCATTACCAGCGTGTAGCCGTCCCCCGGCGAACGCGCCGCAGCATCCATCCCCACCGTACCCCCGGCGCCGGCACGATTTTCGATCACCACGGCCTGAGCCGATTGCTCGGTGACTTTTTGCCCCACCATACGCGCCAGCAAATCGTTGGGGCCGCCGGGTGCAAACGGGACGATAAGTCGGATGGGTTTTGCCGGGTAAGTTTGCGCCTGCGCAGCTGCAGGTAGAAGCAACGCGGCTACCAGGTAGGGGATGGCTTGCATGTGGTTTTTTGTGATCGTGATCTGTGATCTGTGATCTGTGATCTGTGATCTGTGATCTGTGAATCGTGAACAGTAAACCGTAAACAGTTCACCTGGCACGACACCGTTTACTGTTCAACGTTAACTGTTCACCGCCTATGGATCACTGCGGAACAATCCCCGCCGCCTTAATCACCTTGGTGTACTTCTCCACATCACCAATGACGAGCTTGGTCAACTCGGCCGGCGTGGCGCTCACTTGCGGATCAGCGCCGTTGCGCTCGAACTGTTCTTTCATCTCGGGCGAACGCGCGATGGCGCTGAGTTCATCGTACAAGCGTTTGAGCACTGGCGACGGCACGCCTTTAGGCGCGAAGAATCCCAGCCACAGTTGTGCGTCAAAACCGGGGTAGGTTTCCGCCACGGATGGCACATCCGGCAACGCGGCCGAGCGCTTGGGCGTGCCCACCGCCAACGGACGCAGCCGCCCTGCTTTCGCCTGCGGCAGCACCGCCGGCATGCTGCCGAACAGCGCCTGCACCTGACCGCCAATGGTGGCCACACCCGCCGGGCCGTTGCCGTTAAACGGCACATGCACCACGTCGATGCCAGCGGCGGATTTGAGCATTTCCATCGCCAGTTGCGTGGTGGTACCGGTGCCCGCCGAGGCATAATTCAATTTGCCCGATTGCGATTTGGCGAGCGCGATAAATTCTTTCAACGAATTCGCTTTCACCGCCGGATTCACCACCAGCAAATACGGCGTCGATGCCACCAGGGTGATCGGCTCGAAATCTTTTACCGGATCGTATCTGAGCGTTTTATACGCGCCGACCGCGATCACATGCGTGCTGGTGGTGCCCATGGTCAGCGTGTAGCCGTCGGGTGTCGCGCGCGCGGCGATCTCGGTGCCGATAGTGCCACCCGCGCCACCACGGTTATCCACCACCACTTGCTGGCCGAGTTTTTCACCGAGTTTTTGGCCCACCAGCCGCGCCACGATATCGGTGGAGCCGCCTGCCGGAAACGCGACGATCAGGCGGATGGGTTTGGACGGATAGGCCTGCGCCATGGCGTCCGATGCCACGAACAGCGCAACCCCCAGCGCCACCGCCAAAGGCATCGCGACAATGGATTTTTTTAAGTATTTGTTTTTAAACATCTTTTCCTCAACACGGTGTTTTGATTAGAAACGCAATTACTCCGGCTTGAGCAAGCCGGCTTTGATTAACTGTTTTAACTTGGCGGTCTCGCCGCGCACGAATTTGTCCATCTCTTCCGGCGTGCCGCCCGCCACTTCCAGACCCAATTGATCGAGCCGCGCCTTGACATCGGCGAGCCCCAGCGCGCGATTAATTTCGCGATTGAGTTTATCGACGATGGGACGCGGGGTTTTCAACGGTGCCGCCATGCCGAACCACACCAGCGACTCGGCGTCCTTAATGCCGCTTTCGGCCAGTGTCGGCACGTCCGGCAACAAGGGTGAACGCTTCAGGCTGGCGACGCCGATCACACGCACGCGTTGCGACTTGATGAACGCTTCGGCGCTCACCGTGGTGGTGTGCATGCCCTGCACCTGTCCAGCGACCACCTCGGTCAACGCCGGTGCCGCGCCCTTGTACGGCACGTGGGTCAACGGCGCATGGGTCGCGCCCAAAAACACCGCCAGCCCGATGTGCAGACTGGTGCCGATGCCCGACGACCCCCACGACACTTTTTTGGGATTAGCCCGCGCATAATCGACGAGCTCCTTGCCGTTACGCACTGGCACGCTCGGGTGCATCACCAGTATCAGCGGTGCGAATCCGATGTTAATCACATTCGCCAAATCTTCGGGCATGTACGGCGCACGGCTCGACAGCAGTGGCGCCGAAATGGCGGGGCCAGGGTTTGACAGCAGCAGCGTGTAACCATCCGGCTGAGCACGCACCACGGTTTCGCCGCCGATCAAACCGCCCGCACCGCCGCGGTTATCCACCACGAACTGATGGCCCAAGGCATCGGTGAGTTTGCCCGCGATCAGCCGCGCAATGATGTCGTTGGACGCCCCCGGCGGAAACGGTACCACCCAGCGCACGGGTTTGCTGGGGTAGCCTGCGGCTGCGTCGGGCTTGGCGGTTTGCGCCAGACTTGCGCCGCCGAATACCAGCGCGCCTATGGCAAACGCTGGGACAATCTTACTTACGTGCATGGGCCAATGCCTCGGGGTTAATGACGTTGATCGGTTTGCCTTCGAGGTAAGCGACGATTTGCCCAAACGAAGCGGTGAATTGTCCTTCGTAGCCACCGTGTTCTACGTAGCCGATGTGCGGCGTGCAGATCGCGTTTTCCATCGCGATCAACGGATGCGCCGCGCCCAGTACCGGCTCGTTCTCGAACACATCCACCGCTGCCATGCCGGGCCGGCCGAGCTGTAACGCCGCTTCCAGTGTGCCGGTTTCAATCAGCGGCGCGCGGCTGGTATTCACCATCAACGCGGTCGGTTTCATCCGCGCCAGATCAGCCGCCTTGACGATGCCGCGCGTGCTATCGTTCAACCGCATGTGCAGCGACATCACGTCGCAATCCTCGAAAAACGCTTCTTTGCTGCGCGCGATCGAGTAGCCATCCGCCTTGGCTCGCTCAAAACTGCCTTCGCGCCCCCACACCAAAATCTTCATGCCGAACGCCTTGCCGTAACCTGCCACCACTGCGCCGATGCGCCCGTAGCCGTAAATGCCCAGCGTCTTGCCCTTAAGGCCGATGCCCATGGTCGATTGCCAGCGCCCTGCCTTCAGCGCCGCCACCTCCTGCGGAATCTTGCGCATCGCCGACAGCACCAGGCCCCAGGTCAGTTCCGCCGTGGCATACGAAGGCCGCCCCGGATGCATATCCGAACACAGCAAAATCCCGCGCTCGGTCAGCGCCGGCACGTCGACATGCGGATACACGCTGCGCTGGCTGATAAGCTTTAATTTGGGCAAACGCGCAATCAGCGGTGCGCGTATCGGCGTGCGCTCGCGGATCAGCACCAGCGCCTCGGTGTCTTTTAATCGCTCGGCCAGCACGTCCTCGTTCTTGGTGTGATCGTTCCAGATGGTTACGTTGTGGTTGGCGACGAGCTTATAGGCGTCGAGACTGCGGACGGCGGTTTGATAGTCGTCCAGGACGGTGATGTTCATGTAAGGTGGGATTTAAAAAAATTGTTTAAAAACAAATAATTACATAACTACAGTCCGAATCAGGCATCCAACCACGGATTAAATAATTTGACTTTGGCACGCTGAAAATCGATAACGTTGCGGGTGACCAGCGTCATGCCATGCACCATCGCCGTCGCCGCGATCATGGCGTCACGCTCGGGCATGGGGTCGGGCACATGCAGTTCCGCGCAGCGGCGCACCACGGCGACTTCCAGCGGCAAAATACGCCCTGAAAAATCCGCCAGCACCTGCCCCTCCAGCCACGTACGCAGCTCCGCACCCTGGCGTTTGTCCTTGCGCTCCATGCGCAAAACGCCCAACTCGATTTCCATCACCGTTAGCGCGGAAAGATAAAGTTGATCCAGCGAAATATGGCTCGCCCACTGCGCGACACGCGCATTCGCTCTGGATGGCTTGCGCAATTCCGAAACGACATTCGTATCCAAAACAAACATCAGGAGAAATCGGGCACCTTCAGTATCGGGCCACGCATGCGGGGCGGCTCGAAATCAAAATCGCCACCCTCGGTTTGCGCCAACGCTTCGATCAAGGTCTTTTGTTTTCCGGTCAAACGCTGATACTCCTCGATGCTCAACAGTACATGCGCCGGCCGACCACGATCAGTAATAATGACCGGGCCATGCTTGGCTGCTTTTTTGGCACCACTGGTGTCTTGATTGAATTCGCGGCTGGAGAGTGTTGTCATGCCCATAATGGCCTCCGCATGAAAGTAGTTACGTTACTACATTTAGCCCTTGAAATCAAGTTACTCGCCTACCGATTTGACCCGATGCTGACCGACACCAAGCGCCCCATAACCTGCCTTCCGTCATTGTGATTGACCGCATGGCAATCTGCCGGATACATTCAAGCGCTATGAACTTTTACAAAAATATTCACCTGAATCGAGGGCGCGAGTGAGCGCCTGGGAACCCCGCATCCGAGCGTTTCATGCTTGCGGGCGGCCCACAGTGCTGGCGATCACCGGCGGCGGCACGGCAGCGATATCGCGTCTGCTCGGCGTGCCCGGCGGTTCGCGCTCAGTGCTGGAAGCCGTGGTGCCGTATGCCAACACCTCGCTCGCCGAATGGCTGTCGCGCGAACTAGATAGCTTTTGCTCCGCCGACACGGCGCTGATGATGGCGGCAGTGGCATGGCAACGCGCCGCGCGGCTCGCGGGCGAGGGGCAAGCAGTGATCGGCGTCGCATGCACGGCCTCGCTCGTGAGCGACACCCCCAAGCGTGGCGCGCATCGCTGCTGGGTTGCCACGCAATCGGCACACGAGACGCGCCTCGCGCATCTGGAATTAAACAAGGGTGCGCGCTCACGCGCGGAGGAAGAATCCGTCGCGGCCGATTTGGTGCTTGCCACGCTGTTCGCGGCCGCCGGGCTGGAAGCGGCGCCCCTGCCGCTGCTTACCGGTGAAGCAGTAGACAGTCAGATCACCACGCCGCCATCCTTGATACGCGAAGTGTGGAGCGGCGAGCGCACGCACGTTTGGTCACTGGCGAACGGCGAGATTGCCGGGCACATCGCCGTGCGCCCGGTTGGCTTGATACCCGGCTCGTTCAACCCCGTGCATGCGGGGCACCGCGAACTGCACAAGGTCGCGCAGGAAATCCTCGGCGGCCCGGTGGCATTTGAACTCGCCATCGTCAACGCCGACAAGCCGCGCCTGGACTTTCATTCGATCAACCAGCGCCGCGTGCAGTTTGGCGCGGAACCGCTGGTGGTGACCCGCGCGCCGCTGTTTATCGACAAGGCGCGCTTGTTTCCCGATACTACGTTTGTCGTCGGCTACGACACCGCTGTGCGCCTGATCAATCCACGCTTTTACAGCCAGTCGGCGGCGCAGATGCACGCCGCGCTTGCCGAGTTGCGCAAGCTGGGCGCGCGGTTTCTGGTGGCAGGACGGCTGGCGGATTCTGGCTTTTTGAGCTTTGACAGCCTCGCCGTGCCCGCCGGGTTTGACGATCTTTTCGCGAGTATTCCCGAGTCGCGTTTTCGCGCGGATATTTCCTCGACTGAGTTGCGCAGGTCAACGAACGGCGGGGACTAACGCACTCGCCTTACACTCTCTCGAGTATGTGCAACCCCCGCACCCGATCCAACAGATAAATCAACCCGCGATCATCCACCGTCACGTCATTGCTCTGCACGCGCGGGCAGCCCGGCGGCACGTCGGGCATGAAGTAGGCGACTTCTTTCGGTGCGTGCGGCTTGGCGACGTCGATGATGCGCAGCCCATGCGCGAACCACGCCACGGGAATTTCGGTGCCGGTGACCACTTCGCTGGGCTGGTGGCAGCCGGTCATCACCGGTTGCGGTTCGTCCGGCATGTCTTCCAGTTGAAAGGATGAAATCGGCACCGGGTTTTTCTCGTCGCTAATGTCCACCACCCACAAAAACGCCGCCGGATACGGCGTGTCGCAGCCTTCGAGTCGGCCCACGTCTTCGTCGGACACCACCATGATGTCGCGGCCTTGTATCTTGAATGGCATTTTCAGACAGGTGTGTGTGGGCCACGGGAACGGCGGGCTCCAGTCCACGTGGGAAATCAATTTCGGCTTCGACATGTCTTCGATGTCGAGGATCACAAAGCCGCCGTACCAATAGCTCGTATACAGCCGGTTGCCCTGGCGCAGCGGGTGATGGCATTTGTGGTGCGAGCCTTTCCACGTCGGCGTTTCACCGCCCGCCGCCCACTGGCCCGGCATGTGCCAGCGGCCGACTTCTTCGGGCTTGGCGGGGTTTTTCATGTCGAGAATGACGACGATGTTGCCGATGTAGCCGTCCATGGTGGGTGAAATGTAGGCGTAGCGGCCATCGAAATCGAATCGATGCACGCCGCGCGCGTAGCCGGCGTTACTCCTGTCTGTGGCATCCCAATTCGTGATCAGCTTGTGCTTGGCCGGGTTGGAAATATCCCAGATCGACAGGCCGCCAGAGTAGCCCGCCGGGGGCACTTCGCCTTTTAATGCGTGGCCGCCCAGCACTTCGCGATTGGTGATCATGATGTCGCCATGCACGCGCACCTTGTGTGAATGGGTGCCGGGCGGCATGTTGATTTCGCCGATTTGTTTGGGATTCTTGGGGTCGGAAACATCGATCACCAGCGTGCCTGCCGGGTTGCGCATATTGCCGATGTAAGCCACTTTATTTTGCACCACCACCTGCCCGCCGCCCGCGCAATCGAACCACGATTGTTTGCCGAACTGATCGTGCGTGTGTGCGTGATCGTGCGCACCGCCCGCCTGACGCACATCCATATAGGCGACTTCCCGGACTCCCTTGGCTTTGCTCATGTTTGATTTCCTTAGGTGGCGAAAATTTGCGTTGATTTATAATGCGATTGTAGTGCAGATATCGTCAACCTAAATGGCTACTGCGTCAAGCGTGGCTGCGGCAAAAAACCCGAGGAGAAATCATGGCGTTCATCCGGCAGATTATTTCACGCGCGTCGGCAGACCGGCTCGAAATGCTGATCGAGGAACGGCTGAAGCCCGGCATCGACACGGCGCGCATCGACAAGCGCATCTGGAATCTTTTCGGCGAAAAATGGGCGGTGCTCTATACGGATCTCGCGGGGTTTTCACGCAACGTCAAGGAATTCGGCATTATTCATTTCCTGCAGACGATTTACGAATCGCACCGCCTGCTGGTGCCTGTGATTCAGCACGGCAATGGCATTCTGCTCAAGACCGAAGGCGACAGCCTGATGGTGATTTACCGCAGCGTCGATGACGCCATCCGCAGCGCCATCGCCATGCAGCAACGCTGCCAGCGGCATAGCGCGACGCTGCTGCAGGAAGAACAAGTACTGCTGTGCATCGGCATCGGTTTCGGCGACTTGCTGCGCATTGGTGACCACGATGTTTACGGCGCCGAGGTCAACGCCGCTTGCAAGCTCGGCGAGGACACCGCCAAGGCGCACGAGATTCTGATAAGCGAGGCGGTGGCGCAGGCCGTTACCCTACCTAGCGACGCGAGGCTCGAACCCTTTCACGACGCGCCGCTCGCCGTTGGCCCGGCGTTCAAGGTGCACTACGACAACGTGGTGCTGTCGAGCTACCTGAAGGCGAAGTAACCGCGCACAACCCACTTACTCCGCACGCGCGCCCGAATCCTTGACCACCTTGGCCCAGCGTTTGGTTTCCGACTGAATATACGCCGCGAACTGCTCCGGCGAGCCGTGCAACGCCTCGATGCCGGATTCCAGCAGTTTGGCTTTTACATCGGGCATTTGCAGAATTTTCGTCAGCTCGCCGTTGAGCCGCATCACTATTTCCCGCGAAGTGCCTGCCGGCACAAACACGCCGTACCAGTTGCGCACTTCAAAGCCCGGCACACCCGCTTCGGCGATGGTTGGCAATTCGGGCATCAACTCAAAACGCTTATCGCCCGTCATCGCAATCGCGCGCACCTTACCGCCCTTGATCGCACCGATGGCAGTGGATACCGTGGAGAACACCGTCTGCACCTGCCCTGCCATCAAATCCAGCATCGCCGGCGCACCACCTTTGTAAGGCACATGCACCATGTTGACGCCGGTCAGCGTCTTGAACAACTCGCCTGCCAGATGATCAGTGGCACCGGGGCCGGACGAACCGAACGACAACTCGCCCGGTCGCGCCTTGGCAATCGTAATCACTTCTTTCACGGTTTTGGCGGGCAACGAGGGATGCACCACCAGCACGTTCAGCGCGTTCGCCGCCTGTGTGATCGGCAGCAAATCCTTCACCGGATCGAACGGCAGTTTTTTGTAGAGACTGACATTGATCGCAATCGGGCCGATGGTGCCCAGCACCAGGGTATAGCCATCCGGTGGCGACTTCGCCGCGAGATCAACACCGATGTTGCCGCCTGCGCCGCCACGATTGTCGACCAGCACTTTTTGATTCAACGCGGGCCCAAGTTTTTGCGCGATGATGCGCGAGGTAATGTCGGCACCGCCGCCGGGCGCGAACGGGCTGATCCAGCGGATGGGTTTCAACGGCCAGCTCTGCGCAGCAGCCATTGTACCTACACCAGCCAGCGATACCGCGACGACGAGTTGCTTTAGGAAAATCATTAAATATCCTTTAAAAACAATTTCTTACGAAATTTCACCCACTACAGCTTGAGTGTGGGCGAGGTATCCTCGTCCACCATCGCCTGCAACGTTTTGGATTTGAATTCGCGGTGATACAAGATGTAGATCACGCCAAACGTGGCAAACACCATCAACCATGGATGCAACAACCATGCCATCGCCGCCAGCGCAAAATAATACGAGCGTAGCCCGTGATTGAAATTCGATCCGGCATACGACGTAATGCGCGCGATGCGGTTAATGTGCGCCGCCAGTTGCTCAGGATCTCCCGCGGGGGTTTTGGGCACGGCTGTCATCAATATGCCGCAAAAATTTAGTTGCCGTATCGCCCACGAAAATTTAAAAAATGCCACCACGAAAATCACCACCAGCAGCATCAGTTTAATTTCCAGCAGCCGCGCCGACGCCTTCACCGTGAACGGCAGGCCCGACACCACATCCTGCGCCTGCGGCACATAACCCATCGCGGCGATCAGCGCGCCGAGTATCAGCATGGTAGTCGAGGCAAAAAACTGCGAGCTGCGCGTGATGTTGCGCATCACGTTCACATCCATCATGCGATTGTCACGGCCCACCATCTGCACGACCCATTCACGCCGGAAACGATCCATGCTGGTGTGCAGACTCGGCACGCGCGCCCCCTGCCAGGCGGCGAAATAGACGTAGCCCACCCAGCCGCCGCCAAACAGCAGCACCGCCGTGAAATCCATCCACGTCAGTTCAAACGCACCAAAAAAAGCAGCACCAGTCATGATGCCTCGATTGTAATTCAATCGAGTCGGCCACGGCGCGGCTCGCGTACAATCCGTCCATCGTAAATTAAGCAGGAGCACGTAGATGAACGCCCCCACCACCAGCATGCTGCTCGCCATGCTGGAACTGCAAGACAGCATGAACCAGAAAATAGACGCCGGCTGGCTGGCCAAGCGCCACGCCTACCTGCGCGCGGTGCTGGTCGAAGCCACCGAGGCGCTGGAACACTACGGCTGGAAGTGGTGGAAAAAACAAACGCCCGATATGCCACAGCTACGCATCGAGCTGATCGACATCTGGCACTTTGTGTTGTCGGAATACCTGCTGCGCGCCAAGGGCGACAAAGCCGCCGCTGCGCAAGCGATGCTGACCGATTGGACAAACGCCGCAACGCTTGAATTTGATGGTACGCGCTACGACTTGAACACGCTCGATATCCGCCAGCAACTCGAATTATTGTCGGCGCTGTCCGCCGTGCGGCGACTGTGCATGCCGCTGGTAGCACTGCTGTTCGCCGCCGTTGAATTAACCCCTGCCGCGCTGTTTCGCGAATACGTCTCCAAAAACGTGCTGAATCACTTTCGCCAGGATCGCGGCTACAAAACCGGCGAATACAAAAAAACCTGGAACGGCGCGGAAGACAATGTGCACATGGCCGAGATGCTGGATGCGCTGCAGGTTCCCGATGATGCGCTGCCCGATGCACTTTATCGTGCGCTGGCTGCACGCTATGATAAATTTCAGGCGGCGGGCAAGTTGGCGTAGACGCCGCATGCCAAAAAACAACGGCCACGAAAGGTAACCCTTCGTGGCCGCGTTTGTTAAAACAAACCAAACCGCTTAACCGACCTGCCCTTCCATCAACAACTTAACCACTTCCGGCGCGATTTCACGGGCGCGCTGATCCAACTGCGCGTCCGTGAGATTGGCGATCGGATGCGGCATTTCCAGGAAACGGAAGCCTTCGAGTCCCCACGTGCGCGCCATCGCGTTACCGGTGGCACGGAACACGTGCGTGATGATCGAAGCGGAAGGAATGCCTTGCTGTTCAAATACGATGCTGTCGAGCACACTGCCCGAGCTGCATGAGCCTCAATCACCAACGCCGGCAACGATAACGTCCACGTTGCCTTTGTAATCCTCGATGATCGCCGCGTGGGGTGCTGCGCCGGAACTCGTCTTGCGACGGATCACGCGCGACGTGGTGCCATGCTCTTTTTCGAGGATGTCCGCGATGCGCATCAGCAACTGGTCAGAGTTGTGCTTGGTGTTATCGATAAGCCCCACGCGCAAGCCTTGCAGCGACTTGGGCCGCGGCGCGTAGTTGATTCGCCGACCCGAAATCTCGGTAGTCGGATCCAGCAATTGCACTGTCATGATGCCGATCTCCTTTTAAAAAAAATCAATAAAAAAAAATACTATGATTACTTGATTTCGCGAGTCACGCTTTGCGACCCGTTCTTGCCGCCCCAGCCAGGGATGAACGACGACTGCACGCCAGCGATGCCACCCGCCGCGATCACGAGAAAATCCTGCGGCGTTTCGACCAGATCGATCATCGTTTTTTCGTCCTCGGGCGTAACCGCACCTGGTGCCACGTTGATGCGCTTTAATTCCGCCATGCTGCTGCGAGAATGCTCGAAGCAATAATTCTGCACCTGCTCGCGCGTCCAGCCTGCTTGTTTCATCGTCAGTTGATGCTCGCCGGGGAACACCATCGCGTATTGCGGCTTGCGGTTGGTGCCAGCCGAGATGCGCATATTGGCGCACATGGTCGTCAAAATTCCCTGCGGATCAGCGCTCAACTGATTCGAAATCTGATGCGGTGCCAACGCAGCAAACACCGTTACCGTGTTTTGCTCGCGGCTAAACCCGCGCGTGGTGTGAAACGGCGGCCACGGGCTGGTGTCGGTTTCGTTTTCGGCGATGCAAAAACTGTACTTGCCGCCATGGCCCATGCTACTGCGATCGAGTTCGCCCGGAATCGTACCAATCACGTTACGCATCACCAGACGTATCGCGCGGCCAATAGTCGCATTCGCGCGCCAGCCGGGGCCAAACAGATTGTCGCCGGAGTTGATATCAAGCTTCTTCGCAATCGGGCCGTTCACCAGCATGAACACTGCCGAACCGCCGGTGCTGGTCGCCGGGCCGTGATAACCGTATTTCGGATCAGCCAGCGCTTCCACCGCCGCCGCCACCACCGGCATGTATTCCGCTTTGCAACCGGCCATCACCGCGTTGATGGC
>CAMBGJ010000105.1 GCA_945865805.1 Bordetella parapertussis
TCCTCGGCAATCTCAAGACCAGTCTGTCGGGTTGCTACCATGCGTTCGACTTTCGAAAGTACGCGGCACGCTACCTCGCCGCGTTCTGCTATCGTTTCAACCGGCGGTTCGACCTGCGCACGCTCCACCAGCGTCTCTTGGTCGCTGCCGCCGCTACAACACCCCAGCCCCTGCACTTGCTTCGGTTGGCTGACGTTCATTGCTAATCAGGTTTCTTTTTGTGCGAGCGACCAAACCGGTTCGAGTGGTGCGCCGCTGGCGACCCCCGCAACCAACACCAGCGCCAAAACGTAAGTAATTGTTTTTATTGATATTTTCATAGTCGCCTCGATTCCGTCTCCGTTAGCCCTGCTGCCACAAAGCGGCAAACGCACTGATGGCCGCATCGACTTCCGCATTGCCCGCATGTCGATGCGTAACAAAACGCAGCGATGTCGCCGACGCCGGACTCACGCGCAAACCTTTACGTTCCATATCCGCCGACCACTCGGTAGCCGAGCGTTTGCTCGCCGCAAGATCAACGCGCACCAGATTGGTTTCCACATCGTTCGCGTTGCACAGGCGCGCATCGATTTTTTGCAGCCCCACGGCCAGACGTTTGGCGGAGGCGTGATCATCTTTTAACCGATCCACCATGGTGTTCAATGCGAGTATACCGGCGGCGGCGAGCGGCCCCGCCTGACGCATATTGCCGCCGACCATGCGGCGGAAGGTACGCGCCCGTTCGATAAACGCGGCGCTGCCGCACAGCACCGAACCTATTGGTGCGGAGAGCCCTTTCGACACGCAGAAACCGATGGAGTCGGTGTATTGTGCGATGTCGCTCGCGGGTACGCCCAGCGCCACAGCGGCGTTGAACAGCCGCGCCCCATCGGTATGCACCGGCACGCCGTTCTCGTGCGCCAGCGTGTGCACGGCTTTCATGTGCGCCAGCGGCAACACCGCGCCGCCGGCTTGGTTGTGCGTGGTTTCCATGCACACCAGCGTGGTGCCCAGATTGTTGCGCGTCAACGGACGGATTTTTTCGCGCAACGCATCGATATCCATCGCCCCACGTTTGCCCGGTACCGCGCGGTGAAACATCCCTGCCAGCCCCGCCACGCCGCCGATTTCGGAGACGAGTATGTGCGCGCTTTGCTCCAGCAGCACCTCGCCACCGTGCCGCGCGTGTGCCAACACCGCCACCAGGTTGGTCATCGTGCCGCTCGGCATGTAGGCACCCGCTGCCTTGCCGGTGCGCTCGGCGGCAAGCGCTTCGAGTTTCATCACGGTTTCGTCGCCGTCGCGTGAATCGTCGCCTTGCGTCGCCTCGGCCATGGCCGCGAGCATGGCTTCGGTGGGGCGGGTGATGGTGTCGGTGCGTAAGTCTATCATGGGGATGATTTCCGAAGAGGTGGGATCACGGGATTTTCGCGTGGATCATAAACCAACCCTGACTTTCGCGGGTGGGCGGGCATGGCCTGCTTGGTTTGACATTTACGGCAAATTGCCGTAAATTGACTTTTTGGAGGTTGTCATGGCAACGGAACAAATCGCACGGCTTGAGGCGCGGCTGCCGGCCAGCGTTTATGCCCTGTTGAAGCGCGCGGCGGAACTCAAGGGGCGGAGCATTTCGGATTTCGTCGTGAGCGCCGCGCAGGACGCGGCACAACGCGCCATCGAGGACGACGGAATCATTCGGCTGTCCGCCGAGGATCAGGCCCGCTTTGCCCGGGCGCTCATTACGCCGCCCGCGCCAAACGCAGCGTTAAAACGCGCCATGCGCCGCCACCTGAAGAACGTTGATGTGCGGTGACAGCCTTCTTTTCCGAGGCGCTCGGTAAGTACGACCGCTCCGCGTTCACGAGCGGCAATGAACGCATCGACAACTACTTTCGTCAGACAATTTCCCAAGATGTGAAGCGCAGCTATGCCGCAGGCTTTGTGCTGGTCGATAAGGCGAGCGCGAAGATTGCCGGGTTCTACACCCTGTCTTCGCACAGCATTCCGCTCACCGATTTGCCGGTGGAAGTCATCCGAAAATTGCCGCGCTATCCCAGCATCCCGGCGGTGTTGATCGGCTGGCTTGGCCGCGATGCAGGCTTTCGCGGCCAGCATATCGGCCCCATGCTCCTGGCCGATGCCATCACGCGCCTGGCGGCGGCGCCGGTCGGCATACATGCGCTATGTGCGGACGCAATTGATGACGCGGCGGCTGCGTTCTATCGCGAACATCAATTTCGGCCATTCAGCAGCCGTCCGCAAAGTTTCTACCTGCCGATGAAGACTGCGCTGGCTTTGTTGGTGCAACGCGCGGGCAAAGGCACTGCGTAATAGGCCTGCCTCTGCAACGGGGACGATCAGAATAAAAAGATCGTCTCTATTCAGTCTCAATGACACATCAACACCTTCCCTCACCCCTAGCCCCCTCCGGGATCAGGGCACACTGAAAGTGGAACAGAGGGTGGCGCGCAGCGTCAGGTGAGGGAGGCTTTTTACTTTTCATAGAGACTGAATAGATAAAAATTATCAATAAAAACAATGAGTTACGATTATCTTGCGGCCAGCAGTCGGGCAGCCGTTTCAGCAAACCCCGCGCCGCATCGCTGACGAGTGATATAGGCAGGCAAGTGTTTCACACGCGCGCCAAAGTCCGCCACATTCGCCACGCCCACCGCATGCGGGAAATAGCCGAACATCGGCGCATCGTTGGGTGAATCGCCGACGAATACGTAGTTGTCGCGGGTGGCATCAAGATCAACACCGAAGCATTCGCGCAGCAGCGTTTTGCTCATGCCCAGTTTGTCGTAATGGCCGAACCAGCCGTTGACGTGAATGGAACTCACTTTCGCGGTGAGGCCGTGCTGTTCCATGCGCCAGACAATTTCATCAATCGCGCTTTGCGGTAGCGGCGGCACGTCTTCGCAAAAATCAATCGCCAGATCGGTTTCGCGGTAGGGCTGATCGGCGGCAATCGCGGCACCTGGTACGGCTGCGATAATCTCGCGGCCGATTTGCGCGAGGCGTTGGCGGTGTGTGGCGCGCGTGGCGGCGTCATCGACAAAGTGCCGCTGCATTTTGCGTGCGGCTGTGTCGTAGCGAAAATAAAACGCGCCGTTCTCACCTACCACGCCATCCACCGGCCATAGGCGGGCGATGTGGTCACACCAGCCGGCGGGGCGGCCTGTTACCGGGATCACCAGTAGCCCCGCCTGTTGCAATTGCTGCATGGCGCTGTACGCTTCGGCGGTGATGCGGCCTTCGCTGCTGAGCGTGTCGTCGATATCACACAACACGCCGCGTATGGCGCGCCTGGCTTCCAGCGTGAATGCCGCTAATGGTTTCATGCAGGCGGTTATTCAACGCCCTCGATTTCCACCATCGCCCACACGCGCTTGAACGGGCCGCGCCGGGCGATCAGTTCCTGCCGCGCGGATTCGGCCACGTCCGGGTGTATCCACAGCGGCTGGCCCAGCGTGCACGACAGATACGCGCGATGGGCGTTTTCTTCGAGAAAGAATGCGCCGGTGACAGATTCTTCGATGTCGCCGCCGGTGACCACGCCGCCGTGTGCATAGAGCAACGCCGCGCGGTGTTGCCCCAGTGCCTTGGCCAACGCCTGCCCGCGTTGCGGGTTGCTCACCAGGCGCGGATCGCCGTAGATCGGCAGGCCGTCAGCGAACAGCGTGCCCATCAAATGAATCGGGCGTAGCTGGTGCGCGCCGTTGGTGGTGAACGCGGTGGCGTGCATGCCGTGATAGTGGATCACGCTGTGCACATCGGGCCGCGCGCGGTAAATCTCGTGATGGATCGGCGCTTCGCCGGGCGTCACGCCTTTGCCTGCGAGCATCGTGCCGCTCATGTCGTACACCAGCATGTCGTCGGGCGTGATGATGGGCCCCAACGAATGGCGCGTGAGCATGTAGTTATCGGTGCCGGGGACGCGTACGCTTAAGTGGCCGAAGCCTTCGATGAAGCCGCGGCGATAGAGAAAGCGCCACGCTTTCATGCATTTTTCCATCAGGGTGGCTTCGGTCGACGACATGGGTTTCTTAGGTGTTTTATACGTTTTATGCGTTGTGTTCAGGAACGAGCGTGGCCTCAGGATGGGCGACGAAGCCGAAACGTTGCGGCACGCTGGCGGCATGAATGGGTTCAAACTTGATATTGCTGTCACGAAATTTCAGCCACAGGGGAATGGGCTGCTGGCGTTCTATCAGTTCGGCCAGTTCGTCGAAGGCTTCTTCCTCGATCACGTTGCCGTTGGCGTCGATCATCGCTGCCATCAGCAGCGGATCGATATCCTGATCGTGCACCACGCCGATGCCTTTATCGGTGTGTAAAAGAATCGCGCCGTGCTCATCGATCCACGCGCCGTGCAGGGTGTTGACGCTATCGCCGATATGCGTGGCGAGCGCCAGCTGTGCGTGCAAGTCGCTTACGACACGATACACAAACGGCGTGTAATCCAGATCAACGAACACGCGCTGCGGGCCATTCTGAAAATACCAGTGGCCCGCTGCGTCATGTTGATAGTTGCGGCTGATGAAGGCATTCAGCGCCGCGTTACCGATGGTCTCGCGTTTTAGCAGCCAAATCCCGCGCCGGTCGAGCGCCAGCCAACCGTAAACGGCGGGCACGTTGGGCCACTTGGCCATGGCCTGGCGAACGATGTCATCCATGGCTGGTGCACGCCGCGTTGGCGAACAGGGTGGTTACTTCATGAACGCGTTGATCCATTCCTTATGCTGCGCGTTATGCGTCATCTTGTCCATCTCCTCGTTGGAGGCGATTTTGGATTTCAGTTCGGCCGGGTTGCCGCCGTTGTAGAGGTGTGAATAAATTTCGCGCAGCACCTTGACCGCACCCGCGAGCGGCTGGTGCCCTTGCAGCACAACGCGCGCGCCTGCAGCGAGAAATTGTTCACGGCTGATCGACGCCGGCGCGGAGCCGCAGATGATGGGCAGCTTGGCCGCGTCGTGGATGGCCTGGATTTGATCGAGGGATTCCGAACCCACGACAAAAATACAATCGACGCCGCAAGCGGCATATGCCTTGGCACGTGCCGCGGTGGCGGCCGTGCCCTCGACTTTCAGCGCCGCCGTGCGGCCAGCAATGACCGTCGCGGGGTCTTTCTTCGCGGCGACCGCAGCCTTCAACTTGCCGCACATTTCCGCAGTGGAAATGACCGCATCCTTGGTTTGGCCGAAGGCGATCGGCAGCGCGGTATCTTCAATGCTCATCGCAGAAACACCGGCATGCTCGCACTCGATCACCGTGCGCATCACGTTCAACGCGTTGCCATAGCCGTGATCGGCGTCGACCAGCAGCGAAATGTCGGAAGCGCGCATGATGCGGCGGATCTGATCGGCGAATTCGGTCAGCGTCAGCACAATCAGGTCGGGCGACGCCAGTGTGCTGTTCGACGACACCGAGCCGGCCAGAATGCCGAGCGTGTAGCCAACATCCTGCGCGATACGCGCCGACAGGCCGTCATATACGCTGGCAGGCGATAACACCTGATTGCCGTTCAAAATGGCGCGCATGCGGTTACGTTGTTCGGTGGGGGTCAACATGAGGTCTCCAGAATAAAAGTGAATAAAAACAAATACTTAGGTGTTGGTGCCATTTGCGGCAGGTTGGCCGACAACGGCTTACTCGATGCGGATGCCCGCCTTGCGGATCACGCTTTCCCACTTGGTGATTTCGCTGCGCACGAGTTTGGCGTATTCATCAGCCGTGCCGCCGCTGGCATCGTAACCGAGTTCTTCGAGCCGCGTGCGCAGCGGTGCGTGCGCCAGCGCCTTATTGACTTCGGCGTTGAGTTTGGTGATCGCCTCGACGGGCGTGCCAACGGGCGTCAGCAATCCGCGCCAGGTGGTGGCATCCAGACCCGGCAGACCGGATTCGGCGAAGGTGGGCACTTTCGACACCGCAGCCTTGCGCACCGCGCCGGTGATACCCAATGCGCGCAGTTTGCCGGTTTCGACAAAGCCGCGAATCGCGTTGACGCCGGCGAAGGTGATGGTGATTTGCCCGGCGAGCGTATCGGTCAGCGCCAGTGCAACACCTTTATACGGCACGTGAATCAGGTTGATGCCTGCGGCGTTTTTCAGCAGCTCGCCGGCCAGATGCGTAGAGGTGCCATTGCCGCCCGAGGAATAATGCAACTCGCCCGGCCGCGCCTTGGCGAGCGCGATGAGTTCCTTTAAATTTTTTGCCGGTACGGAAGAATGCACCACCAGCACCGAGGCGCTGGAAGCGAGGCTCACTACCGGCGCGAAATCACGCACGCTGTCGTAAGGCAGCTTTGATACCAGCGACGGATTTGAATAAAACGCCAGATCCACGATCAGCGCGGTGTAGCCATCGGGCGTGCTCTTGGCCGCGAGCTGCGTGCCGATGATGCTGCCGCCGCCAGGGGGGTTATCCATGATCAGTTGCTGGCCGATAGACTCCGACACGCGCGCGGCGATCGGACGTATCAGCATGTCGCTGCCACCACCCGGCGGATAGGGGATCATCACGCGAATGGCGCGCGTGGGATAGCTTTGCGCCGCCGCATTGAGTGCGGCGACCAGCGCACCTGCGGTAAGCGCGCCGCGTATCACAGCGATTTATGCGTGCCGTCGCAAAACGGCGCGTTCTTGCTGTGCTTGCAGCCGCAGAGGCGCTTGGTCTCGGCCTGCGCCAGCGTGAATTTCATCGGCGTGAACTCGGTGCCTTTGTGCGAGCCGTCGCAAAAGGGCTGCTTCTTCGATTGCCCGCAGGCGCACCACCAGTAATCGCCAGCGGCGAGGTCTACGGGGTAAGAGGCTTTTTGGGCTATGACGGGAGTGGCCATGGTGTTTCCTTTGTGAGATGGGTTTATTGAACCGTCGGGCCTTCGCCCGCAACAGTGGTTCGATGCAACACGCGCGCGTGTTCGGTGATGGCATAGGGCCGTGCGCGATGCAGCGCGGCGCGGTTGTCGTACATCACCAGATCGCCGACCTGCCAGTGGTGCAGATAAGTCCACTGTTCCTGGGTGGCGAATGCCAGCAGTTCCTGCAGCAGCGCGCGGCCTTCGGCTTCCGGCATGCCGTCGATGTGCGAGGCGTGCGAGCCGACGTAGAGCGCCTTACGGCCGTGTTTCGGATTGGCGCGGATGATGGCTTGTGCCACCGGCGGAAAGCGCTGATCTTCTTTCTCGTTGGTCAGCGTGATGCCGTCGTTGCGGCGCGAGTAGGCGTAGTGGTGGATCGCGGCCTTGCCGTCGAGAAAGCGCTTGCGCTCGTCGGGCAGCGCGTCGTATGCCGCGCGCAGGCTGGCGAATTGCGTCTGGCCGCATTCGTTACTGTTGGGCGGCAGGCGGCGCGCGTGCAGCAGCGAGGCCTTGGCGGGCACTTTTTTGAATGAGCTGTCGGAGTGCCAATTGCGCTGGCCCAGCCGGTAGACCACGCGCGGGTCGTCGGCCTTCATCAGCTTGCCGCTGGGGTCGAGATTGGAGATTTCCGAAATCTGCTTTACCTGAAAATTGTTGGCGATATGGCCTTGCGTGGATTCCAGCGCACCGAAGCGACTGCTGAAGGCGATTTGCATGGCATCGGTGAGGTTCTGCCGGGGGAACACCAATATCGAATACGTCTCGAATGCGTTTTCGACTTCGGCGAAGGTGGCGTCATCGAGCGGCCGCGTGAGATCGACGTGGGTGATTTCTGCGGCAAAGACGGGCGTGAGTGGGCGGATGGTGATGGGCATGGTGATCTCTGCGTGTGTCTGCGTTTGTAACGGCTGCGTGCCAACAATGGCTGTCGCGTGCGATTGCATTTATGATAGCACCGAGTTATGGATAGCTGCGGGATAGCCGCGCGGTAAGTCCATCATGATTCATAGTGATCTCGGAAGGCTGTATATGCAAATTCTGTTGCGGCATTTGTGCCTGTTGACGGCAGGGCTGGCAGGCTGTTATGTCGCGCCCGTGCTCGCCGCCACATGGAAGCCCGCCAACCCGGTGGAAATTGTCGTGCCCAACGCGCCCGGTGGCGGCAACGACGCGGTGGGGCGGCTGCTGCAGCGCATCTGGCAGGAGCGCAAGCTCACGGCGACACCCGGCGTGGTGGTCAACAAAACCGGTGGCGGCGGCACGGTGGCGCTGACCTACCTGAATCAAAAGCCCAATGATCCGCACGCGATGGCGGTGGTGTCGATCACCCAGCAACTGAATTACATCACCGGTGCCAGCCCCTTGCGGCATCGCGATTTCACCCCGCTGACGGTGATGATCGGTGACTACATCGGCTTCGCGGTGCGCGCCGATTCGCCAATCATGACTGGTCGCGATTTGATCGAGCGGCTGAAAAAAGACGCCTCATCTTTGTCGGCAGGCGTGACCGCCATCGGCGGCAACAATCACATCGCGTACGTGCTGGCGGCGCGCGCGGCAGGAGCGGACACACGTAAACTCAAAACGCCGGTATTTCAGTCGTCCGGCGAATCGCTGACCGCGCTGCTCGGCGGCCACATCGATTTGCATATGGGCAGCGTGGGGCCGCTGACCAAACACCTTGAGGCAGGCCGCGTGCGCATCATCGCGGTGACCTCCGACAAACGCCTGACCGGCCCGTTCGCGACGATCCCGACGTGGAAAGAGCAGGGCGTGGCGGGCACCTTCAACACCTGGCGCGGCCTGTGGGCGCCCAAGGGTTTGAGCACAGAGCAAATCGCGTATTGGGACGAGGTGCTGGAAAAAGTCTCACGCGATTCGCTGTGGAAAGAAACGCTCGACGCCAACCATTGGGACGGCGACTACCGCAATAGTCGCGATACGCTGCGTTACCTCGACACCGTGCATGCGGAGCTACGTGATGTGTTGAAGGAATTGGGGTTGGCGAAGCGGGTGGATTAACATTTATAAAAAAATCAATTAAAACAATTACTTATGAGGATTTTTAATGCGTGCCATAGCTTTGATTGCGCTGTTATTTTTAACCGCGTGTGCCACCGTGGGTGATACCGCTCAGGGGCAGTCCGGCGCGCGTTGGGTGACGAGCTGGGGCGCGTCGATTCAAGGGCCGTATCCGATCGGCAATCCGTCGGCGATGCCTGACCAGAGCCGCGTTTTTCCGGTGCCAGCCGGTGGTACACCGGGCGCGCGTGATCAATCGTTTCGCCTCATCGTGCGGCCGACCTTGTGGGGACGCGAGACGCGCATCCGCATGTCCAACGCGCTGGGCACCAAGCCGGTGACGTTCGACGGCGTGCATGTGGGGCTGCAAAACGCCGGTGCTGAAATCACCGCCGGTACCAATCGCGCCGTCATGTTCGGCGGCAAAAACAGCGTGACTGTCGCGCCGGGGCAAAGTGTGTGGAGCGATGCCGTCCCGTTGCCGTTCGTGCGCGATGCATCGGCCATCGAATTGGCCGGTCGCAAGCTGGCGGTGAGTTTTCATGTGGTGGGTGAAAGCGGGCCGATGACTTGGCATGCGAAGGCATTGCAGTCCTCGTACGTCACCTGGCCGGGCGCGGGCGCGAAAGGGCATGAAGAAGCCGAGGCGTCGTTTCCGTTTGCCACGGCGGCGTGGTTTTTTGTCGATGCGCTGGACATGCGCGCCGGGGATGACGCCTACGCGGTCGTCGCGTTCGGTGATTCGATTACCGACGGCACGGCATCCACCATGAATGGCGACGACCGCTGGCCCGATGTGCTGGATCGTCGCTTGCGCGCGGCATACGGCAATCGCGTGGCAGTGGTGAATGCGGGCATTGGCGGCAATCAGGTGGTGGGGCCGGCGGTGTATCCGCCGCCCAAGCCTTTCCCCGGCGGGCCGTCGGCGTTGTCACGGCTCGAGCGCGATGTGCTCACGCTTTCCGGCGTGAAAGCCGTGATCTGGCTGGAAGGCACCAACGATTTCAGCCGCAACGGCAACGCCAGCGTTGAAGCGGTGACCAAGGGCATGCGTGAAGGCGTCGCGCGCATGCGTGAACGCCTGCCCGGCGTGCGCGTGATCGGCGCGACGGTGGTATCTGCATTGGGTGCGACCAGCGCCGCGCACGGTTTCAAGGAACAGGACGACAAGCGCCGCCAGTTGAATGAATTCATCCGCTCCTCAGGCGTGTTTGACGGCGTGGCGGATTTCGATAAAGTGGTGACCGACGCGCAAACGGGCGCCATGCGCGCCGAATTCGTGCCCGACAACACCGTGGGCGGGCCGGGCGACAAGCTGCACCCGAACCGCCTGGGCTATCAGGCGATGGGCGCGGTGATTGATTTAAAGCTGCTGGCACCGGGCTAAGGGTTTGTCTGTAAGTATTTGTTTTTAAATGCTATTTTTGAGATGATCATGAAAGCCTTAATCGCACTGCTCTGCGCCTTGTCCCTCACCGCTTGCGGCGCGCAAGTCGCCACTACAGCCGCTACGGGTGCTGCCATCAAAAAGCAGGAACTCGAAGCCGGCAAACAGACCAAGGACATGGTCGACAAAAAGCTCGGCGAGGCTGCACAAGCGATGCAGAAGCGCGAGGAGGCGCAGGACGCGGCGAATAAGTAGCGGTAAAGCTGGCGGGTTATGGCGCCGCCACCAACTGCGCAAAGCGCGTCAAGTCGCGCCCATCGACATCCGACACGGCAGCAAAGCGCAGGCCGTCGGCGGCCCAGGTGGTGACGCTAAAGCCGCGTACGTTCGTGGTGACAAGCGTGTCTGGCGCGCGTTCGCCCGCGCGCCACACGAACAGGTTGATCACGTGTTTGCGTACTTGATACACCACGGCAGCCGCCGGTTTGTCGGCCACTTGATCGAGGCGTCCGCCGACCAGCACAAAACCTTCACCGGCGAGGTCTTTCACCGGCGGCGCGAAATCCAGTTTGCCCTGGAACCACGGCTTCACTGTATGGCGATCGCTGGAAGTCACTTGTATCAATGGCCGTGTGGGCGCGAGCGCCGCGACGTGGCTCGCCACGGCGGGATCGCGTAGCGGGTAATCCAGCTGCGGTTGCGCCAGCCAGTAGCCGCCGATTACGCCCGCAAACGCGGCGACTGTGGCGAAGGCCGCCGCGTGAAACCACGACACTCCCCTGTTGAAAACGGTTGCGCGCGGCTGCGGTTTTAATGCGGGGTCGGATTGCGCAAGCGCGCGCCGTATCGCGGGTACCAGGGTCGCCGGCGCCTTGAAGTAGGGCGCGTGCGCGCGCAGATTTTGCCGCAAGGCGAGGCGCTGATCGCGCAGCGCGGCGCAGGCGGCACATTCGCCCAGGTGTACGGCGATGTCGCGCGCGGTGGCATGGTCGAGCTCGCCGTCGATGTGGGCGTCGAGCACTTGATGGAAACGCGCGCAATTCACGATCTTTTCCTCTCTTGCGATTGCGTCAGCCGCTGTTGCAGCAGTTCGCGGCCGCGCGATAGTCGCGACATCACGGTGCCGATGGGCACGCCAACGATGGCGCTGATTTCTTTGTACGACAATTCTTCCAGTTCGCGCAGCACGATGACTTCGCGCTGTTCACGCGGAAGCCGAGCGAGGCCCTCGTGCAGCCAGCGTGCGTCCGAGGCGCGAGCCACGGTGCTTTCGGCGGATTCCACCACGCGCTCGGTATGCACGGCTTCGTCGTAGGCCTCGTCGGCGCCACGCGCGCGCTGATCTTTCAGCCAATCGAGACACGCATTGCGCACGATCGCCATCAGCCACGCTTTCGGGCTGGGGCCTTGCAGGCTGTCGAAAAACCGAAATGCGCGCAGGCAGGCTTCCTGCACGGCGTCATCGGCGCCAGCCGAGTCGCGTGTGATCCAGCGCGCGAGGTTGTACGCCGCATCCAGGTGCACCAGCACCACGGTTTCAAAGCGCGACAGTTTGTTCGGGTCAGGCGACACGGTGGTCCAAAAAAGCGGGGGCAATGGTTATAAGACTTTACTCCAGGCGTGTTTATTCCATGCATTTTTGGCGAACGCGGACAACAGCTTCAACGCAGAGGCGCAGAGACGCAGAGATTTCCCGCAGAGAAAAGCCGTTCTTTGCGTAAGTTCTGCGCCTCTGCGGTGAAGGTTTTAAAGCGGGTTTTGGAATAAAGGGAATAAACCGCACGCACGCACAGTCTTCAAGGGTGAGCGGATTGCTTTACTTCACATTTTTCCACCACCAGGAGATTCATCATGGACGACAAACACTGCAGCCGGCGGGATTTCATCAAAATGGCGGGTGTGGGCGGCGGCCTGGTGTTCGCCTCCGCGCTGCCGGGTTGCGCGAGTATGGCTGGCAGTGGGGCGGATTTCAGCTTTGTGCAATTGACCGATGTCCACTGGGGCTACGGCAATCCAAAAGTGAACCCGGATACGCGAGGCACGTTTACCAAAGCGCTGGCTGCGGTGAATGCCCTCGAACAAAAGCCGGATTTCGTGGTGTTCACCGGTGACCTGACGCAGACCACCGACGACCCCAAAGTGCGCCGCCAGCGTCTGCGCGAGTTTCTCGATATGTCCAGGAGTCTCAACGTGCCGGTGCGTTATATGCACGGTGAACACGACGCCTCGCTCGATCGTGCCGAAGCCTATCTGGAGGTGATCGACGGGAAGTTGTACGAGACTTTCGATCACAAGGGCGTGCACTTCATCACGCTCGACAATACCTCCGACCCGGCACCGATCCTCGGGGCCAAACAAATCGAGTGGTTGAAGGCCGATCTGGCCAAACAGCGGCCCGATCAACCGATCGTGGTGCTCACGCACCGCCCGCTGCATGCGATGTCGCCGCAGTGGGATTGGGATACGCGTGACGGCCGCCAAGCCATTGATCTGTTGACACCGTTCAAAAACGTCACGGTGTTTTACGGCCATATTCATCACGAACATCATCAGCACACCGGGCACATCCAGCATCATGCGGCCAAAGCGGTGATGTTTCCGTTGTCGCCGCTGGGTACTGCCGCCAACAAAACCCAATTGCCGTGGGATGCCGCACAGCCGTACAAAGGCTTGGGTTGGCGCTCGGTGAACGCCAGCAGCAGCGGCGCAGCCCCCCGAATGACCGAACGCAACATAGGATAAGCGATGAAAAGACGGGCCTGGTTAAAAACGGCAGCAACGGCAACGTGTGTCGTTGCCGGCCCGTTGTATCTGTTGTCCACGGCATCACGGGCGCAGGAGCCGGTGCTGCGCATCGAGATGATTGCGGGGAAATTTGCGTTTGTCCCCGGCGAGCTGCGCGTCAAAAAGGGGCAGCGCATTACCGTGGTACTAAGCTCTCCCGATTTCGTGCATGGATTTTCCGTGCCGGATTTCAACGTGCGCGCTGGCGGTATCCCCGGCAAAACCGTCGAGATCACCTTCGTTGCCGACAAAGTGGGCAAGTTTCATTTTCTCTGCGACAACTTCTGCGGCGAAGGCCATGATCGCATGTCGGGGTTTTTGATCGTTACCGAAACGTAGGCGGATGAAGTTATGGCGTTTTTGTCCGTTCACGGGCCGCGAGCCGCCCCGTGCGCAACAGTCGCTCCGACCGCATGACATAGATCACGAACACGCGCTCACCATCGTAACGATAAAAAACGCGGCAGGGCGGCTCGACGATTTGCCGGTAGCGCGACTTTTTCAGTTCAAGCGGTTTGCTGCCGCTTTGCGGAAAATTTTCCAGTTGCTCGACATGCTGAAACACACGTTGTACTAATGCCGCAGCGGCTGCAGGGTTTTCCAGGGCGATGTAATCAGCGATGGCGTCGAGGTCACTTAACGCCGGTTCAGTCCAAACTATTTCAGCCATCGTGCCATGCGGATCTTGGCCTGAGCGTGCGACATCACCCGGCCTTCGGCGATGGCCATTTCGCCTCGGGCAACGCCTTCAAGTACGGCCATGCGTTGTTGGAAAAGTTCGTAGCTTTCGACGTCGACCAGATATGCGCTGGGTAACCCATGCTGCGTGATCAGGATCGGCTGCTTATCGCGCTCCAGCTCCGACAATAGTTCGGTGGCCTGTCGCTTCAAGGTGGTAACGAGTTCGGTTCTCATGGAGTGATACTAAAATGGCACTTTAGTTTACGCAAGTGCTTGTTGAATGACGTCCGTTAGCGTCTTTTTTTGCGATGCTTTAACCCCATTCCCCGCACCGCGCCGTTTACAGCTCCAGCATCGCAGCGATGCGAAACTTAAAAAGGAGCCGAAATGAAAATTAGTAATAAAATCATATACTTAACTTTGTTGTCTACTTTTAGTGCAGCAGCAGGCGCGGTGGGCAACATCGCCGATGTTACGGTTTACGACCGCATGGAAAACCGCACTCTGCCGATCCACCAGCACAATGGCCGCTATTACGTGGTGGGCAAGCCCAGCAATGAATACCAGATCCGCGTTGCCAATCGCGGGCGGCAGGAGATTCTGTCGGTGGTATCGGTCGATAGCGTCAATGCGGTGTCGGGCGAAACGGCGAACTGGTCGCAGACCGGTTATGTGCTGGGCAACCATCAGGCGTTTGATATCCGCGGCTGGCGCAAGAGCATGGATCGCATCGCGGCGTTTTATTTTACCGAGCATCAGAATTCGTACGCGGCGCGCACCGGGCGACCGAATAACGTCGGCGTGATCGGCGTGGCGGTGTTCCACAAGAAAGTCGAGCCGCCGGTGAGGATTGATCCGCCCGTGCGCCCCTGGCCACGGCAGCGTTCGGACTCGCCGTTTCCCTCGACGGGCGAGGATACGATGAGTGGCGCGGCGCGTGACAGCACACGTTCCGCTGAAAGTGCGCCACCAGCACCGGCGCAGGCTGAAGCGCCCGCCAGCGCCGCAGAAGGTCGCGCGAGTGCCGGGGTGGGTGCAATGACGCGTGCGCCGCAAAAATCCACCACCTCAGGTTCAATATCGGACTTTTTCAAGCTAGTTGTCGCCTGAATGGTTGTGGTCAAGCTGCTTTTTTTGGTTTTTCTGGTTGATCCTTTCGAAGGTTTTGTTCAGTAGCATGGTGCTGATCCGGATTCAGGTAAACAATTCGGATTGGCTGCCAGTTTCTGGTGGC
>CAMBGJ010000106.1 GCA_945865805.1 Bordetella parapertussis
TTAACTTGGTGGTCGAGGGGCTCGGATGCTATCGCACCTCGCCCACCCAACCTATTAATCAGAGTTGCACTTCGAATTTGAACTCGCGGGGTGATTGATGCCGTCACGCCCGATTTTAGGGATTTCGCGTTGCGATTACATGACCTCGACGCGTTCAATCGTCTGCTCGGATTGTAGGTCGAATGTGTGGCCGCAGGTACCAGCCATGAAAATGCGGAAAAATTTATTGCCAATGCCGATCAGCGTTTCCACGATCCCTACACTGGCAAACCGATGCAATGGGATGCAGAAAAGAAACGTATCTTCTTTGACGCCCAAGGTAACTTCGCGAAGAACAAGATGGCAGGTATGAACAACGGCGGAGTGTTCGTCACACCGTAGTGAATCGAATGGGGCTATAGGAAATCTAAGACACATCTCAGGCGATTCGCGGGCCACCATTACCGATCTCGTGACAAACCGGTTCAACCGTAGAGATTCGCCCAGAGTGCAAAATTCGTTATCTGTGAAGATACAAGCCGAAACCCCCGTTGAAATCATCTACACGCTGGCCAAAATCGATCAGGTAAAACGGAATCGCCTTACTGGCGGCAATCCGTTTTTTGCGGCATGAATTCCTCCATGCGCTGCACAGACCCGCTGCGCCAGCGAGCGTACTGGTTGAGCACCGCGTAATTTGCTTCATTGACGCGAAACGGGGATGAGATTTCCCTGTGCTCAACAATGCAAAAAATCAAATGCTTATCTCGCATCGGATTTAATTCGTAACCGCCCCTTTTTGACTCGGCGTCGGGGCTCAGCGTCCAGTACGCGCAAGTAATGATCGGGCTATTGCTTGCGGTAGTGGCGCGGCGAAAAATCACAGCGCATCAACCGTCAGACGACGATCTACTCCGCTTGAATTTTCGCAGCCGTGGCGACCTGCGCCCACTTGCGCTTTTCCGCCATGACATAATTTTTGAATTGTTCCGGCGGCTCGCCGCCCGCCGTACCGCCGAGGTCGGCAAAGCGCGCCTTGATCTCCGGCGATGCCAGCACCGCCTTCGCCGCGCCATAAATTTTGTCGATCAACGGACGCGGGGTCTTGGCCGCAGCGAACAGGCCGAACCAGCCGGTCACTTCAAAATCGGCAAAACCGGACTCGATCATCGTCGGCACTTCGGGCAATTCGGCGCTGCGCTGCCTGCCAGTTACGGCCAGCGCGCGCAAGCGACCGCCGCGGATGTATCCCATGGTACTGGGCAGGCTGCTGAAAATCATGTTGACCTGACCTGCCAGCACGTCGATCAACGCGGGGCCGGTGCCCTTGTACGGCACATGGGCGAGATCGATGCCGGTCTTGAAGCGGAACAATTCTCCCGACATATGAACCGACTGACCGCGGCCCGACGACGCAAAAGACAGCTTGCCCGGACTGGCCTTTGCCAGCGCCACCAATTCGTTCACAGTCTTTGCCGCCACGGCCGGGTTGACCACCAGCACATTCGGATTGGAAATCACCGAAGTGATGGGGAACATATCTTCGGGCTTGTAACTCAGGTTTTTGTAGAGCGCGTAGTTGATCGCATTGGGGCCGATGTTGCCCATCAAAAGGCTGTAGCCGTCGGGCGCGGCCGCGAGAAGCACCTGCACGCCGATAATGCCGGCGGCACCCGCCCGGTTCTCCACCACGATATTCTGGCCCAAGCCGTTTCCCATCCGCTCGGCCAGCAGGCGCGCGGCGATGTCCGTGGTACCGCCGGGCGCGGCAGGCACGATGATACGTATCGCCTTATGCGGAAAACTGTCTGCTGCTCGCGCAAGTGTCACCTGCGCCAACGCTGCCGCGAGTAGTGCCCCCGTCACCCGCGCGATGTTGATTTGACGGCGATTCATGACTGTCTGCAATTGAAATCAACCGCGCTATCCCTCGCTCGGGCTCGTATGCCGCGAGCGCTATTCACCAGTATCCGCATGATTTTCCAGTTGACCGTTGTGTGGGTATATAGCCTATTACGGTGATTTATTTGCGTTTAACATTTTTACACTGCCACCAAGCGGTAATACTCATGCCGCGAGATGATTGCCACTCGTGCGCGTCGCCCCTAGCAACAATAAAACCTGCACCCATTGCACCGCAGCGGCACTGGCATGGATGGGTGAAGTAAGGACTTACGGAATAGCATCCTCCAGAATCATCTCCGCACCTTTTTCTGCAATCATTATCGTCGGCGCATTGGTGTTGCCCGACACCAGCGTCGGCATGACCGAGGCATCCATCACGCGCAATCCCGCGAAACCGCGCACGCGTAAGCGGGCGTCGACCACCGCATTGGCGTCGGCACCCATCTTGCACGTGCCCACCGGGTGGTAGCTGATGCCGCCCTTCATGCGGATGTGATCGAGTAAGGCATCGTCGGTGACACAATGGTCGCCGGGGTCACGTTCGCGCACAATGTAACGGCGCATCGGCGGCTGATTCATGATCTCACGCGTGGCTTTCACACCCGCGAGCAGCACGCTGCAATCTTTCTCGGTGGTGAGGTAATTGGGCCGTATTGTGGGTGCCGCCAGCGGATCGGCGCTTGCGATCATCACCGTGCCGCGGCTCTCCGGGCGCAGCAGGCGCACCGCCGAATAAAACCCCGAATAATCGTGCAGCCCTTCACTGATTTTGTCGAAACTGAACAATCCCAGTCCGACTTGAATGTCTGGCGACTGCGCAGCGGGATCAACGCGTATGAAACCCGCCGAGTAGGACGCTGCCATATTGAGCAGGCCTTTGCGCGTGATGAGCCAGCGTAATCCGGCCGCCAGGCTTTTGGTTTTGCTGTGCACGATATCGTTGAGCGTGATCGGCTCAGTACACTCGTACGCCACGCGCCCGTTGAAATGATCTTGCAGATTAGCCCCTACACCGGGCATATCGGCGACAACCGTGATGCCCAATTGTTGCAGCAACCGGGCCGGCCCCACGCCCGAGAGTTGCAGCAATTGCGGCGAATTGAAGGCGCCGCTCGCCAATATCACTTCGCGCGCGGCGGTGGCGGTTTTCTTGACCCCGCCTTGCACATACTCAATGCCGCTCGCGCGCTTGCCCTCAAAGAGCACTCTCGTTGCATGCGCGCCTGTGACCACAGCGAGATTCGCGCGCTTACGCACCGGATGCAAGTAGCCTTTGGCGGCGCTGCAACGCCAACCATTGCGCGCAGTCATCTGCACATAGCCAAATCCCTCTTGGGATGCGCCGTTAAAATCATCGTTGCGCGCAAAGCCACTGGCCTGCGCTGCGGCGATAAACGCGTCGCACAAAGGATGCGGCTCGGAATGATCCGATACCTGCAGCGGCCCGCCGACTCCGTGATATTCGTTGGCACCATGCTGTTGGTCCTCCGATTTGCGAAAATACGGCAGCACGTCTTCGTAGGCCCATCCTGCGTTTCCCTGCGCCCGCCACGCATCGTAATCCTCGCGCTGGCCGCGGATATACACCAGGCCGTTGATCGAGCTCGATCCGCCCAGCACTTTGCCGCGCGGCTGCGCAATGCTGCGATTGCCGATGGCAGCAGCCGGTTCCGAGTTGTAGAGCCAGTTCAATTCCGGGTTGGAAAAATGCTTTCCGTAACCCAGTGGAAAGTGAATCCAGAAATTCTTATCTTCGCCGCCCGCTTCGAGCAGGAGCACGCGGTATTTGTCGGATGCAGTCAGCCGGTTGGCCAGCACGCAGCCCGCGCTGCCGGCACCAACGACGATGTAGTCGAATGTCTGAGCATCTGCCATCATGATGGTCGCTTGTGTTTATGTTGGCCCAGCCGCCGCACGTGCAATGTCGCCCACATCGCGCAATTCGCCCGCATTCCAGCACAGTTGGATCAGGGTGTTCACCTGATCTGCGGGCAATACCGGTGCCACCAGCGCGCGAAATTTGGCTTCGAGATCCTGATCGCTAATCGGGCGCTGCAAAGTGCCAAGCGCGTGCGGCACGTGGCGCGTCAGCACACGGCCATCGCGCAGCGTAATGCTGACATGGGCCTCAAGGTAACTGCTTACCGCCGGATCGGCCACGGCGCTGACGCGATCGCGAATCGCGATCACTGCCGGATCGCGCACCACCGCGTCGGCATATTCGGATTCATTGGCGCGTCCAAAAATCAAACCGACGGCAGCGGCATGATAGACGCTGAATTTGCCTTCCAGGCCGGTGCCAGGGGCCTTCTTGCCGGTCAGTTCCAGCACCATCGGATTGACCCGCAAATCGACACGCTCGATGTCGGCCGGATGGAGGCCGTGCATGCTCTTCAATTCGATGCAGCCGTCGATCACCGCATGCACCACCAACCCGCACGGATAAGGCTTGTACATGTTGCGAGACAATTCGAAGTGCTCACCCAGACCTTCGGTGATGATGGCGGGATCGAAATGCGTCGACAGCACGTGCGCCCAACCGCGCGGCGCTTCGATGCCGCGCAGGGAACTGTCGAAGTCCTGCGCCGCCAGCAGCGCAGCGGATAAACCGTTACGCGCGGCGGCCCCCGGATGGAAGCTCTTGCACATCGAACCGAACATCTCACGCAAACCCGACGATTGGGTGGCAGCAATGCCCAGCGCCCAAGTCATTTGCTGCGCGTTCAGCCCCAGCAATTTACCCGCCGCAGCGGCGGCACCAAACACGCCTGCGGTGCCGGTCACATGCCAACCCACGTCGTAATGCTGGGGCACGACTGACAGCGCCACGCGGCACTCGACCTCGACGCCGAGAATAAAGGCGTGCAGGAAATCCGCACCCGCTACGCGGCGCCATTCGCCCAATGCCAGCAGCGCGGGGTATACCGGCGCACTGGGATGAACCGCTTGCTCGTGCGTGTCGTCGAAATCCAGCACATGCGAACTGATGCCGTTCAGGAATGCGGCGTTGAGGATATCGAGCCGTTCGCTGCGACCCAGGAGTGCGGCCTGCGGCGCGCCGGCGAAGGGGGCGACTGCGGCCAGCGCCTTTTCAAGGGTTTCATGTTGCGCAGTGCCGATCGCGCAGCCCAGCCAGTTGAGCAATGCGCGCCTGGCTTCGTGACGCACGCCGTCGGGAATGTCGGCGAATTTTGCGTCTACGACGTAGCGGGCAAGGGTCTGGGTCGCCCCGGCGGTATCGGTCATTCGGTGCCCTGTCTTTACGTTTATTCGGTCGGTATACCGGCGGCCTTGATTGCCTTGCCCCATCGCGCATGCTCGGTGCGTATATACGCGGCGAAGGCTTCAGGCGTACTGGAAATGGCGTCGGCGCCGGAATTGGCGATCTGCTGCATCACTTTAGCGCTGGTGAGCGCCTTGAAGCTCTCACCGTGCAGACGGGCAATGATTTCCCGTGGTACGCCGGTGGGCGCCAGCAGGCCATACCACGCGCTCACTTCGACCCCGACCAACGTTTCGGCAACCGTCGGCAAGTCGGGCAGACTCTTCGAGCGCTTGGCACTGGCGGTTGCGATCAGGCGCAGCCTGCCGTTTTGCGCATGCGGAACCACCGTCGGCCCGGTGCCGAACATCAGCGACACTTCGCCGCCGAGGATGGCCATCGCGGCCGGTCCGCCGCCCTTGTAGGGGACATGCAACATCTGAATCTGCGCCTGCTGCTTGAGCAACTCGCCCGCCAGATGCGGCAGACCGAAATTGCCCGACGAGGAAAATACAATCTGACCTGGACGGGCCTTGGCCAGTGCGATCAAATCTTTCACCGTCTTCACCGGCAGCGAAGGATGCACCGCGAGTATGTAATCGGATGCGGCAACCAGTGTGATCGGCGCAAAATCCCGCAGCGGGTCGTAGGACAGTTTGGAAAAGGTGTGTGGAAACACCACCATCCCTGCCGCCGCGGTGAGTATCAGCGTATGGCCGTCGGGTGGCGCCTTGGCCACCAGTTCGGTACCAATGATGCCACCGGCACCCGGACGGTTTTCGAACACCACTTGCTGCACCAGGCTTTGGCTGAGGGCGGCGGCAAGTATGCGACCGGAAGCATCGATGCCACCGCCGGGGGATGACGGTCCGACGATGCGTACGGGACGGTTGGGGTAAGTTCCGGTCGAGGCGGTTTGCGCAGATACCGCGCTCTGGGCAAACAACCCCACAATTGCCAGCAGCCCGATGGTTACGCTCGTTTGCTTCATGTCTGCCCCGTGAATTCTGTTGCTACATTGTAGCAGGGCAGCCTCACCTCGCTTGCGGACTAGCCCTCTACCACAAAGATCAAATTTGCGATTACCTTGACGACCGGATTCCGTTTGCCAGAACAAGCTAGAAACGTTTGACCCACAGCGACCCGTGCCTGTCGCGGTTAGTGCGCGATGGCAATCACGCTAGGTATGTCGCGACAATGCGCGAGGCGGCAGTTGCGGAGGCTAAGATTCAAGCCGCTGAGGTTATCAAGCGAGCGATCGGGGCGAACTGACGGGATGTCGCCCGTCAGTCCTCCAACACCACTGTACGTGCGGTTTTCCGCATACGGCGGCTGAGTCCAGCAAGCGCGGCCTTATGGCCTTATGCCTAACGGCCTGCTCGCGAGTTCCCGTGGTAGACCAAAGCTTGCGCGGTTTAGTCGTGCCGTCTTTAACGCTGGTTGAACCACCACGTGATGGGCTATCAGCCATTGCCCGCAACGGCTCCACGACACCCCGACACTGCGCCCCTTCACGCCCAGCGGACGCAACGCGTTGGCGCGTCCTCGCGGATTGTGCCAACGTTGCCAGTAGTTTTTCCTCATATGACGCCTTATCCACCCACTGAGTCGAGTGACTGTCCCTCGCCAGTTGGCGTAGCCAAAGTAATTCCACCAGCCATCGATGTAGCTTCTCCAGCTCGTCTTGAGTTCGTCTTCCGTCCGCTGCCGCCGCTCCCATAGGCTCTGCACTGTCGCATTTTGAAGGATGGTCGATAAGTGCCGCCTTGATAGGCCTCGCATTTATCTCCTACTTCTCTTTCTCTCTTTCTCATTGCGCCAGTAACCCATCAGCCGTCAATAGCAAGATTTATCTATCGGCGGTCCCTTTGTTTTAATGCCGGGCCACATGCCACGAGCGTGTCATGCACGCCTACTCGGTTTGAATTTTCCAGCCGCGGATCACTTTGCCGAAGCGCTCAGTCTCGGTTTTGACAAACGTCGCGAAATTCACTGGGCTCTTACTGGTGACAATCGACACGCCGCTCTCGCCCAGCCGGGCGACGACGTTGCTGTCGCGCATGGCGTCGAGCGAGGCTTTGTACAACAGATTAACAACCGGCGCGGGCGTGCCTGCTGGCGCGAACAAGCCCTGCCAGGCCCCCACCACCATGTCATAGCCGCTCTCGCGAATGGTCGGCACATCGGGCAACACTTTACTACGCTCCGGCGCGATGACCGCCAACATGCGCATGCGGCCCGTTTTGGCATACGGCAGAGTGGAAGCAACCTGGCTAAAGGCGAACTGCACTTCGTTCGCCATCAGCCCGATCGCGGCCGGGCCAGCGCCACCCTTGTAGGCAATTTGTGTCGCCGTGGTGCCTGTCATCGACATAAACATCAGCGCGTCGAGCGTGTTGGGGCCGCTTGGCGCGGCGGCACCATAGTTGAGTTTGCCGGGGTTGGCTTTGAGATGCGCGATCAACTCCTTGACGCTCTTGGCCGGGATCGACGGATGCACCAGTAAAGCCCCCGGCACATCAACCAATTGCGTGATGGACGTCAGATCTTTTAACGGCCGGTAGGCAAACTTGGTGAAGTACACCGGATTGATTGCGATGGTGCCGACGTTGCCCAGCAACAAGGTGTAACCGTCGGCGTTCGCGCGCACTGCGACTTCCACGCCAATATTACCGGCGGCGCCCGAGCGGTTATCGATCACCATTTGTTGCCCAAGCCGGGCGACGAACGCAGGCTGAATCATGCGCGCGACCACATCCGACGCACCGCCCGGTGCAAACGGCACCACCAAACGGAATGGCCGACTCGGAAAATCTGCCGCAGCAGCCGCGCCAGTCACAGCCAGAATCATCGCGGCGAGCACCGTGGGTTGAAAATTCAGCATCAAAGCCTCCTAAATTTTGTAGATGTCGTACGCCTCCCAAGCCAATTACAATGCCAAGTTCGCGCGCTTTTGTAAGTCGTTATTTTTAAACAGTATTTAAATTTTCCTCTTTTGTGATAATCACTGTTGTGGCGCGACGCACCATGAGCGTGCAAAGTTGATAGCAAGGTGGTGCCTACGCCCACATATCTCCACTACGAACGTATCTGCCCACCTCTCGCGTTCAGGCTGAGCCGCGCATACCGAGCGCGCCATGCCGCCCAAAGCGCATTTCGCCACGCGCCACGCCAAACCCGCAGGTCGGCCGATCGTGGATACCTTCATCGATGAAATTAAATAGCCTATTAAGGGCACGTCGTTCGGGGCGGTTACACTGAGCGTGTCAGACAACGCCACTTAGGTGGCGTGCATCTTGCTTGAGTGTCGGATTCGGACGTACGGAACATTGGTGTTCCACCGTCGTACCGCAATACATCAAGGAGATGCAAATTGAAAAATCGTTTCACAAGTGCCATCGCAATAGCCGGGTTGGTGTTGACGTTGATGACCGGCGGCATCGCCCACGCGCAGGGCGTGTTACGCATCGCCATGACGGCCTCCGACGTGCCGCTACCCAACGGCCAAACAGATCAGGGTGCCGAGGGCATGCGATTTATCGGCTACACCCTGTTCGATTCACTGGTGCTGTGGGATTTAACCTCTGCTGACAAGCCCGCCAGCCTGACGCCGGGCTTGGCCAGCGAGTGGAGCGTCGATGCCCGAGACAAAACGCACTGGACGTTCAAGATACGCAAAGGTGTGCGCTTTCACGATGGCTCGGCGTTTACGGCGCAGGCCGCCGTGTGGAACTTCGACAAGATACTCAGCAACAACGCGCCGCAGTTCGACACCAAGCAGGCCGCGCAGGGGCGCACGCGCATCCCGACGGTGAAATCGTATCGCGCGTTGGATGAGCACACGCTGGAAATCGTCACTGCCGAGCCGGACGCCTTGTTGCCCTATGCCGTGGCATGGATCGTGATGTCGAGCCCTGCTGCATGGGAAAAAGTCGGACGTAACTGGGATGCTTTCACCAAGGCGCCCGCGGGCACCGGGCCGTGGAAGCTGGAGCGCTACGCGCCGCGCGAACGCGCCGAATTGGTGCCGAACCGCGACTACTGGGATAAAGCGCGTATCCCCAAAGCCGAGCGGCTGGTGCTGCTGCCGATGCCGGATGCGCTGGCACGGGTTGCCGCCTTGCGCTCGGGGCAGGTGGACTGGATCGAGGCGCCGCCGCCCGATGCTATCCCGAGCCTCAAGAAAGCCGGTTTTGTTATCACCAGCAATGTCTATCCGCATGTGTGGCCATGGCACTTCAGCCGCATTGAAGGATCGCCGTGGAACGATGTGCGCGTGCGCAAGGCCGCCAATCTGGCGATCGACCGTGCAGGTATGCAAAAACTGCTCGGCGGCCTGATGGTCGAAGCGCGCGGCATGGTGCCGCCCAACAGCCCCTGGTTCGGCAAGCCAACATTCAACGTGCGTTACGACCGGGAAGAAGCGCGCCGCCTGATGAAAGAAGTGGGCTACACCAAAGAAAAGCCACTGAATCTGAAGGCAATCATTTCGACCTCGGGCTCGGGGCAAATGCAGCCGCTGATCATGAACGAACTGATCCAGCAGAATCTGGCGGATGTCGGCATCAAGGTCGAATTCGAAGTGGTGGAATGGAATTCACTGCTGGCCAACTGGCGCGCGGGCGCAAAGGATGCCACCACGCGCGGCGCGTGGTCGACCAACTCATCGTACTTCAGTCAGGACCCGTTCACCGCGCTGATACGCCACGTCGATTCCAGCCTGGTTGCGCCGCGTGGCACAAACTGGGGCTACTACAGCGATATCGAAATGGACGCACTGTTCAAGGTGGTGCGCAACAACTTCGATTCCGAAACGCAGCTCAAAGCCCTGCAGCGCGCACACGAAAAATTCGTCAATGAGGCGTTGTTCCTGTTCGTCGCCCACGACGTCGGGCCGCGTGCCATGTCATCCAAGGTCAAGGGATTCGTGCAGGCGCAAAACTGGTTTCAGAATTTTTCTTCGGTGAGTGTGGTGCGCTGAATTGATGCCGTCGGGTGGTGAGTCAGCAGCACCAGGAAGCGGCTTGAAAAGTAAATATAGACATACACTGACTCAGGCTGACCAGAGACGTTGTTTTAACTATCGAGGCTGTGGGAATAGCAATGTCCGGGACAATGACCTTGCAGTCTGCGGGGAATGGGGGTTCGTGACATTGCACTTGTAAAATGCAATGTTAAGAACTGCCTCTTTTTCCTTTAGAGGAGCATCCAGCAAACGAGCGGCGCTAAAGGCGTACTGGGAACATCACAAAGTCCAATCTTCCAATTTCAATCCATTCGGCACTAAACCAAACGCACTGTCCCGCGTCACTAAAATGGCGTCTACGGCCTTTGCATGGGCCGCAATCATCATATCCATCGGCGCCAGCGTAACGCCGACTGCCTCACAGCCTGCCCGCAAGTCGGCGTAGACGCGCGTGACGTCATCGGTCCAATACAACACCTCGACGCGCTCCATGAATGCCTGCACACGGGCCGTTAGCCCGGCGGGATAACGGCGTTTCGCAACGCCATAAAGCAACTCAGCGTGCGTCACAAATGACACGGTGAGCACATGCAGTGGCACCATTACCAGCCGTTCGCGCACGCGCGGAATATCACCCTTGATTACGTGGCTCGCGATGTTTGTGTCGAGCATGTAGATCGTCACGAAACGCTATCCCCAAACGGATCGCGTACCTGATGCCCTTGGTTGCGGTCAGCCGCCGTCATAAAATCTGCGGGAACCGTGGTTGTCGCATCGAGCACAAAGAAATCGTCCCACGAATCCGGGCGGCGCGACAAAATCACATCCCCTGTTTTCGCATCACGGCGCACATAAACTTCATTGCAAGTAAACCGGTATGCCATAGGCAAGCGCACCGCCTGGCTGCGACCGGTTGCGAAGACTTTTGCTTTGACTGACATCGTATGCCTCACACCGATAGATAGGTATCAAAGTGTATACCTTTTTTTGATATACATCAAGGTAGATACCAACATAAATCTCAGTAAATACGATTTATACTTAACTAATTGTTTTTATTGAATATTTTTTAAATCGAATCCCGCTCACCCGAACGTGGCTCATTCAGCCACGCACCGCCGCCCTCGAAGATCGAAGCGAGCGCGGTGCTTATCGCTGAGCGTCGCAAGCTAAAGCGATGCCGTCACATCGGTGCGTGCACAGCGCACCACGTGGCCCTCGGCCACGGTGACGGCCGACGGGATGGCCGCACGGCATACGTCAGCCGCATGCGCGCAACGCGGCGCATACGGACAGCCGGGCGGCAGGTTGGCCAAATCGGGCGGGCTGCCGGGTATCGCGGGCAGCCGCGCGCCAGCTAGTTTGCCGCCGTGGGCGCGTGTGGACAAGAGGCCGATGGTGTACGGGTGGCCTCGGTGATTTGCTGACCGACGGAGTACACCGGGTCCATCGCCAGCATCGGCTCCTGAAACACCATGGAGACCGTCTTGCCGCGAAAGCGCGCCAGTTCACTGGGCGAGAGTGCCAGCACGTCAACACCGTCCACGTGGATGCGGCCCTCGATACGGGTTTTGTTCGCGGCATGCAGGCGCAGAATCGAGCGCAGGGTAACGCTTTTTCCCGAGCCGGATTCGCCCAGCAACGCGACTACTTCGCCGCGCGCTAAAGCGAGATCGACGCCATTCGCAGCAGTCACGGGTTTTGCCATACCCGTGAAGATGACGCGCAGGTTTTCGATCGACAGCAGCGGCGCCGTTGTTGCCGCGCTGCCATTCACCGGCTTTTTCGTCACCGTATCGCTCATTACACGCTCCCTATTGGCGTTGCGAGCGTATAGCCCGACGCTGTATTGTGCCTATGGCACGCCACCGCATGGGTGTCTTCAACGCTGAGTGCCGGCGCGTTGCGCGTGCATACTTCGGCGGCGTATGGACAGCGCGTATGAAAGCGGCAGCCGGCAGGCGGGTCAATCGGGTTGGGCGGGTCGCCGCTGATCGGCGCGGCCTCGGTGCGTTTGTCAGGGTCCATTGATAACAGCGACCCAAGCAACGCCGTGGTGTAGGGATGGCGGCTTTGCGTATAAAGTATTTCGGTGGGCGCGAGTTCCGCCACACGTCCGAGGTACATCACCAGCACCCGCGAGGACATAAATCGCACGACCTCAAGATCATGGCTGATGACGATGTAGGTCAGACTGAATTCTTCTTTCAGATCCAGCAGCAGGTTGATGACCTGCGCTTCCACCGATTTGTCGAGCGCAGATACCGCTTCGTCGAGCACCAGCACCCGCGAGCGGAACGCCAATGCACGCGCGATGTTGACGCGCTGCCGCTGGCCGCCCGACAACTCGTGGGTAAATCGCCCGGCAAAGCGCGCCGGATCGAGCCCGACACGGTCGAGCAGGGCATGCGCGCGCGGCACGGCCTCGCTGCGCGCGGTGCCGTGCACCATCGGCCCGAACGCGATGCTCTCTTCCACCGTCAGACGCGGGTTGAGCGACGCGTAGCTATCTTGAAACACCATTTGTATCTGACGGCGGAATTCCTTTAGCGGCAGCTCTTTTGATCTGACCGTATGGCCTGCGAAACGGATGGTGCCCGCCGTGGGTGTCATCAAATGCATCAACAGCCGCGCCGTGGTGGATTTGCCGCAGCCGGACTCGCCGACCACGCCCAACGTTTCGCCTTCGTGCAAATCGAAATCGACGCCATCGACGGCTGATACGTACGAGAGCACGCCGCCGAACAGACCTTTTTTCACTGGAAAGCGTTTTTCCAGTCCGCGCACTTCGAGCAGGGGCGCAGGCATCGCTAATCCTTGATATCCATGGCCGAGCGCAAGCCATCGGTCATCAGGTTAAAGGATATCGAGGTAATGAAAATCATCACGCCGGGCAGCGCGCACAGCAAGGGTTGCGTATACAGCGCAGTGCGCAAGGTATTGAGCATCAGGCCCCAATCCGGCTGCGGCGGTTTTACCCCGAGGCCAAGGAACGACAGGCCCGAGGCGAGGATCATCGATACCGCGATCAGGCTCGTGGCATAAACAAAGATCGGCCCCAGTACATTGCCCAGCACGTGCTTGCGGATGATGAGCATGGCGCCCGCGCCACTGGCGCGCGCGGCTTCGACGTAATCGAGCGAGCGTACGCTGGTGGTGACGCTTTCCGCCACGCGTGCGATGGGTGGAATAAACACCAGCGTCAACGCCAGCATGCCGTTAAAGATTCCTGGTCCCAGCGCACCCGCCATGGCCACCGCCAGCAGCACCGAGGGAAAGGCAAAGAACACATCAATCGTGCGCATAAGCACGGTGTTGAGCCACCCGCCCGCGTAGCCCGCAGTAACGCCGATGGAAGCGCCGATGAACAGCGCGCAGAACACTGGCACGATGCCCATGAACAGCGATATACGCGCGCCGTAAATCAGCCGCGATAACATATCACGGCCGAGTTCATCGGTGCCCAGTGGGTACCCTTCAGTACCTGGCGGTTTCAAGCGCCTTAACGTCATGCCCTGCAGCGGATCGTTGGGTGCGAGCCAGGGTGCGAAGATCGCCATCAGTATCAGCAGCACCACCACGGCCGCGGCGGCCACCGCCAACGGGTCGCGCGCAAAGCGCTGCAGCACCGTGCGCCAGTAGCCTGGCGAACGCAAAGCCATTGCGATCGACGGGGTGCTTAGTCCAGTGCTTGTATTCATAAATCAGGCGCGCTGGATGCGTGGATCAAGCGCGGTTTGCAGCATATCGACCGCGAGATTGAGTACCACAAAAAACATCGCAAGCACCAGTATCGTGCCTTGCAACAGGGGCAGGTCGCGCTGGAAAATTGCGTCGTTCAATAAGAGGCCCGTGCCCGGCCACGAAAACACCGTCTCAATCAATATCGATCCACCCAGCAGATAGCCCAACTGGATGCCCATCACCGCCAGCGCGGTGGGCGCGGCGTTCTTGACCACGTGCATAAAAATATCGGTCTCGCGCAAGCCCTTGGCGCGCAGGCCGACCACGAACTCCTGCGACAGTATCTCAGCCACCAGGGCGCGCAACGTGCGCGCAATGATGCCCATCGGTATCACCGACATGGTGAACGCGGGCAGGATGAGATATTTCACGTGTTCCCAGTCCCACAGCCACGCGTCCGATCCGCCCGGCCCGGCGCCGGTGGGCGGCAGCCAATTGAGCGTAACCGCGAACACGATCACCAGCACCATGCCCAGCCAGTAGTGCGGTATCGAAACGCCCGTTACCGCGATCAAGGATGCCGCCTTATCCACCCAGGTGCCGCGAAAATAGCCCGCGACGAACCCGAACAAGCCGCCAAAGATAAACCCGATCAGGGTGGCGAGCGCCGCCAGCATCAGCGTATTGCCCACCGCCTTACGAATTTCCGTAACGACGGGGCGCCCAGTGCGAATTGAGGTACCGAGGTCGCCCTGAATCGCGCGCGCGAGCCAGCGCCCGAATTGCTCGTGGTACGGCCGGTCAAAACCGTAGAGTTTCATCATCTGCTGCTTCACATCCTGGCTGGCATCGGGCGGCAATACCGAAACCAGTGGGTCGCCAGGGGCGATGTGCACCAGCGCAAAACACACCATAGCCATATAGTGGACCCTAGATTCAAGACAGCAGTTTAAGCTATAAGCTGTCATGGGGAAGTAGAAGAAATGAGCGAAGCAAAGAAGCGCAAAGTGCATACGCCGGAGTTCAGGGCGAAGGTGGGACTGGAGGCCTTGCGAGGGGCCAAAACGA
>CAMBGJ010000107.1 GCA_945865805.1 Bordetella parapertussis
TGGCCGCGCACACGCGCTCGGTGAGACCGATCTGGCGATCAACGCCCTTGAGTAGCAGCGGCCCCAGGTCCGATGATAAGCCGCCGCCGGCAAAATCCGCGCGGATGGTGCAGCCCGGAATCGAAGCAAACCGCAGTTGTTCTGGCGTAAAATCCATGAGGGCAAAGACCTGTTGGTGTTGACGAATGTGTTTCTCGATAACTCACATTGTACCAATCACTTACGGTGTTCTTTGCCCTCTTTATGCAAAATTCAGGCTAAACGTTATTCCGTATGTGCCCCAGAACGATCTCAATCGCTTCAATCAAAAAACCCTTCGCAATCCAGAAATACACTTCCTTGCCTTCTTTGACACTCTCCAGCACACCCGCCTCGCGCAGGATCTTCAGGTGATGCGACACCGCTGAACGCGACAGCGTCGCCACCTCGACAATATGCCCCACGTTCAACCGCTCGCCCGGTTCAAAGGTCAGCAGAATGCGTTGCCGGTGTTCGTCGCCGAGGGCGGTAAACACCTTGGAAATGTTGCGCCACTCCTTGGGTATGGCTCGCATGTAGTCCTGATTCATGTCGATATAATCAATTATTTAGTTACATTAGTCAAGCGAATTTTGCATTTATCCGGCTACATTTTCGCCTTTAACGCTAACTATATGTTTTATTAGACTATTTTATCCATCAGACCCGGCTGATCGCGGTGCAGGTTCAAACGTCCAATCGGGTTTACAATGACCCCGGCTGCAAATCGCACCACCCCTTTCGCCTCATAGCTGCAACACACAACCACTTGGGAGACATAAAAAATGCGCATGAATCGGATCAAAACACTCTGGCGTGAAGGCAAACCGGCCATCGGCGGCTGGCTATCGTTGCCTGGCTGCTTTCCGGCTGAAGTCATGGCCCATGCCGGCTTCGACTGGCTATGCGTCGATATGCAGCACGGCTGTATAGACTACTCGGACGTGGTACCGATGCTGACTGCCATTTCCACCACCAATACCGTGCCGTTCGTGCGCGTGCCGTGGAACGAGCCGTCGATCATCATGAAAGTGCTGGATGCCGGTGCCTATGGCGTGATCGTGCCGATGGTGAGCAACCGCGCCGAAGCCGAGCGCGCAGTCGCTGCCTGCCGCTATCCGCCGGTGGGCATGCGCAGCAACGGCCCCAACCGCGTGATGCAATACGCAGGCGCCGATTACCAGAAATACGCCAACGACGAAGTGACCTGCGTGGTGATGATCGAAACGCCCGAAGGCATCGAAAAAATGGACGAAATCATTTCCACCCCCGGCGTGGATGCCGCCTACATCGGCCCAACCGATCTGGCGCTGTCACTCGGCCTGCCGCCGGTGATGGACAACGACGAGCCGATACATGTCGCCACCGTCACCAAAATTCTAGAGACCTGCAAGCGCCACAAAAAAATCGGCGGCGTGCACACCGCCAGCTCAAAATTCACCCAGCGCTTCATCGACCAGGGCTTTCAGATGGTGATGCTCGGCACCGACCGCAGCGGCATGGCGAATTTCTTCAAGGCTGAAATCGGCAGACTGACCGGCTGGACACCAGCAAATCCCGTGGCTGCGCCGGATAAGGGTGGTTACTAAACCACGCCGCAACCGGGACGATACTCATGAAAGTTTATCTCGTGCATCACGCTGACGCGCTGCCGGCCGAAAAAGACCCCCAGCGCCATATCAGCCCTATGGGTCGCGAGCAATCCGACCGCGTCGGCACGCGCTTGAAGGCGCTCGGCGCGGCACCGTTGCGCATACTGCACAGCGACAAGCAATGGACCATCGACACCGCGATTTATGTTGCCGCGAAACTGGGTGCATCGGATAAAGTGGCAAAGACCACCTACCCCATCAACACCGATGATCCGATAGCGCCATTCATGGCGGAAATCGCCGCAAGCAAGGGCGACATCATGATGTGCGGCCACGTCGATTACCTGCTGCGCTCGGCCTCGCAACTGGTGTGCGGCAACGAAAAAAACAAGGTGTTCGAATTCAAGCCCGGTAACGGCACGATGGTGTGCCTTGAAGGCGAAGGCACGAACTGGGCGATCACCTACGCCTGGCGGCAGGATCACCCGGCGGGTTAGTCTATCTACAAGGTGACCACTCAGCCACTATGACGGCGTTCCATTCATCGAGGCTGAGTGGCTATCTCTTTGTTTTAATTGATATTTTTATCGCGCTAGACCATCACTGCGCCACGCCATTCAGCGCGTAATCAAACACTTGATAACTCTTCAACGTGGACGCGCCGGCCTTTAATTTGTAGCTGTCGTTGAGCGGCTCGGACAGTATCAACGGCACCAGCGCTTCGGACACGCCGCCGTGCGTGCGTAGCCGATGTCCCTTCAGGCCCGACAGATCGTGATCGGCTTGCGACGCGCCGATACACGCATTGGCAGTGGAGATCACCGCGACGTCGCCTTCGCGATCCGGCGGCAAATCGTACGTCGCACAGGCGGTGTCGCGGTCGAGTGCCGCTGCGATACCCGGTATGCCGTGAATTTCATCAATGATCTGCCGTGCGGTGGCCTTGCCGCGGCACCACACGCGCACGAAGCCGCCGAGCGCACCGTGATGCGCCACGAAGGCATCGGTGATCGGACAAATCACCCTGGCGTCGCCCTTGCCGAATTTGCGATCGAGAATATCCTGCAACCAGATCACATTCGGGTTGCCGTCAGCGTCGGACTTGTCGTTCATGCCGTGATCGGCGGTCAGCGCCACCAACGCCCCCAGCTCGGCGAGGCGGCCGAAGCGTTTGTCGATCTCCTGATAAAAACGCCGCGCGCCCTCTTCCGCGGGGGCGTACTTGTGCTGCACGTAGTCGGTCAGCGACAGGTACAGAATGTCACGATGCGATTGTTCAAGCAGCTTGATGCCCGCATCCAGCACGAACAGCGACAGTTCCATGGAATACATATCCGGCTGCGGCGCGCCGACAAAATCGAGCACGTTGTCGATGCCGTTTTCCTGCATCGAACATTTGCCTGCGAACTCGCTGGAGAAGCTGACGTTGCCGCGTGACACGTCCAGCCCTTTGCCGAGCTGCTTGCGCAGCTTGTCCTTGGCGGTGATCGACACCACCTTCGCACCCGCCTCGGCGAATTTTGTGATCAGCGAATCGCCGCGCAGCAGTTCTGGCCCGGTCATCACCACCGGCTGGCCGGTTGCAGTGTCGAGATAATAGTTGCCCGAAATACCGTGCCGCGCAGACGGCGTGCCGGTGATGATGGACATATTGTTCGGGCACGTGAAGCTCGGCATGGTGCCTTCGGCCACCGTGGCAAAGCCGCGCGTCATGAAGCGCGCGATATTGGGGATGACGCCCTCGCTCAGGTATTGCCGCAGGTAGGCCGGGTCGCCACCATCGATGCACACCACCGCCACCGGCCGCGATGGCATACGGTAATCGAGGCCGTTCACGTTGACCCAGGGTTGTTTGTTTGTTGCTATCATCGCCGTTCCTTTCTATCAAAAATTTTCTCTCAATATGTTATCAACTATTCACCCCAGCCGGTGGGCATGCCTGTGCTACCGTTCGCGGCACGCCGGTTCGAATCATCCCGTGTTGTAATACGCTGGTCACAGAAAACCCGCATGATTCCCAAGTTTGACTGATGAACAAGCTGTAATGCGTCTGGAGAAATGAAATGAATTTCCGTTACCCCCGTTACCCGATAATCGCGACCATTGTATGTATCGGATCGCTTGCCTCACTACCGCTACCTAGCATTGCCGTCGAGTTTCCCTCGAAGCCGATACGCATGCTGGTCGGCTTCCCGGCTGGTGGCAGCACCGACCTGCTATCACGGCAAATCGCGCAGGCGCTCGGGCAATCCATGCAACAGCAGGTGATCGTGGATAACCGTTCGGGTGCCACCGGCAACCTCGCCTCGGAGATTACCGCGAGGTCCAATGCCGACGGCTATACGCTGATGATGGCGACGGTCGCCACGCATGCCATCAACCCGGCGCTGTTCAGCAAGCTGCCGTTCGATCCAGCCAGGGATTTTTCGGCGGTGTCGCTGATTGCGCAATATCCGCTGTTGCTGGCGGTGAATCCCGGCGTGGCGGCGAAATCGGTGCGCGAGTTGATCGACCTCGCGCGCGCCAAGCCCGGCACGCTGCGCTATTCGTCGTCGGGCAATGGCTCGCCCGGCCATCTAGCTGCCGAGATATTCCGCATCGCATCCAAAACGGATATGCAGCACGTGCCCTACAAAGGCGGTTCCCCCGCGCTGACGGCGGTGATCGCCGGCGAATGCCAGATTAATTTCGGTACGCTGCCCGGCATGATGCCGCACGCCAAGGCCAATCGCCTGCGCGCGCTGGCGGTCACCACGCGCGCACGCTCACCGGCGTTGGCGGACGTGCCTACTGTCGCGGAATCGGGCCTCGCCGGATTCGATGTCAGTTCGTGGGCCGGCGTGATTGTGCCCGCTGGCACGCCCAAGCCCATCATTGCCAAACTGCATGGCGAAATCATCAATCTGCTCAAGCAACCTACGATGAATGCCCGACTGGCGGCGGAAGGCGCGCCGCCCATCGGCAGCACGCCAGACGAGTTCGCGAAATTCATGCGCGAAGAACTGGTGAAATGGGCGGCTGCCGTGAAGCAGGCAGGCGCACGTATCGATTGATGCGACGCACAACGCCAGGCACTCGCGCGCGATAAGCCCGAGAGTGCTGGCATGCTTACTCCGGCTGTATCCCTGCGTCGCGCATGGCCGCGCCCCAGATGTGATATTGATCCTTCACCCAAACGCCCAGCGCTTCGGGCGTCGAACCTGCGCCGGCAAACGCCTGTTGCTCAAGCTGTGAACGGATTTCGGGGCGCTTTAACGCGGCGTTGATTTCGCGGCTGAGTCTGTCCACCACGTCCTTCGGTGTGCGCGCTGGCGCAAACACGCCCGCCCACGGTGTGATAGTGAATTTAGGCAGGCCGGATTCGACCACCGTCGGTACGTTCGGCAGCAGCGGGCTGCGCTGATTCAGCGCCAGCGCCAGTGCGCGCAAGCGCCCTTCTTTCAAATGCGCTGCCACGGTGGAATACGAAGTCACCATCACCTGCACCTGGCCGGAAATCAGATCGATGATCGCCGGTGGCTCGCTTTTGTACGGCACGTGGAGCATTTTCACGCCCGCCTGCGAATGCAACAGCGCGGTGATGACGATGCTGCTGGTGTTGCCGGTGGCGTAATTAAGTTTGCCGGGATTGGCACGCGCGTGGTCATGCAGTTCGCGCAGCGTTTTCGCCGGCACCGAAGGATGCACCGCCAGCAAAAACGTGTAATAGCCCGCCAGCGAAATCGGCGCAAAATCCTTCAGTGCGTCGTACGGCGGCTTTTTGCGCAAATGCGGCACCGCCGACAGCGGGCTGTTGGTCGCCATTAGCAGCGTGTAACCATCCGCCGGTGCACGCGCCACCATGTCGCCTGCCAATGCGCCATCGCCGCCGGGCCGGTTGTCCATCACGATGGTTTGCCCGAGTGATTGCTGCATGGGCTGCGCCAGAATGCGCATGATGACGTCGGTGGTGGAACCCGCCGCAAATGGCACGATGACGCGTATGGGCTTGGTGGGATACTGCGCGTGCGCAGTAGCGGCCACCAGCATAAAAGACGCCGATGTCGCCATGAAACGAAAAGCCTTCATAAAGCCATTCCTTACGTAAGTAATTGTTTTAATTGACTTTTTTAATTTGACGTCACGCCAGTCATCTTCACCAGCTTTTCGTACTTGTCGAAATCGTTCTTCAATCGCGTGGCGAATTGTTCGCTGCCCATGTACATCGGGTCCAGCGTCTGGCTGCTCATGACCTTGACCACTTCGGGATTTTCCAGCGCTTTTTTGATTTCGCCGTTCAGCCTGTCGACGATAGGCTTGGGTGTTGCTGACGCCACGAACGCGCCGATCCACGCGGCAAATTCATAACCCGGCAAACCTTCCGCGATGGCAGGCACATCGGGAAACTGCTTCATGCGCGTGGCGGACGTCACGCCCAGTGCGCGCAAGCGGCCGCTCGGGAGATGCGGAATCACCGAACCGATGGTGGCCGTCATCGCCTGCACTTCGCCCGACGCCAGCGCCACCACCGCCGGGCCGCCACCCTTGAACGGCACATGCACCATTTGCGTGTTGCTCATGGAATTGATCAACGCCATCGCCAGATGCACAAAACTGCCGCTGCCAGACGAGGCATAAACAATTTTGCCCGGCTGCGCGCGGCCCAGCGCAATGTATTCCTTGACGTTTTTCGCTGGCAGCGACGGATGCACCACCAGCATGCCGAGCTGCACCGCCAGCGGCGTGACGCCGGTGAAATCCTTCAGCGCGTCGTAGGGCAGCTTTTTATACATGTGTGGGTTGGTGACATGCGCTGCCGAATGCACCATCAGCGTGTAACCGTCCGCCGGTGCCTTGGCCACCATTTCCGCGCCGATGTTGCCGTTGGCGCCGCCGCGATTGTCGATCACGAACTGCTGGCCAGTCTGATCGGCCAGCCGCTGCGCCACGATGCGCCCGACGATATCGTTGGCCCCGCCCGGCGGCCAAGGTACCACCACGCGCACGGTCTTCACCGGATAATTTTGCGCCACAGCAATTCCCGCGCTCAGCACCACGACCAAACCCATCACCACACGTATCGAAAATTTCATTACTCCGCCTTCACTCGTTCACCCGTTCACCCGTTCACTGCCGTTCAATCCACCTTCACCCCAGTCGCCCGGATCAGCTTGCCGTATTTCTCGAAATCGATCTTGATACGCTGGGCGAATTCTTCCGGCGTGGACGGCAGCGGATCGAGCACCTGATTCGTCAGACTGCTCGCAACATCGGGGAGTTTCAGTGCCTTGTTCGACTCGGCATTCAGACGGTCGATGATGGCCTTGGGCGTATTCGCTGGCGCGTAGACGCCGATCCACGGGCTCATTTCATACCCTGGCACACCCGCTTCGGCGATGGTCGGCACGTCCGGCAGAACAGCACTACGCCTGGCCGACGACACGCCCAGTGCGCGCAAACGCCCCGATTTCACGTGTACAAGCACGGTGGAAATCGTCGCCAGCGAGGCCTGTGATTCGCCACCCACCAGCGCCGTGACTTGTGGCGCGCCACCTTTGTAGGGCACGTGAACGAGGTCGATGCCCGTCATCGACGTCAACAATGCCATAGACAAATGCGGCGAGCTGCCATTGCCCGATGACGAATAGTTGATCTGTCCTGGCTTGGCTTTCGCCAGCGCGATAAATTCCTTCACCGATTTCACCGGCAGCGACGGGTGGATCGCCAGCGCGCCCGGTTGCGCCGCAAGCGTGCCTACCGGCGCGAAATCGCGCATCACGTCGTACGGCAATTTTTTGTAGAGATGCTGATTACCCAGATGCGTGGTCGAATGCACCATGATGGTATAGCCGTCCGGCGGGGCTTTCGCCACGGGCTCCGCGCCAATGGCGCCGGATGCGCCAGGCCGGTTGTCCACCACGAACTGCTGGCCCAGCGATTCGCCGACCTTTTGCATGACGATGCGCCCGACCACGTCATTCGAGCCGCCCGGCGGCCAGGGAATCACCACGCGCACGGGTTTAGCGGGCCAGGTTTGGGCGATGCTCAGGCCGCACACAAAAAACGGCGCAATGACGACGGTAGCGGCGAACTTCGCCGCGCGACAGACAAATTTCATGGATTCTCCTCCTGCGGCTTTGGGCGCAACGCCGCTTTCGAGGATTATCGCCGCAAACGTCGGCGGCGCAAAGACGCGCGTGGGGTTACGTCGGGTTAAATCACCAACCCGCCGCTAACCTCGATCACCGCGCCGTTGATATAGCTCGCGTCATCCGACGCCAGAAACGCAAAAGTATTCGCGATATCTTCAGGCCGACCCAGCCGCCCCATAGGCACTTTGTCTTCCAACGCCTTAATCACTTTCTCGGGAATGGTAGCCAGTATGCTGGTCGAGACAAAGCCCGGACACACGGCATTGGAGCGGATACCCTTGCGACCCAGTTCGCGCGCCCAGGTTTTTGCCATGCCGATCACGCCGAATTTAGCCGCAGCGTAATTGCTCTGGCCGAAGTTGCCATACAAACCCACGATGGACGACGAATTCAGAATCACGCCGGATTTTTGCGCCAGCATGGTATCCACCACCGCCTTGGTGCAATTGAACACGCCCTTCAGATTGACCGCAATCACCCTGTCGAACTGCTCATCGGTCATGTTTTTGATTTGCGCGTCAGCAACGATACCCGCGTTATTCACCAGACAATCGATACGACCAAACTTCGCCAGCGTGGCATCGACCATCGCACGCAGCGATTTGGCATCGGTGACATCCGCCACCGCGCCCAGCGTTTGCGCACCTTCGTTCTCGCACAGCTGCACAGTCTCGGCGATAGCGTCGGCGCTTAAGTCGCACACCACGACCTTCGCGCCCTCGCGTGCAAATTTGACCGCTGTTGCCTGACCGATGCCGCGCCCGGCGCCGGTGATGATGGAGACCTTGTCCTTCAATCGCATGGAGAGCCCTGATTGTCTGTTCGTTATAACAAATCGTTCTAGTGCAGCGCACAATTTAAACGATTTTACTGCGACGCACAATAAGAAAATGGTGCGCAACAATAATTTAACGAAGGAACAGCCAAAACAAGGGACATCAAACCAGTCTGACAGGAATCAGCCGTCAGAAAAATATTGTAAGTATATGTTTTTATTGAATATTTACTGTTGTTCCCACGGAAACACGGTCAAACAGTTCGATAATATCCGGTCCGCGCATCAAAATGCAGCCATGGGATGCCGGTACGCCCATCGGCACGATATCCGGCGTGGAATGGATGTAAATATAGCGTCGCATGGTATCCACGCTGCCTAGCCGGTTAAAGCCCACCTCACAGCCGGAAAGCCACAAAATGCGCGTCAATATCCAGTCGCGATCGGGAAATTGCGCTTTTAATTCAGGGCTATACAACTCACCGGTCGGACGGCGCCCGGCAAACACCGTATTGTGCGGATAGCCCGCACCGATTTTCGCGCGAATTATGTGCCGCCCGCGCGGCGTGCAGTTACTGCCGTTTTGTTCGCCGACGCCGTTGCGCGCGGTGGCCACGGAAAAGGTCAGCACCTCGTTTCTAATTTCGTCTTTAAAAACAAGTTGTTGCGTGGAAGTATGAATCTCAATTGTAGCCATTTTACAAACGCCGCCGCGCGAAAAACCCCTTGAGTAACGACGCCGATTCCTCGGCCAATAACCCGCCACAAACCACGGCATGATGATTCAGACGCGGCTCGGCGAATAAGTTCAGCACGCTGCCGCAAGCGCCCGTTTTGGCATCCGGCGCCCCAAAAAACACCCGTTCAATGCGCGCATGCATGATTGCTCCCACACACATGCAACAAGGCTCTAAAGTCACATACAAATCACATTTCGTCAAACGATAATTGCCCGCATGCTGCGCCGCGTCGCGCAGCGCCATCACTTCTGCGTGGGCGGTCGGATCGCTGCGGGAAATGGGCTGGTTGTAGCCGCGGCCGATGATTTCGCTGTCGCGCACCACCACCGCGCCAACCGGGACTTCACCGGCCTCGGCTGCAAGCGCGGCCAGTTGCAAGGCCTCGCGCATGTAGGGTTCAGTCATTTGCCGAACTCAACAGCTTTTCGACAACGACAACTTCGCCGTATTGGTACTCGCTCATACGTATTGCCCGCTGTCGGCCGGCCATGCACAACCATGCGCGCGTCCAGCGCCGAAACGGTGCAGATAAGCGCTTTGCCGGCGCGCTGGATAACCTGCACAAAATCGTCGCGCTCGGGTTCGCCAAAGGCGATAGCCACGAGCGCCGAGTTTTCTACAACAATCACTTGGGTAGGCCTTGTGCATCCCATTCCAGCGGATCAAAGGCGTCCACTCGCTCGGGCACGCGATCCAACTGCGCCAGCAGCGCGGCCATGCGCCCCGGCGTCGGGGCACCCTGCGTTTCGTTGGCTAAACGATCAATCGCTTTTTCGACTACTGCCGTCTTCGTTAAACCCGTGGCTCTGGCGAGCCGTTCGACCTTTGCCATGACGACGGGATTGGCAATTTGCAGTGCCATGATGCGCCTTGAATATTTATATAAACACGATCAATATAAATTAGCTGAGAGGCTATTTCAATTAGCCGACCATAAATTAAATAATTTATATAAATCAAATACTTATTCCCACTCAATCGTAGCCGGCGGCTTACTCGAAATATCGTAAACCACCCGATTAATCCCCCGCACTTCATTAATGATGCGATTGGAAACCTTTGCCAGAAAACTGTGCGGCAACTCCGCCACGTGCGCAGTCATAAAGTCGGTGGTTTGCACCGCACGCAGGCTGACCACATGTTCGTAGGTGCGTCCGTCGCCCATCACGCCCACCGACTTAACCGGAATAAACACGGCGAAGGCTTGCGCGGTGTTGTCGTACCAGCTTTTACCATCGGCGTTTTTGGTAGCGCGCAACTCTTCGATGAATATCGCGTCAGCGCGGCGTAGCAGGTCGGCAAACTCCGCTTTCACTTCGCCGAGGATGCGCACGCCCAAGCCGGGGCCGGGGAATGGATGGCGGAATACCATGTCGCGCGGCAGGCCCAGCGCGAGGCCCAAGTCGCGCACTTCGTCCTTGAAGAGTTCACGCAGCGGTTCCAGCAACTTCAGGTGCAGCGTATCGGGCAGGCCGCCTACGTTGTGGTGCGACTTAATGTTTTGGGCTTTTTGCGATTTTGCGCCGGCGGATTCGATCACGTCCGGGTAGATGGTGCCCTGCGCCAGCCACTTGGCGTTGGGCAGTTTGGCGGATTCGCGTTGGAAGACTTCGACGAATTCGCGGCCGATGATTTTGCGTTTTTGTTCGGGGTCGCACACGCCCTTGAGATGCCCGAGGAATTGATCGCGCGCGTCGACGTGGATCACTTTCACGCCTAAGTTTTTGGCGAAGGTGTCCATCACCTGTTCGACTTCGTTTAACCGCAGCAGGCCGTTGTCGACAAACACGCAGGTGAGTTGCTTGCCGATGGCTTTGTGTATCAGCGCGGCGGCAACCGAAGAATCGACGCCGCCGGATAAACCTAAAATCACTTCTTCTTGGCCGACTGAAGCACGTATCTTCGTCACGGCCTCATCGACGTAACCGGGCATGGCCCAGTCGCCTTTCAGCCCGCAGATGCCGAGCACAAATCGGTCGAGCATCGCCCTGCCCTGCGTGGTGTGCGTCACCTCGGGGTGAAACTGCACGGCGTAAAACTTGCGCGCTTCGTCAGCCATGCCCGCGATCGGGCAAGCCGCGTTGCTGGCAATCACCTTGAAGCCTGCCGGCAGCACGTCGACCTTGTCGCCGTGGCTCATCCACACGTCGAGCAGCCCGTGGCCCTCGGCGTTGGCGCGATCCTGTATGTCTTTGAACAACGCCGAATGGCCACGCGCGCGCACTTCGGCATAACCAAATTCGCGCACCTTGCCGGGCGTGACCTTGCCGCCGAGTTGCGCCGCCATGGTCTGCATGCCGTAACAAATGCCCAGCACCGGCACGCCGAGTTTCCACACGATATCCGGTGCGCGTGGCGTGTCGCCCTCCCACACCGAATTCGGTCCGCCCGACAGAATCACCCCGCTGGGGTTGTATTCAAGAATAAATTCTTCTTTTAAATCACTGGGATGCAGTTCGCAGTAGACACGGGCTTCGCGCACGCGACGTGCGATCAATTGCGAATATTGCGCGCCGAAATCGAGGATGAGGATTTTTTGGTGCATATGTCAACCGGTGAATAAGTGAACAGGTGAACGAGTGAACGGGTAACCCCACCGCGCTGGGTTTACACGTTCACTCGTTCACCCGTCCACTTGTTCACGCCTTTAAGACCTTAAAGTGAGTTACTCAACACGGTAGTTGGGCGCTTCCTTCGTCATCTGCACATCGTGCACGTGCGATTCGCGGATGCCGGCCGAGGTGATTTCGACGAACTCCGCCTTGCGGCGCATTTCGTCGATGGACGCACAGCCGACGTAACCCATGCTCGCACGCAGGCCGCCCATCAGTTGATGCACCAGCGGCACCAGGCCGCCTTTGTAGGGTACGCGGCCTTCGACGCCTTCGGGCACGAGTTTCTCGGTATCGAGTTCGTCGACTTCCTGAAAGTAACGGTCGGCCGAGCCCTGTTGCATCGCGCCGAGCGAGCCCATGCCGCGATACGCCTTGTAGGAGCGGCCCTGATACAGCTCAATTTCGCCGGGGGATTCTTCGGTGCCGCCGAACAAGCTGCCGATCATCACCGCATAACCGCCGGCGGCCAGCGCTTTGGCAATGTCGCCCGAGTAACGAATGCCGCCGTCGGCAATCAACGGAATATTGATCTTCGCCAACGCTTTGGCGACATTATCAATAGCGGAAATCTGCGGCACACCCACGCCGGCGACGATACGCGTGGTGCAAATCGAACCGGGGCCGATGCCGACTTTCACGCCGTCCGCGCCGTTGTCGGCCAGCGCCTTGGCGCCTGTCGCCGTGGCGATATTGCCGCCGATCACCTGCGTGCGCGGGTAGGTGCGCTTGATCCACTTCACACGCTTCAATACGCCCGCCGAATGACCATGCGCGGTATCCACCACGATCACGTCCACGCCGGCATCGATCAAAAACTCCACGCGTTCTTCTGTGCCCTCGCCCACGCCCACTGCCGCCCCAACCAGCAGACGGCCCAGCCGGTCTTTGCTGGCATTGGGGTGCTCGGAAGATTTCAAAATATCCTTCACCGTCACCAGGCCGCGCAACTCGAAATTCTTGCCGACCACCAGCACGCGTTCCAGGCGATGCTTGTGCATCAGCGCCTTGGCTTCGTCGCGGCTCGCGCCTTCGCGCACGGTGACGAGTTTTTCGCGCGGCGTCATGATGTTTTTCACCGGCTGATCGAGATTGGTCTCAAAGCGCAAATCGCGATTGGTGACGATACCCACCACGCGTCCGTTGGTGCCGACCACCGGCAGGCCGGATATCTTGTGCTGGCGGGTGATCTGCAGCACGTCGCGTACGGTCATCACCGGCGTTACCGTGTAAGGGTCTTTGACGATGCCGCTTTCGAAGCGTTTTACCTTGGTGACTTCGCCCGCTTGCGCCACCGGCGACATATTTTTGTGGACGATGCCGATGCCGCCCTCTTGGGCAATGGCAATCGCCAGACGCGATTCGGTCACGGTGTCCATCGCAGCGGACACCACCGGAATGTTCAGATTGATAGTGCGTGTCAGACGGGTCTTCAGGCTGACTTCGCGCGGCAGCACGTCGGAGTGGGCCGGCACCAGCAGGACATCATCGAAGGTAAGGGCTTTTTGTACCACGCGCATTTTTTATCCCTCGCAAAGGCCGCATTATACGTGAACCGCCCACGGCAAAAAAGCCGCCCGCGGCAGCTCGCCGCGCGTAAACCGCCGCCGTGAGTGTGCGTTAATTGTTTGACGCCATTGATTAATTTGGCTATTTTGCGGTAAATACCCGTTACGCTGAAACTGAATAACTTTGCAACCTTGGGGCTGATATGAAACGCATCTACCTATCCACCTGTCTGGCAGGACTGTTGATGGCGGCCACGGCGGCGCAGGCGCAGATCGTCAAGTGCATTGGCAAGGACGGCAAAATTGAATTCGCCAGCGCCTGCCCCTCCGGCACCAAACAGATGGAAACCGGCGTGAGCAATAAACCCGCACCAGCGCCGACTCCGGCAAAAGACGCGAAAGCCGCCGACAAAGGCGGTGACGCCAAAAAAGGCCCGCAAACGCTGGCCGAGCGCGATGCCGACTTTAAAAAACGCCAGACAGAAAAATCCGCTACCGATGAAAAAGAGGCCAAGTCAGCCGCCGATGCTGAACGTAATCGCCGCGCCTGCAGCGATGCGCAGAGCTATGTGAAACGTTTGCAGGATCGCCAACGCATCGTGAACGTAGATCCCAAAACCGGCGAACGGTCATACCTCAGCGACGGCGACTATGCGCGTGAAAGTGCCGTGGCACAGCAGTCGGTGGCAGAGAACTGCAAGTAAGGCCCGGCGTGTAGCGCTAAGATTTTAGCGTTTGGCGAGCGGCGCGCTTTGCCGCGCGGCGGCGGCGGGCATCCTTCGGGTCCACAATCAGCGGACGGTAAATTTCGATCCGGTCGTCGGCTTTTAGCGCCGTGTTCAGCGTGACGATCTGACCGAAAATACCCACGCGGGCCGTCGTGATGTCTATGCCGGGACAACGCGCCAGCAGTCCCGACAACCGTATCGCCTCTGCCACCGTAGCGCCCACCGCGACACGCACGCGCAGCAGGGTTTGCTCCGTCGGCAGGGCGCAAACCACCTCCACCTCCACTTCGACATCGATTTCGGCGGCTGCCTCAGTGCCAACCTCAGCGCTCACCATAAACTTTGCCGGCACGCTTCACAAACGCCTCCACCATGGTATCCGCGATGTGACTGAACACCGGCCCCACCAGCGTGCCCAGCACCACGCTGGAAAATGTCCACGCGAGGTTAAATTCGATTTTGCAGCCCTTCCCGCTTAAGTCGTTAAAGCGCCAGGCGCCATCGAGCGAGCGAAATGGGCCGTCGATCAGCTTCAGGCGGATTTCTTGTGGCGGCGTATTGTGATTTTCTGTCGAAAACCGTTGCTTGATACCGCGAAAACCCAC
>CAMBGJ010000108.1 GCA_945865805.1 Bordetella parapertussis
GAATCGAAGCAAATCGCAGTTGTTCTGGCGTAGAATCCATGGTGGGCAAAGACCTGTTCGTGTTGACGAATGTGTTTCTCAATAACTCACATTGTACCAATCACTTACAGTGTTCTTTGCCCTTTTTATGCAAAATTCAGGCTAGATTCATTTTCGACGATTCTTCGATAAACCATTTCACGAAGCCCTTGTCGGCAACATTCGGGAAGCGCTCTTCGATGGTTTCTTCGAGGAACACGCGCATACCCTTGGCGCGGATATGGCTCACCCATTTATTCATGTCGATCAGCGAGTTCTTGAGGCCCGGCGTCGAGGCAAAATTGGACAGCGTTTTAAACCGCGCCGGATAATCCAGCGCGGCCTGCATCGCGACAACGGCACCCGCCGATGAACCGGCGATGTGCACCTGCTTGCAACCCAGGTGATCGGCGAGCTCGGCCATATCCTTTGCCAGGCGCGGCACCGTGAGTTGATCGGGCCCCGGTATCTGCGTTTCGCCGTGGCCCCGCATATCGGGACGCACCACGCGGAAGTACTGCGACAGAATCGGCACCCACTTATAGAAGCGTCGCGAACTGCCCATCGCCGCGTGAATGAGGATCAGGGTTTCCTGCGGCCCCCAGGGGTCGCTGAAGTCTTCAACCGCGTACTTGATTTTGAGACCGTCGCTCGCGGTCATTTCGTGCAGGATGGAGGATAGAGGCATACGCATTCCCGGCTGGATTGATATGAAGGCGATCAAAGCAAGTAACGCCGCGTGGTGCGACGTCCATTCGAACTCTCATGCTATGCTTCGACGCAACCCGATTATGCTGATAGTCGCCGGGTGGAGCAACTCCCCATGTTCGGATTCGAACCTTTGTCGCATGGCACGCCGCGTCGTGCATCCCTGTTCTGCGTGTGCTTCGCGCTGGCATGCACCGTGGCACAAGCCGCCGAACCCACGGCGGCCTACCCGACAAAACCGGTACGCATCATCATTCCCTTTTCTCCCGGCGGTGGTGCCGATAGTTATGCCCGCACGGTGCAGCAATCTCTGGCGCTGGCCTTGGGACAGCCGCTGGTGCTGGACAATCGTCCCGGCGCGAGCAGCATTATCGGCACCGAGCTGACGGCGCGTGCCGCGCCCGACGGCTACACGCTGGCGCTCATCACCACCACGTTTACGGTGACGCCCGCGCTGGTCAAAAAGCTGCCCTACGATCCGCTGAAAGACCTGGTCGGCGTGTCGATGCCCGTGACGCAACCGAACATACTGGTGGTGCACCCTTCGGTGCCGGCGAAGTCGGTCAAAGAGTTGGTGGCGCTGGCGCGTGCAACACCGGCAGCGCTCACTTATGCCTCCGGTGGCAGCGGCAGTTCGCCGCATCTGGGCGGCGCGCTGCTGCAAATGCTGGCTGGCATCAAGCTGACGCACGTGCCGTTCAAGGGCTCCGGACCGGGTTTGATCGCAGTACTCGGCAATCAGGTCACGATGATGATGATGGGGCCGCTCTCCGCCGAGCAATACATCACATCGGGCCGCTTGCGCGCGCTGGCAGCGGCAGACAAAAAGCGTTCCGCGATTCTGCCGGACATACCCACCATGACGGAAGTCGGCTTCGCCGGTGCGGAATCCGTCACGTGGTATGGCTTTATCGCGCCGGCCCGCACACCGCGTCCCATTATTGAAACATTTCATGCGGCGGTGGTGAAAGCCATGGCTGCACCGGAAACCAAAAATCGCCTGCAAACGCAAGGCGTGGAAATCCTCGGCGGCAACGCGCGCGAGCTCGATCAAACCATCCGCGAAGAAATGGCCAAATGGAAAAAGCTGATCGAGGCTGTCGGCATTACGGCTGAGTGATTCACCACGGAAGGCGGAAGGCGCCAGGCGCAGCGGCGCTATAATTCGCGCTCCCTTTCCCCTCCGGCAAACTCACCATGGCCACACACGCGGTGTCACCCTCTGATCTGAAGAACATGTTGCACGACGGCGCCGAACTCGCGCTGCTGGACGTGCGTGAAGAAGGCCAGTTCGGCGAAGGCCATTTGCTGTTCGCCACGCCGCTGCCCTATAGTCGGCTGGAACTCGGCATTTCTGCGCTGGTGCCGCGCAAATCCGCGCGTATTGTGTTGTGCGACGACGGCGATGGCATTGCGGAACGCGGCGTGCAGCGGCTGAATGCCATCGGCTACACCGCTGTGTCGGTACTGGCAGGCGGCAATCCGGCTTGGGCGGCGGCGGGCTACCCGATTTTCAAAGGCGTGAACGTGCCGAGCAAGTTGTTCGGCGAGCTGGTGGAACATGTGTATGACACACCACGCATCACGGTCACGCAACTCGCGCAGATGCAAAAGAACAAAGAAGATTTCATCATCGTCGATGGCCGCCCGTACGCCGAATACAACAAGATGAACATCCCCGGCGGCATCTGCTGCCCGAACGCGGAGTTGCCGCTGCGTATCCGCGAGATCGTCAAGAACCCAAAAACCAAGATCATCGTCAATTGCGCCGGACGCACACGCTCGATCATGGGTGCGCAAACGCTGTTGAATTTCGGCATTGAGAATCCGGTTTTCGCGCTGGAGAACGGCACGCAGGGCTGGGTGCTGGCAGATTTTGAACTGGAGCGTGGTGCCACGCGCAAGTACCCCGAGCCCATCAACAACGCCGCATTGCCCGGCCTGCAAGCCACAGCAAAAAATCTGCTGGCGCGTTTTCACGTGCAAACCGTCACCGCGAAACAGGTTGAAGCCTGGCTCACGGATACGAATCGCTCGCTATCCCTACTCGACGTGCGCACGCACGAAGAATTCGCCGCCGGTTCGCTACCCGGCGCGCTGCATGCACCCGGCGGTCAACTGGTGCAAGCCACCGACGCCTGGGTGGGTGTGCGCAACGCGCGCATCGTGCTGGCGGACAGCGAAGGTGTGCGCGCGCCAGTCGTGGCAGCGTGGTTGAAACAACTCGGCTGTGATGTTTATGTGCTGGAAGGCGGCGTGAGCAGCGGCCTGACAGTGCCCGTGCCCGCGAAAGCAACACTGCCTGCGATAGACAAAATTTCTGCCGCGGATTTAAAGCAGGAACTGGCGGCTGGCACCTGCAGCGCGTTCTACCTCGGGCCGAGCATGAACTACCGCAAGCAGCATGTGCCGGGCAGCCGCTGGAGTATCCGCCCACGTCTGGTGAAAGACGCTGGCAATGCCAGGAACGTGGTGTTGATCACGCGTGACACCGATGTCGCGCAAGCCGCCGCGATTGATCTGCGTGAGGCAGGGGTCAGCAACGTGCGTTTGCTGGAAGGCGGCCTCGCCGCGTGGACCAACGCGGGCAACACGCTCGAAGCCTCGCCGGCCACGCCGCCGGACAGTGAGTGTCTCGACTATCTGTTTTTTGTGCACGACCGGCATCTGGGCAATCGCGAGGCGATGAAGCAATATCTCGCGTGGGAAACCGGCCTCATCAAACAACTCGACGATCAGGACAAGGCCAGTTTCAAGGTCGGCGCGCCTTCGTAAATAACTAAATTAAAACAATTACTTACGGAAAATTCCGCGGATTGACTCGGCTTCAATACCCTCACCGTCGTTCCAACGCAGGCGGGAACCCATAACACCGTGCCATATGATTCGGGCGTATGGATTCCCGCCTGCGCAGGAATGACACGGTGGTTAGTTACGATCTGGGGGGCTGTTGCGCGCAGAGCCGCACCAAGCCACACCCAGCCTACTGCTTGGGAATTTTCGCCTCTTTGATCACTTGCGCCCAGCGGGCAATCTCCGCGCGCATGAATTTGTCGAACTCGTCGCGCGTGGTTGGCGCTCCCGGCATCCCCAGTTCGTTCAGACGCCGCTCGACGTCAGGTACGCGCATGGCCGTGTGTATATCCGCGTTCAATTTGTCCAGCAACGCCACGGGCGTGCCCGTCGGCGCACACACGCCGTACCAGGAGTTGACCTCGAAGTCCGGCACGCCGGTTTCCTGCATCGTCGGCACGTTCGGCAACAGCGGCTGGCGCTGGGCGCTGGCCACGGCCAGGGCGCGTAACTGCCCGGCCTGAACTGGTGCCACCAGGAACGGAATGTTCGTAATGTTGACCGGCAGTTGCCCCGCAATGACATCGCTGGTGCCCTGAGACGCGTTTTTGTAGCCTATGTGCACGATGTCGAATTTCATGCGCAACTTGAGCAACTCCATCGTCAGATGCGGCGAGGTGCCGGGCGTGCTGGCGGCGTAACTCAGTTTGCCGGGGTTCGCCTTGGCGTAATTGATCAGGTCCTTGATGGTCTTGAACGGCACCAAGGGGTGTACCGCGATGACATTCGGCGGCATGCCGATGCGCGTGATCGGCGCGAAGTCGCTATGTTGGTAAGGGAGCTTGTCGATCAACGACAGCGAAATCGCATTCGGCGCGATATTGCAATGGAGTAGCGTGTAGCCATCGGGTGGCGCCTTAGCGACAAACGCTGCGCCTATCGTGCCCGAGGCACCGCCGCGGTTATCGACAATGACTTGCTGGCCCCACATGCGCGTCAGTCGATCGGTAATCAAACGGCCTACGATGTCGTTGCCGGTTCCCGCCGCGAACGGCACGACGTAGCGCACGGGTTTGACGGGATAATTCTGCGCGGCGGCGGTTGCCGCGTGGCACCCGGCTGCAAGCACCACTGAAAACATCAAACCCCGTTGCCAGTTCAGCTTTCCGTTGCTAACACGGTTACCTGTTACGTCGCTCATCCTGCACCCCCATGAAAAAGGTACGGTTACGATGGATAGCCCGCGTAACGTCAAGCCGGGCTTACCCATGAATGACTCAGTGAATGACTATGTCTGTCTGCGCGCGAAGAACCCTGCGAGATGATTATGGCACCCTGCTGGTGCAGCGTCCATGCGCGCTTGCACGTAGGCCGGTACCCGACGTTATACTTGTCTCACGCCTAAACCGCGATGCGCAAACCCTTCGTGAGCCAGCAGGTGATTGACCAAACCGCATTGCAACAATTTCCCGCCACAGAAATTTATCCATAAAATCAAATGCTTACATCAACTCTTACCTCAACGCTTACTTCAACGCTTACTTCGACTCACTGGGGTGTTTACAACGTCGCCGTCAAGGATGGCGTGGTCACCGGCGTAACACCCTTCGAGCGCGACCCCGATCCTTCTCCCATCGGCAACTCACTGCCCGGCGCAGTGCAAGGCCCGATGCGCGTGCGCCATCCGGCGGTGCGCAAGAGTTATCTGGAACACGGCACGAGTTCGGCATCGCGCCGCAAACGCGGCGCGGAGCCCTTCGTCAACGTGTCGTGGAATGAAGCGCTTGATCTCGTCGCGGCGGAATTAAAACGCGTAACCACGCAATACGGTAACAGCGCGGTGTTCGCAGGATCGTACGGCTGGTCGAGCGCCGGACGCTTTCATCATGCGCAAAGCCAGGTGCATCGATTCATGAACTGCATCGGTGGTTACGTCGCGCACTTGGGTACCTACAGTCTGGGCGCGGCACGCACGCTACTGCCACGCATTCTGATGGACATGGACGTGATGCGCTCGCAGCAAACCGCGTGGGTGTCGCTCGAACAACATTGCGAGTTGCTGGTGGCCTTCGGCGGCGTGCCGTCAAAAAATGCACAGGTGAACTCCGGCGGCATCAGCCAGCACGAAGTGCGTCCGATGCTGAAACGACTGGCGGCGGCGGGCGTGAAGTTCGTCAATGTGTCTCCGCTGCGTGAAGATTTTGCATCAGCTACAGGCCGTACCGCCGATGGTAACTATGGCGCGGAATGGATACCCGTGCGCCCCAACACCGACACCGCGTTCATGCTCGGTCTCGCGCACACCCTCATTGCCGGTGATAAACACGACAAGGCGTTTCTCGCCAAATACTGCACCGACTTCGAACCGTTCCGTAAGTACGTGATGGGTGACACCGACGGTGTTGCCAAATCGGCGGCATGGGCAGCGCAGATTTGCGACGTGCCCGCCGAGACCATCACGAACCTTGCAAGGCGCATGAGCGCCAGCCGCACCATGATCAATGTGGCATGGGCCTTGCAGCGCGGTGATCACGGCGAACAGCCGTACTGGATGGGCATCACACTCGCCTGCCTGCTTGGCCAGATCGGCACGCCCGGCGGCGGCTTCGCGCTCGCTTATGGCCCCGTCGGCATCGAAGGCGCCAATGCGCGTACCGTCCCCGGCCCGCTGCTACCGCAAGGGATGAACGCAGTGAAGACGCCGATCCCGGTCGCGCGCATCACCGACATGCTGGAAAATCCCGGTGGAAAATACGACTTCGACGGCAAGGTCTGCACCTATCCCGACATCCGCCTGATCTACTGGGCCGGCGGCAATCCGTTTCATCATCATCAGGATCTGAATCGCTTTCTACGCACGTGGCGTAGCAAGCCCGAAACCATCGTCGTCAACGAGCAATACTGGAATCCCGCCGCCAAGTTCGCCGATATCGTGCTGCCCGCCACCACCATGCTCGAGCGCGACGACATCGGCTCCAGCAACCGCGACCGCCACATGATCGCGATGAAGCGCGCCATCAATCCGGTGGCCGAATCCCGCAGCGATTACGATATTTTTTCGGCGCTGTCAGACAAACTCGGCGCGAAGGAAAAGTTCACCGAAGGCCGTTCTGAGGCCGCGTGGCTGCGCCATCTCTATGACATTTCGCGCGAGCGCGCTAAAAAAATCGGCGTTGAGTTGCCTTCGTTCGAGGCGTTCTGGTCTGAAGGTTTGGTGGAAGTGCCCGCTCCGCTGGAACCCACGGTGATGCTGAAAAAATTCCGCGAAGACCCGGAGGCGAACAAACTGCCCACGCCGTCAGGCAAAATCGAAATCACCTCGCCCACCATCGCGGCGTTCAACTACGACGATTGCTCCGGCCATCCCGCGTGGTTCGCGCCCGCCGAGTGGCTGGGCGGTGATCTGGCAAAAAAATATCCGCTGCACCTGATGTCGCACCAGCCTTCAACACGGCTGCACAGCCAGTACGATCACGGCAGCGTCAGCGTGGCGTCGAAAATTCAGGGCCGCGAAGCCATGACCCTGCACCCGCAAGACGCCGCCGCACGCGGCATCAAGGCAGGCGACGTGGTGCGCGTGTTCAATGATCGCGGTGCATGTCTCGCAGGCATCAAAATCGACGACGGCGTGCGGCAAGGCGTGGCCGTGCTGCCCACCGGGGCGTGGTTTGATCCGCTTGATTTAAGCGTGGACAACTCGCTCGAAAAACACGGCAATCCCAATGTGCTGACACTCGACAAAGGCACTTCCAAACTCACCCAAGGCTGCACCGCGCACACCACGCTGGTGGAGGTGGAATTGTTCAAGGGCGAGTTGCCGCGTGTTACGGCGTTTGATCCGCCAACATTTGTTTTGCGCGATTGATCCGCCCGCGTTGATGTTTTTGCATACACTTGCCCCCATGGTTCACTGCACAGTCAGACAAGTTCGCCATACCGTGGGCCTGCTGTGCCTGACCACCAATATTGTGTTCGCCCCAAGTGCCCTGGCGCAAACCCCCGCCACCTGGAAACCCACCCGCCACGTCGAGCTCGTCGCCGGGTCAGCGGCGGGCGGCGGCTCGGATAATCTCGCGCGGCTGGTGCAAAAAATCCTGCAGGAACAAAAAATCACCGAGGTGCCCGTTAACGTCATCAACAAACCCGCCTCGGGCGGCGTGGTGGCGTGGATGGGGCTTAATCAAAATCCGTTGGACGGCCACCATCTGGCGATCAGCACGGCGAACCTCATCACCAATCACATCACCGGTCGCAGCACGTTGCATTTTTCCGATGTCACGTCGGTTGCGCAGTTGTTCAGCGAGTCGGTCGCCGTCGCCGTACGCGCGGATTCGCCGATACGCAACGGCCGTGATCTGGCCGCGCGGCTGAAAGCCGACGCCGGTACGGTCAGCGCCGCCATCGGCACTAGCCTCGGCAACTCGGGGCATATCGCGCTGGCGCTGGTCACGCAGGCCGCAGGCGGTGATGCGAAAAAACTCAAGGCCGTGGTGTTTCAGTCGGTGTCGCAGGGCGTCACCGCGCTGCTCGGCGGCCATGTGGATGTGGTCAGCACGGCTGCGTCGAACCTTGCTCCGCATCACATCGCCGGACGCATCCGCATCATCGGCCTCACCGCGCCGCGCCGTTATGTGGGGGCGCTGGCGGCAGTGCCGACGTGGCACGAACAGGGAATCGCGGTCGAAGTCGATAATCTACGCGGCGTGATCGGCCCCAAGGCCATGAGCGCCGCACAGATCGCGTATTGGGAAGCGGCCCTCGCGCGCGCCGTGGCCAGTGCCGAATGGAAAATGCATCTGGAGAAAAACCAGTGGAGCGACAACTTCGCCGGTGCCGAGGCCAGCCGCAAGATTTTGAATGAACAGCAGGATGAGATGCGTGCTGGGTTATCCGCCTTGGGTATGGCTAAATAATTTTTTAAAAACAAATACTTACAAAGGACTTACCGATGAACGCCACCCCCTATCAAGTGCGCACCCACAACGCCTCCACCGAATCCGAAAACCGCATGCACAGCGACGATGTCGCGCGGCAATTAGGCTTCAAAGGCGGCCTGGTGCCTGGCGTCACGGTGTTCAGCCACATGACGCGGCCGATGGTCGCGCGTTACGGTGAAGCGTGGCTCGCGCGCGGCACAGCAGAGGTGACCTTCGGCAAGCCCGCTTACGAAGGCGAGCTGCTCACCATTAACACTGCCGACAACAACGATGCATCACACACGCTCACCTGCCTCAACGAACAGGGCGTCGAACTCGCACGCATGAGCGCGGCGTTACCGCTTGCCACCACGAAGCCCGACGCTCGCAGCAACCTCGCGCCCGCCCCGCCACAGGCCGAACGGCCCACGGTCACTTGGGATTTAATGGCCATCAACCAACCCTTCCCCGCCCTCGCCTGGTCGCCCACACGCGAAGAAAATTTCGTTTGGTGCGATGACTCGCGCGATGACTTGCCATTGTATCGCGAAGGCGCGACGCCGCTGCTGCATCCCGGCTTCATCCTGCGGCAGGCGAATTTCGTGCTGCGCAAACGCTTCATCCTCCCGGCGTGGATACACGTCGCCAGCCGCATCACATTTCTTGCAGCGGCGCGCGTGGGCACCGAGTATGAAGTGCGTGCGATTCCCGAGGTAAAATGGAATCACAAGGGACATGAGTTTGTGCGGCTGTATGTGGCAGTGCGGTGCGGGCAACAGACCGTGGCTGAGATGTTGCATACGGCGATATTTCGGCCGCGGGTGCGGGCGGTTTAAGCCGCTCACTCCGGTAAAGCGCAATTCGCCCACCCAGCCCATTCAACAAAATGCGGGAGATTTGAAATGAAGAAATTGATAACCTCTTTTCTTGCATTATCTTTGCTCGTTAACCATGCTGGGGCTGAAGGGTTATCGATACTCTGCACGCTCCCGCTTCAGGCGCTAGGACAAGGTATAGTGAATGCCTATAAGTCAGAATCCAAGGCAGAGATAGCGCTAACCATAAACACCGGCGCCATTATTCGGGGGCGTATCCGTAAGGGCGAAAAATTCGATATTGTGATTACGACACGTGACAATATTGAGGGATGGGGGGCATCAGGCGAACTATCGAAAGATAGTGTCATCGAAATTGGGAAAATTGGTTACGGACTCGGTTTGAGAAAGGGGTATCCCAAACCCGATATCAACACTGTCGAAGGATTCAAGAATGCCCTTCGCGGCGCAAAAATCATCGGCGGTTCAGAGGGATCCGTAGCCTTGAGCTTTCTCGAAAAGTTGCAAAAAGACCTGTCGCTCGTCGAGGAATAGAAATCAAAAACCCAAGTCTTCGCCCGAGGAACGTTCCCAAAGTGGCTGGTGAATGGCGAGGCGGATATGGTCGTGAGCTTCATTTCGGAATTCATCCATCTCAAAGAAAACGTTGACTACGCCGGGCCGCTTCCCAAAGAACTGCAAAGCTACGTGGAGTTTTTTGCCGGTATCGACGCGACAAGCTCGAAAAAAGAGGAGGCGCTAAAATTTTTACAGTTTGCAAACGGCCCATCAGTTGACAACCTGTTCCGGGCTACCGCTGTGGACCGGACGCGATAGATTAGTAGGTTGGGGTGACGCAGAAACCCCAACGTTGGTGGTAATGCACCGCAATCGTTGGAGTTCGCTACGCCTGTCCTGAGTTTGTCGCAGGGCTCACCGCCAACTTACAACCCCACCACAATATTCCCCGACCGCTCCACCTTAGCCACGGCCCCCGGCGGCAATATCAACGTAGTCGAATCCTCCTCGATAATCGTCGGCCCGCGCACCGCCACACCGATGGCGAGCCGGTAACGGTCATACACGGGCAGGTCTTCAAAGCGTTCGCGCGCCCCTACCCATGCTTTACGCTTGCCCTTTAACGCATTCGAAGCGCCACGTTTGCCGCTGGCCACTTTAAGCTCGCCCGTCGCCACTTGCGCCGATGCCGCCACGCGGATGTTGATGATTTCGATTTCACCCACCGGCGGCACGTGGCCGAAGGTTTTGCCGTACACCGCTGTGAACGCTGCGCGCAGCGCGCTAACCGAACGCACACCGTAAGGACCGGGCGGCAACGCCACCACCAGTTCAAACCCCTGTCCGACAAACCTCATATCCGCCGAGCGCACAACCGTCACCTTCGTGCGCTTCGCCACTGTTTTGGCGATAACCACGCCCGCTTCGCGTTCGAGTTTTACATAGGCGCTTTCAAATGTGCGCCAGTTCATGTCGCCGAGCCGCCTCGCCACCGTCGTCACACGGTCTATGCGCGCGGGCGCCATCAATAAGCCCAACGCCGACGCCACGCCCGCGCTGGGCGGGCAGATCACGCGCTTGATTCCGAGTCGGCGCGCGACTTCGCAGCCATGCAGCGGCCCACCGCCGCCGGTGGCGAGCAAGGAAAAATCGCCGACGTGATGCCCGCGCTCGGCCACGTGCACGCGCGCGGCAGCGGCCATGTTTTCGTTGACGACTGAATGAATGCCCCACGCGGTTTCTTCGACGCTGAGCTTTGAGCGTTGCGCCAGTGGCACTATCGCGGCACGCGCAAGGTCGGCATCTATCGGTACCGTACCACCGGCGAACGTGGCCGCATCAAGATAGCCCAGCACCAGATTGGCATCTGTCACCGTGGCAGCCGTGCCGCCGCGCTGGTAACACGCGGGGCCGGGCGCGGCACCCGCGCTTTCTGGCCCAACCTTGAGCAAGCCCAGCGCATCGATGCTGGCTATGCTGCCGCCACCCGCGCCGATTTCGATCAATTCAATCGTCGAAATGTTAATCGGCAAACCGCTGCCTTCCATGAAGCGCTGCTGGCGGCCCGCCTCGAACTGATAGGCGATCAGCGGCGCACCGTTTTCCACAATCGCCAGTTTGGCCGTGGTGCCGCCCATGTCGAACGCCAGCACGTCGCGCGCCTTCGAACGCAAACCGAACGTGGACCCTGCCAGCGCGCCCGCCGCCGGGCCGGATTCGAGCAACTGTATCGGCACGCGCTTGGCTTCATCGATATGCGTCAGGCCGCCGTTGGAGAGCATCATGAAGAGCGGCGCTTTGATGCCAAGCTGGGCAATTTCGCAGCTCATCAAATCCAGATAGCTGTCGGCCAGCGGCTTGATATAAGCGTTGGCCACGGTGGTGGAGGTGCGCTCGTATTCGCGTATCTGCGGCGCGACTTCGGACGACAGCGAGACAAACAACTCTGGGTGCCGTTCGAGAATCACCGCGCGCGCCTCGACCTCGTGCGCGTCGTTGGCGTAGGCATGCAGGAAGGCAATCGCCAACGTGCCGATGCCCGCCGCCTTGAGCTTCGCCGTGGCCGCCAGCAAGGCACCCACATCCAGCGGCTGCTCGATTTTTCCGTCCGGCCCGATGCGCTCCGGCGCTTCCAACCGCAGGCTGCGGCGCACCAGCGGCCGTGGCAGTTCCATAAACAGGTTGTAAAGCTCGTACTTGTGTTCGCGGCGCAATTCGAGCGTGTCGCGAAAACCCGCTGTGGTGATCAGCCCCGTCGGCGCGCCCTTGCGCTCGATCAGCGCGTTGGTAAAGAGCGTGGTCGCATGCACCACGCGCGACACATCCTTGCAGGCGATGCCTTCAGCGCCGAAGAGTTTTTGTATGCCGGTGATGACGCCGCGATGCGGCGCTTCCGGCGTGGTGAGTTCCTTGTGCGCGGCCGAGGTACCGCGCGTGGCGTCGTAAACCACGATGTCGGTGAAGGTGCCGCCGATGTCGATACCCAGGGCGTATTGCGTCATGGCTTCCAACCCGCTCGTAGGGTAGGCACGGTTTTTGTGCCCACCATCTGTTTTGTCCGCGTGGGCACAAAAACCGTGCCTACCCTAACCGCGCCCTCGTCATTACACGCTGACATAGCCATCCTCAATATCACCATCGATCAACGCCGCATCGCGCCGCGCCACCACACCATATCCGCCGCCGCCTGGCGTCTTAAGTTCCATCGTGCTGCCCGGCGCAACCACATGCTGCACCTTGGGGTCGGCGCGCTGGCCGTTGATCAACACCGCACCTGGCGTTCCAGCTTCTCCACCGGCGATGCCCGCAGGCGCGGTTTCCGCTCTCGTGCGCTCCGCCAGAAACGCTACCGTCAACGGCAGTTCAGAGCGATTCTCGAAGAGGATTTCCTGACCGGTGCCACCGCGAAATTGCCCACGCCCGCCGGTATCCGTACGCAAGCGCCGGTGCTTCACATGCAGCGGCGACAATTGCTCGATCATCTCCACTGGCGTCGACGAAATATTACTCGGCCAGCTCAGTACATTGGCGCCGTCGCGGTCATGCGCCGCGCCGAAGCCGCCGTTCATGAAAAAGAGGTTGGTAAAACTCTTGCCGTTCGTGCGCACACCCGAAAGGTTGATGCACCACAACGGCGAGCCGATGGTGGCCACCACTTTTTGCGGCATGGCCTTCGCCAGCGCAGTGATCACCATCATCGGCAGAAAATGCCCCATCAGCGCGCGCGCACCGCCCGCCGCCGGTGGCGTGGAGTTGACGATGGAGCCTTCGGGCGCGGTAATCGTGATCGGGCGCAGCACGCCTTCGTTGTTGGGGATATTCGGCGACAGCACCGCCTTCACGCCATACGAGGTATAGGCAATGGTGTAGGCGAGGCACACATTGATCGAACGCGGCACCTGCGCCGCCGAGCCGGCGAAATCGATGGCGATGGCGTCATCGGTAACCGTCATCGCCATTTTGAGTTCAATGGGTCTTTCAAAGCCATCGCACACCGCTTGATGATGGTAAACGCCGTTGGGTACTTCGCGGATCGCGGCACGCATGGCCGCCTCGGAACGACGGTGGATTTCGTCGGCCAGGTCTTCCAGCGTATTCAACTTGTGTTCGGCCAGCACCGATAGCACGCGGTTTTCGATCAAATGCAGGGCGGTAAATTGCGCCCACAGATCACCCATCACCTGATCCGGCACGCGCACGTTTTTGCGCACGAAGCGCTCAAAGGTTTCATCGAGCTTGCCGCGGCGGATCACCTTCATCACCGGAATCTGCAAGCCTTCCTCGAACACCTCGCGCGCGTCGGCCGAGCGCATGCGTCCGCCGATATCGGGCGCGTGCGCCACCGAGCCGGCGAAACCGACGAGTTTCTTTTTCAAAAAAATCGGCTTTGCACAAGTGATATCCGGCAAATGGCCGGTACCGAGCCAGATATCGTTGGTGATCAACACATCGCCCGGCTCCAGCGTTTCAAGCGGGAATTCCTTGAGAAAATGTTTGATGGTGCGCGGCACGGTGCCGATGAACGACGGAATGCTGTCGGTGGCCTGCGCCAGCGAACGCCCGCGTGCATCGGTCAGCACGCAGGCAAAGTCGTTCGATTCGCGGACGATGGTCGAGAACGAGGTGCGCACCAGCGCGGCGGCGGCTTCGTCGACTATGGAGATAAGGCGCGTCCATAGCATTTCGAGGGTGACGGCGTTGAATTTCATATAAGCATTTGTTTTTAAACAACTATTTAAGAATCGCACTTCGCCATCACGAAACCGAAAAACTCTGCCTGTCATTCCCGCGTATGCGGGAACGACAGAGAGAGAATATTTTTGGCACCAGCTTAATCCGCGCGAATATTCGCCGCCTTAATCACGCGGCTCCACTTCACCGTTTCGCTGGCGAAAAACTTCACCGCAACTTCTGGCGGCCCGCCCAGCGGCGTCACGCCCATCTCCTTCCAGCGCGTTTGCATGTCCGGCGCCTTAATCCACGCGTCGATATCAGTATTCAACTTACGCACAATATCGCCAGGCACTTTCGCCGCCGCGCCTATGGTGAACCACGCGGTGGCCTCGTACTCCGGCAAGCCGGATTCGGCGATGGTCGGCACTTCCGGCATGCTTTGCGAACGCGTGCGGCTGGTCATTCCGATGGCGCGGATGCGGCCCGAGCGCACGTGCTGGATCGCCACGGGCAGGTTTTCAAACATCAAGTGTATCTGTCCGCCGAGCAAATCAGCCATCGCGGGCGCACTGCCCTTGTACGGCACATGCTGGAGTTTGGTACTGGCCACCACATTGAACAACTCGGCGATCATGTGCGTGCTGGAGCCTGCGCCCGCCGTGCCGAAATTCAGTTCGCTGGGCCGTGCCTTGGCCAACGCAATGAAGTCTTTGGTATTGCGC
>CAMBGJ010000109.1 GCA_945865805.1 Bordetella parapertussis
CTACACTCGCATCATAACGCGGTTGCACTTCAGACTTGAATCCGCCCTTTCATTACTTCGACAAAAGGAACGCCATCAAATCACGATTAAACGGTTCCGCCCGCGTGGTGGTAAACGAGTGTCCGCCGTCTTCATACAGGGTGAGCTTCGCACCGGGGATGGTTTGCGCCAGCGCCTTCGAGAAATAACTTGGCGTGATGAAATCGGTGCCTGTTCCCATCACCAGCGTCTCGGCTTTGATGTTGGGCAAGCCCGCGCGGCGATCAAATTTGAGCAGCGCGTTGATGCGCCCCACCGATACTTCCACCGGCGACGATTGGGTTGGCGCGCGTGCGCGATCCGCTTCGATCTCGGCGTCGTGTGCGTTCACGTAGTCGGGCGAATACAAAAACAGCGGATGAAACTGCGCATGCAAATCCGCCCCCGCTTGCAGATACATGTCGCGCCGCGCGTGAAACAAACGCCGGAACCACGGATCGCAATGCGTCCAGGTGCTGCACAACGCCAGCTTCATCAGCCGCTCGGGATGTTCTATCGCTATCGTTTGCCCAATGGCACCACCGGTGGACATGCCCACCAGATGCGCGCGTTCGATTTTCAGTACGTCCATCAGAGCGATGAGTTCTGCCGCCATTTGATCGACTGAGAACTCGCGCTGAATGCGATCACTGCCGCCAGTGCCGCGCTGGTCGTAGGTAATCACGCGGAAGTGCTTCGAGAACAACGGTACTTGCGGCGTCCAGTAACGCCCTACGCCGTTAAGGCCGCTGACAAATACCACCGGCTCGCCTTGACCGGCGTCTTTGTAGGCGATTTCACCACCTGCTACGGCTGCTTTGGGCATTGCGCCTCCTGTGCGGAAAAAAGCGATTTGCCACTGAGGACACAGCGATCACAGAGAAATCTCTGTGTTCTTTGTGTCCGCTGTGGCGGATAGGGTTTTCGAAGTTTAATGGTCTTTACACGCCAACAGCGCACATAAATCCACGACATCCGGCGTAGCCAGCCGTTCAAGGTGATCGAGCATGTCGATCACGCGCGCGAGCTTCTGCTCATCGAGGCGTGTGGCCAGGCAATCGTGAATTTTCGCGCGATGCAGATCCTCGGGAATCGGTTCGCCCCAAGTACCCGGCGGCTTGTTGCAGGTGCGGCTGATCACTGTGCCATCGTTCAGCGTGACGTTGATCGCAACATGCATGCGGCGCGTGTCTTTGGCGATAGTCGCATCCTGTGTCAGCGTGATTTTGCCGAGCAGATCGGCCATATCACGGCTGAAGCGCCGCTCATCGATAAAGGTCTCGCGCCTGATCACGCCATCGAGCAGCGCCGCCGCGGCGACATACTGAAAACTGAATTTGCCTTCAAGACCGCTACGCGGTTGCGGGCGATTAGCGTCCAGAATTTCCGGCGAGACCATATGCACCGACTGAATATTCGCCGGGTTTGTTATCGCGGAACGTGCGTCCAGCGCCGCCGCGATAGCAAAGTGCGTGGGGTATTTCGACGGGTAAAACTTGATCGCCATGCCCGGATCCACGCAGCGGTACGGCTTGCCGTATTGCATCAACACATCGTAATCAAACCCCGCCTTGAAGAAGGTATCGACATAGCCGTGCGGCGCATCGAAGATCGATGGGTTCGCGGTAAAGCCGCGCGCAGCGAGCGCCGCTGCTTCCAGCCCCGCAGCCGCGACGTTACCGCAGTGCGTGCATTTCACCATCGAGCCGGTGTTGGCCGACAAGCCGCTGCAGCGCGACGTGGCGACACCAAAAGCGTGCGCCAACTGCTCGGCATTGAGCTTCATCATATGCGCCGCCGCGACGGTGGAACCCATCACGCCAATCACGCCCGGTGTGTGAAACGGCAACGAACCGCGCTTCGGGTCGGCCGCCGCCAGCACGCGGCCCTGCATCTCGAAGCCCTTGGCGCAGGCGGCGATGATGTCGCGGCCGTCGGTGTGGCGCGCCTCCGCCAGCGCGAACGCCACTGGCACGGTGGGCGACACCGCGTGCGTCGGCGGATGGGACATCGGCTCAAAATCCAGCACGTGCATCGATGCCGCGTTCAGATACGCCGCCTGCACCGCCGTGGTTTTGTAGCCAAAGCCCCACGCCGTCGCGCGCGCCGCCCCACCCAGCGCCAGCACATGCTCCGACAAAATGCGCGGCGGTTCTTCCAGACTGCCGGCGATAGCCACCGCCACGCCGTCGGCGATCAGCCGCTTCACCATGGCGACCGTGTCCGTATTCAGATCGGCATAGCGGATGGCGCTGACGCGCTCGGCGATGGCCAGGGTTCGATTGTGTTCAGTCATGGCATCACCGCATGAAAGTTTTGAAAATCGCTTTGAAACTATTCGGCCCGAACAACACATTCAAAGGCATTCTCCACAGAGGACACCGAGGTCACAGAGCCCCCCCCGAACCGCCTTACTCTGTGTCCTCTGTGGCAAAAAAAGGGTTTTCCGATTGCGCTGAAAAATTATACCCGCCCGACATCGCCAAACTTTACCGCATGCCGTTCCAGAATTTTTCAATACGCTTGTACGACACCGGATACGGCGTTTTGAGTTCCTGCGCGTAGAGCGATACGCGCAGTTCCTCCAGTTGCCAGCGAAATTCGCGCAGGCGCGCGTCGACCACACCCGCCTTGGTTTGTTTCTCCAGCGCGTCCTGATAGCGCTGCCACCACTCGCCTATGCTCGCCACGTGCCGTGCATCGCGCGCCGGGTCACGCGGATATTTTTCCAGACGCCGCTGCATGGCTTGCAGGTAGCGCGGCAAGTGCGTCAATTGCTCCCAAGGCGTCAGCTTAAAAAATCCCTTATAAATCATATACTTATACTGATCTTTCAAATCGGCAGTGGGCCGTGCTAATGGTCCTGACCCGCCCTTGGCCGCCCCCAGCGCGAGCGACACCTGATGGTGCTTCACGCCAATCGCGCTTAACAACCGGCACGCCCCCTCGCTCACTGCGGGCAGGCGTGTACGCGCACGCTTGATCTGCGCCTCGAATTCCTTTTGCGTGCGCGGCAGCGCGTCTTCGCCGATGAACGCACGATCGGTGATCGCGGCGATCACGTCTTCGCGCAGATCATCCACGCTCGCCACGCCGCGCAACTGCAGTGCCGCCTGATCGAAGCCGCGCAGATTTTTTTCCAACTGCTTCATCTGCTCCTTCAACGCCAGGCGCATCAGGCGCGTGACGCCCAGACGCATGGCTTCATCCGCGGCCTGCTTAACGTCGAACAAACGGATCGCCACGCTCTCGCGTTCGTCCACCAGCGCGGGATAGCCAGTGAGCTTGCGACCATTGCGTGTGAATGCGATCTGTTCGGGCAGGTCGCCGCAGTCCCACACCTTGAGGTTGTCGCGCTCGATGCCGGTGTCAACCTTGCTGAAGGTCAGCTGCGCGGCCTGCCCCAATTGCGCTTTCAGCGCGGCCAATTCGCGCCCGCTCGCCATTTCGCGCCCGGCATCGTCGATGACGCGGAAGATCATTTTCAGATGCGGGGGTATGTCCGCGCCGTCCCACACCTCGGGCGACACCAGTTGCCCCGCGCGGCTCCGCACAAAATTCGCCAGCGCTTCGACAAAGGGCTTGCGTGCATCGCACGCGGTGAGAAACGCTGTCACCTGCTCCGGCAGCGGGAACAAATTGCGCCGCAGATTTTTCGGCAACGCTTTGAGATACGCACCCACCTTGTCGCGGATCATGCCCGGCGCGAGCCAGTCGAACGGGGTTTCATCCAGCGTGTTGAGCAGATGCAGCGGCACCGTTATGGTCACGCCATCCAGCGCATGTCCCGGCTCGAAACGGTAACGCAGCTTGTACGTCGTTTCATTCACACGCAGCGTTTCGGGAAACTGCGCCTCGGTGATGTCGATGGCCGAATGGCGCATCAGATACTCGCGCGTGAGCAGCAACAGGCGCGGATCAGCTTCTTCGGCCTCGCCACGCCAGGCCTCGAACGCCACGCCGTTGTGGATGTCGCGCGGCACCAGTGCGTCGTAAAACGCGAAAATAGTTTCGTCGTCGACCAACACATCGCGCTTGCGCGCCTTGTGTTCGAGCGCCTGCACTTCTTTTATCACTATTTGATTTTTAAGAAAAAATTGTGCCGTGGTTTGATAATCCCCTTCGACCAGCGCGCGCCGGATAAAAATTTCGCGTGCTTCCAGCGGATTGATCGGGCCATAGTTCACGCTGCGCTTGGGCACGATCGTCAGCCCGTACAGCGTGACGCGCTCGTAGGCCGTGACCATGGCGCGATCTTTTTCCCAATGCGGATCAAAGGTGTGGCGCTTCACCATCGCGCCGGCGATGCGCTCGATCCAGTCCGGATCGATTTTCGCCACGCAGCGCGCGTAGAGGCGCTGGGTCTCCACCAGCTCGGCGGCCATCACCCACTTGGGCTGTGACTTGCGCAGCACCGAGCCGGGGAAGACCGTGAATTTGATGCCGCGCGCACCAAGGTATTCGCCCTCGTCGTTTTTGAAGCCAAGGTTACCGAGCAATCCGGCCAACAGCGCGCGGTGTATCTGCTCGAATGTGGCGGGAAGCTGATTTTCACGCAAACCCATTTCGGCGGTCAGCGAGGCAAGCTGCCCGTGGATATCGCGCCACTCGCGCAAACGCCGTTGCGACAGAAAACTTTCCGCCAACTGCTCGGCCAACTTGCGGTTGGATTTTTTGTGCTTGATCGCCTCGTCGAAAAACGCCCAGATTTTCAGGTAGCCCATGAAATCCGAACGCTCATCCTGAAACGGCTGGTGCGCGCGGTCGGCGGCCTCGGCGCGCTCAAACGGCCGCTCGCGCGGATCCTGCACTGACAACGCCGAGGCGATGATCAACACCTCGGCAAGACAGTTCTCCTGCCTGGCCGCGAGGATCATGCGCGAGATGCGCGGATCGATCGGAAACTTTGCCAGTTGCCAGCCCACATCCGTGAGCTGGTTTTCGTCATCGACCGCGCCCAGCTCGGCGAGCAACTGGTAGCCGTCAGCGATCATGCGCGGCGGCGGCGGCTCCAGAAACGGGAAATCCTCCACATCGCCGATTTTCAGCGCTTTCATGCGCAGGATCACCGACGCCAGCGACGAGCGCAGTATCTCCGGGTCGGTGAATTCATCGCGCGCGGCGAAGTCTTCCTCATCATAGAGGCGTATGCATATGCCCGCCGCCACGCGCCCGCAACGGCCCGCGCGCTGATTGGCGGAAGCGCGCGAAATTTTTTCGGTTTGCAGCAACTCGACTTTGTTGCGGTAGCTGTAGCGGTTGATGCGAGCGACACCCGGATCAATCACATACCGTATGCCGGGCACCGTAAGCGAGGTTTCCGCCACGTTGGTCGCCAGCACGATGCGGCGGTTACCGTGGGGTTTGAATACGCGATCCTGTTCCTCGAACGACAGCCGCGCGAACAGCGGCAGAATCTCCGCACCGCTGGGATGATGCTTGCGCAGGGCCTCGGCGGTTTCGCGGATTTCACGTTCGCCGGGAAGGAACACCAGGATGTCGCCGCCGGCTCTGTCGCGGGCGAGATCGTCTACGGCATCCAGTATCGCGGCCTCGATGTCCTCATCCTCTTGCAACGATTTCTCCCGTCCCCCTCCGGGACCGGGGGTGATGGAGGCTTTTGTCTTCAAAGGCCGATACCTAACCTCCACCGGAAACATCCGCCCCGATACCTCGATCACGGGTGCCGGTTTACCCCTGTGCGAGAAGTGTTCCGCAAACCGCTCGGCATCTATCGTCGCCGAAGTCACAATCACCTTCAAATCCGGTCGCCGCGGTAACAGGCGCTTGAGATACCCCAGCAAGAAATCGATATTCAGACTGCGCTCGTGCGCTTCATCGATGATCAGCGTGTCGTAGGCGCGCAACTCACGGTCACCCTGCGTTTCCGCCAACAGGATGCCATCGGTCATCAGCTTGATATAGGTGTTCTGCGACACCTTGTCGGTAAAGCGCACCTTGTAGCCGACGGCTTGGCCCAGCGGGCTTTTCAGTTCCTGCGCGATGCGCGTGGCGACCGTGCGCGCGGCGATGCGGCGTGGCTGCGTGTGGCCGATCAAGCCCTGCACACCGCGCTTGAGCTCGAGACAGATTTTCGGCAACTGCGTGGTTTTGCCTGAACCGGTTTCGCCGCAGATGATCACCACCTGATGTTCAGCGATCGCGCGCGTGATCTCTTCCCGCATCGCCACCACGGGCAAATCATCGGGGTAGGCCGGTTGCGGCAGATTGCGAAGCCGCAATTCAAGTTCAGCCGCTGTGCGTCGTGTCATTTCGGGGGGCTTTCAGAGGCGCGCATTCTACAGCACGGGCCGTGCACATCGGCCCTTGCCGCACTAAAATACGCGGACGCGGCTGAATGCGGTTTTCGACTGGAATCTCCTTGTGAAACGACTATTGATTATCCTGCTCTGTCTTTTTCCCACCTGGCTGTGGGCCGCTGCCGGCAAACTCGATTCGTTCGAGGGCGATGTGAAAGTCATCGCCAAAGGCAACAGCAAAAATGCCGTGTCCGGCCTGGAAATCAACGAGGGCGATCAGGTGCGTACCGGTGCCAATTCCTGGGCGCTGTTCGAGATGAACGACGGCGCGACGATCACCGTGCGCCCGTCCACCGAAATACGCATCGGGAGATACCGTTACGCGGAGGACGGCCGCGCCGCGCAGAACAGCAGCGTGATCGAACTCACCAAGGGCGCGCTACGCATGATCACCGGCCTGATCGGGCAATCCAACCGTTCCGGCTACGCGATCAACACGCCGACGGCGACCATCGGCATCCGCGGCACCGACCACGAGCCTGCGTAATACCCCGCTGGCGATAGCGAGCTGGGCGACCATGAAGCGGGGGCTTTCGACAAGGTGAATGACGGCGAAACCTTTATCCGCAACGAGGCCGGCGAAGAAATTGTGATTCAACGCGGACGCGTCGCCTTCATGCCGTTTAACCGGCGTCTGGCGCCGCGTCTGCTGGATGGCGAGCCGTTGTTTTTCAGGCGCATGGCGCTCGTCGATGGGCGCGCGGCGGCTCGGCGCGAAGCCATACACCAGCGTGTCGAAGAACGCCGCCGACTGCGGCAGCAGGAGCGCCGCGACAAAATGGACCAGCGCCGCGACGACAAAAAAGCGAACCTGGACAGAGACAGGGACAGGGACAGGGACAGGGATAGCGACAAATCCGAACGCTTCAAACGCTTGCAGGAAAAACGCGAGCAGCGGCTACAGGATAAGGCCGCTGATCGCTAAAACAAGCCCGCCACCTTCATCGCCCATCGCACCATCATCGCAGCGCGCCCGCAGCCACTGCGGCTGCGTCGGCATCAGGCGCATAGCTGCGCAGCGCCCGATCACGCGCGGCGCGATCCAGCTGGGCCAAGGCTTTAACTGCGGCAAAAAATTGTGGCAGATCGCCGCCCTGTTCACGTAACAGGGCCTCGAACGCGGGCACGCGTTGGGTGTAGATCGCCACCGACGCCAGCAACGCGTTATTGGGCGGCTGCGCGAACCAGCGGTCGTAGCCGGTGTGGCCGCCCCACGATGTTTTCAGTGTTTCGTAATCGCGTTTCATGGCATCGAATACCTGTTGCTTGGCGGCTCGCGCGGCCTCGGGTGCCAGACCCTGCTGGTAGAGCGTATCGAGCCGCGCGCGATAGCGTTGCACCAGCGCTAAAAAGTCCGCGCGGCGTATCTCGCGTTGGGCGATGGTTTCGCGGTCTTGCGCAGCACCGTGTTTTTCAATCCAGCGCCGCACGCCTTCGCGTTCCACCGCCACCGCGAACGATTCGTTGAACACGGAATCGTCCTTCACATACACCACCTGATGCGACAGCTCGTGAAAAATAATGCGCGCCAATTCCACCGGCGGATAATTCACAAAGGTGTTGAGCACCGGGTCGGCGAACCATCCCAGCGTGGAATACGCCGGCACGCCGCCGACGTACACATCGTTGCCTTGCGCGGCAGCGGCAGCGGCAAAGGCATCGGCATCGACCTTGGAAAAATAGCCGCGGTAGTGCACGCAGCCTGCCATCACAAAACACCACTGCACCGGTTGCGTTGAAAACGCCGGCGCGGCAAACACATTCCACACCACAAACGGCCGTTGCAAATCAGCGTAGCGCTGGTAACATTGATTGTCGGGCAAACCCAGTTCACTGCTGGCGAACGCCCGCGCTTTTAACACCAGCGCGAGTTGGTCACGCAGCGTCTGTGGCGACGCGGCGTCACCCATAACCTCGCTGATGGGTTTTTCACGCGCCCAGATATCGAGCTGGCCGCGGATCGACTGAGCGTAATAGCCGATCTGCGCGCAACCGGAAAAACTCAATAAAAACAATAAGATACATATGATCTTCGGTAACCGCATGGCGTTCAGTGTTCAGCCGCGCTCGGCGCGCAGGAATTTTCCGCGGCGCAAAAATTCGCACACCTGCCGCACCACTGCTGTCGACATCACCATGCCGGTATGGCTGACGCGCAGCACCATGTGATCGCGCGCGCCGGGCACCTGGGTTTCCGCCACGCTGATGGTGCCGTCGTGCGGGCGCGGCAAATCGGGCACCACCACCACGCCAAGTCCGACGCCCAGATCACCGGCTATGGCGCCGATTTCAAAGCGCGCCAGATTTTGCGGGCGCGCGCCGCGCAGCCATTCCGCGATGGAGGCACCCACTGCCGCACGGCCAATGCGCACGCGCGACAGGCGTCGCGCGGCGAAACTGTCGGCAAACGGCGAGCCCATGAACACCACCCGACCGATGTTCAGGCGATGCGGCTCGTCGAGCAGGCGCGCGATCAGCAAGCCGCCGAGGCTGTGCCCCACCAAATGCAAAGGGCGCGCGCCCAGCGACTGACAAAACGCCGCCAGGCGGTTCGCGTTTTCCGCCATGTTCATGCGCACCGACGGGTAGGTATAACAATGCACGGTGTAGCCGCTGCGCTCGATGCGCCGCGCCATCCAGGCCATCACCACGCCATGCGTCCACAAGCCGTGAACCAACACCACGTGTTCGTTGGCGGGCATCGCTTAACCACGCCGGGTGCTACGACGCACGCCAGTCAAAGTGCGTCACGCCGGCTTCGGTCAGATGGGTGATATCGCCCCACGACACTTCAATCCACGTCGAGCCTTCGCGGCGAAAGGTGTTGAGGCTGGCGTTATACAGCGGCGCATCGCGCTTTTCGGTCAGCGACATATTGCGCGCGGCGCGATGCAGGGTGTCGAGCACCATGCCGTGCGTGACCACGACCACGCATTCGTTCGGGTGCGCATCGGCGATGCCATTGATGCACGTGAGACCGCGTTCATAGAATTGACGTGGGCTTTCTCCCCCTGGCACGGCGTAATCCGCATCACGCTGCAAAAATCGCGCGTGTTCCTCGGGATACCGCTGCGCCATTTCGGCATAGGTCAGTCCTTCAAAAATGCCAAAGGTGCGTTCGCGCAATGCCGGATCGCGGCGTATCTCGCGTCCACTGACACGGGCCACCGCAGCCGCCGTCTCGTAGGCGCGCGACAAATCGCTGCTGTAAAGCGCGCTGAATGGGTGCGTCGCCATACGCTGCCCGAGCGCCTCGGCTTGCGCGCGGCCAATATCCGACAGTGGCGTATCGGTCTGACCTTGCATGCGTCGTTCGCGGTTCCACGCGGTTTCGCCGTGGCGTATCAAAATAATTTCTGTCATTTTCGGTGCTGCCTCTTTACATTAAATTTACGTCAACCAGTGACATCCTGCCTCAAAACGGCAACAGCGAACGATTCGGCGGTGCCTTTTTATCTTGCTCACGTTTCTTTTGCGCTTCGGCGCGCTCCACTTCCTGCTGCTCGCGCAGTTTACGGGCCTGCTCGCGTTCGGCGGTAGTCTGATCTTTTTGCGCGCGCTGGGCGTCGCGCGCTTCTTCGCCACGCGCCTTGACGGCAGCGCGATCGGCAGTTTCGGTCGGACGCCGGGCTTCCTGTGCGGTATTGTCCTTACGCTTTTCCGCCGCTGCTTCGCCCTGCGCCTTGTCCACCCCGGCTTGACGCTGCGCCCGTGCCTTGTCGCGTTCGGCGCGCGCCTTGGCCAGCTCCGCGCGCGCGGCATCGCCGCGTGCCTTGGCCGCTGCGGCCTCCGGCGCGTCCAGTTTGGCCCGTTCCCCGCGCAACTGCTTGAGTGCGGATTGGCTACGGTTCAACTGCGCCTGACTGACGCGCACGCGGCTGCTGGCGATATCGATCGTGGCCTTGTCGCCGTTTTTGCGGATGTCTTCGAGCGCTTTACGCGCCTGCTTGAGTTGTGCACGGTCGTTTTGCACCTGCTCACGCGCTGTGGCGATTTTTGCGTTGAGTTCCAGCTTACTCGCGGTGACGGACGCCGACGTTCCCGCCACGGGCGCGCTGGGCGCTTGCGCACGGGCGTGGCCGGCCAGCATCAACAACACGAATATCAGGATAGGTTTCACGCGACGAATCAAACGCATAGTTGCCCATTCGAACAATGCCTGCCGTACCAACGTAACATCACGCCCAAGGTTAACCGACGGCGGCGTGTGATTGTAACGGTTCTGGTTATACTCGCCGCTCCTTCGCCGCCGCCACTTCTTCTGCCACACAGCCATGCCCGACACCGAGGTTCTGGTATTTGTTCCGCTGATCGTGGTGCTTGCCTACCTGATTTTCGGCATGTCGGGATTTGGCTCTACGCTGATTGCGGTGCCGCTGCTGGCGCACCTGATGCCGCTGAAATTCGCGATTCCCATGGTGGTGTTGCTCGATTGCATCAGCGCCATCGGCATGGGCCTCAAATTGCGCAAGGATGTATGGAAGGTCGAGTTCGTGCCGATGCTGCCTTTCCTGCTGATCGGCCTGGCGCTGGGGACGTTTGTGTTGCTTAAGGTGCCCACGCAGTGGCTGCTGCTGGTGCTGGGCGGGTTTGTGTTGCTGTTTGGCGGCAACTATCTGATCGCGCGCAAATCTGCCATCCGGCTGCCGCGCTGGGCGGTAGTACCCTGCGGCATTTTTGCCGGCACCACGTCGTCGGCGTTGGGCGTGGGCGGCCCTGTTTATGTGTTCTATTTCGCTGCGCGCGGTGCCACGCCCGAACAGATACGCGCCACGGTGCCCGCCGTGTTTTCATTTACTTCGGTGGCACGCATCGCCATTTTCACCGGTGTCGGCCTGTTTAATAGGGACGTATTGTTGGCCGCAGCGGCCCTGTTGCCAGCAATGGCGCTGGGCCTGTGGTGTGGCCACCGGCTGCACGGACGGCTTGCGCGCGAACAGGCGATACAGGTGATCGGTGCGCTGTTGCTGTTAAGTGGCGCATCGCTGATTCTGCGCGCCACCACCATGACAACCTGAGTGAACTGAGCGAACTGAGCGCGGCTTACTTCGAATCGCCGCCCTGGATCATCAGTTGCACGAAGCGGCGGATGCACACGCTGCTCTGCGGGCTGACCGAGGTGAATTCCATACCGGCGAGCCGCCGACCATCACGGTCGATCATGCGACGCACGCGCGCATACAAGTCGGTGGCAGAGGCACCCACCACGGCCAGATTCAGATCGAGTTTGATGTCTGATTGCGCCGGCACGTCGATATCCAGCAACGCCAGCACGCCGTTGTAGCTGATATCGAGCACCGTGCCGGTGTATTGCTCCGGCGCAACCGATTTGCCGCGCAACAATTGAAACTTGAACGAAATATTGGTTTCGACGCGCGGGCTTTTGCGGATTTCCTGGCGCGGCACGACTTTGTTTGCCGAGGGGATGCCCAATATTTCGTAGAGATTAACGGGGTCTTTTTTACCCTTGACGTAGACATCCGTCGGCGCGGAAACCAGCACATGATCACGCACGTGCAGATAGGTGGCCTCGCTCACCAGGATCTGGCCGCGCAGACTATAGGCCTCGATGCGCGAGGCGAGATTCACTTCTTCGCCGATCACGGTGTATTCGGCGTAAATTTCCGAGCCCAGCACGCCCGCCATCACCGTGCCGGTGTTGATACCGATGCCCATGTTTAATTCGGGCAGACCGCGTTTTTTGTTTTGCTTGTTCATTTCGAACAGTGCGATCTGCATATCCACTGCACAGGTCACCGCGCGCTTCACGTCGTCTTCGTGGGTATTGGGCGCACCGAACAGCACCATGATCGAATCGCCGATGAATTTGTCGATGGTACCGCCGTGGTCAAAGGCGATTTCGCTCATGCGAATCAGGTAGCGGTTCAGCACGTCGAGCAGCTCCGGCGCCGGGTGCGACTCCAGAATCGCGGTGAAGCCGCGCAGGTCGGTAAACAGGATGGTGACCACGCGCGTGGAAAAGTCTTCGCCGCTGTTTAACCCCATCGCGTGCTGCACGGCACCTTTCAGCGCCGCCTCAAGTTGCAAACGCACCGTTAACGGCAACGGCGCGCCCTCCTCCCGTTCGATCAGGGTCTGTATGCTTTGCAGCATCTGGGTAGGCTTGGGCGTTTTCATCCGGCAGGGAGAGCAGACTCGAGCATGGTGGGGATACTACACCCGCGTGCCACGCCGTGTGCATAAGTATTCACCGATACGCCGTACACCTTCTTGTAACCGCGCCACCGGGCGGGTGTAGGCGAAACGCACGTGCTCGCGCGCACGGTGCACGCCAAAATCCAGCCCCGGCGTGATGGCCACCCCGGCGGTTTCGAGCAAATCGAGCGCGAAGGCGTGGCTGTCCTGTGTCAGCGCCGAGCAATCCGCATAGACGTAAAACGCGCCGGGCGGGGTGTGCGGGATGACAAAACCCAACGCGCGCAGGGCCGGCACCAGGTAATCGCGGCGTGCACGGAATTCCGTACGGCGCGCATCGCACAGCACCAGCGTCGCGGGATCAAACGCCGCCAGCGCCGCCAATTGCGCCGGGGTGGGTGCCGACAGATAAACATTCTATGACAGTTTCTCGATCTCGCGTACGTAGCGCTCGGGCACCACCATCCAGCCCAGACGCCAGCCGGTCATGTTGAAATATTTCGAAAAACTGTTGATGACGAAAACCTGGTCGCCCGCGTCCACTGCGGTGTGGGTGTCGCCCTCGTACACCAGTCCGTGGTAAATCTCATCGACGATCAAGGCACCGCCACGCGAACGCGCATAGGCGGCCATCGCCCTGGCTTGCGCAGGCGCGATCAACGTGCCGGTGGGATTGGACGGTGTGGCCACCAGCGCGGCCACGGTGCGGCTGCCCCAGTGCTGTTCCATCAATTCGAGTGTGAGCTGGTAGTGACTATCCGGGCCGACGGGTATGCCCACCGCCTCGCCCTCCATCATGCGCACGAAATGGCGGTTGGCCGGATACCCCGGATCGGCCATCAACACCTGATCGCCGGGATTCACCAGCGTGGCGATGGCAAGCAACAGTGCGCCCGATGAACCCGTGGTGATCACCACACGCGATGGATCGAGCGTGACGCCGTAACGTGTTTGGTAAAAGCGCGCGATGGCCTCGCGCAGTTCGGGGATGCCCAACGCAGGCGTATAAAACAGTTCGCCGTGTTCCAGCGCCCGGATACCGGCATCGCACACCGCACGCGGCGTGGGGAAATCCGGCTCGCCGATTTCCATGTGCACGATATCGCGCCCCTGCGCTTCCAGCGCCTTCGCGCGGGCAAGCAGCGTCATCACATGAAACGGCTCGATCTCGCGCATGCGGCGCGCGAGGGGGGAAGGTGAAATGGGCTCCCGGAAGTTTAACCTCGCACCCCGCTGATCAGCACTGGCGTCACCACCCATGGCTGTCGTGGCATAGAACAACGCCGAAAGCGCCGTCAGGCACCATTTTGTAACTATTTGTTTTTATTGATATTTTTAACAACCCTCATCACCATCGACACTGAGCGCGCCGCTGCCCATACCGAGCAGCATCAGCAGCGCGCCGATGATGGCGAGGTTTTTCACGAAGTGCTGAAACTGGTTCAGTTGCAGCGCTTCGGGATACGACCAATAGCCGTGAAAATACAGCGTGGCGGGAATCATGAACAGTATCAACGCCAGTGCACCCCAGCGCGCCTTCCATCCCACCAGCACCATGATGCCGGCGATAAACAACACGGCTATCGCCAGCGGCAGCAGAATTTGCGGCTCGGGCACGCCGCGCGCGGCCATCAGCCCGGCGGCCTTGTTGTAATGCAATAGCTTGTCGAAGCCTGATTGCAAAAATAGAAAAGCGAGCAGTATGCGCCCGAGCAACGGCGCGTACTGCTTCGACAGATTACACAGCACTTGCATGGCACCTCTCCGATTACGAAGACAACACTCTATCGATGATTACGCGGCAACGCCGCTTTTCTTGAACCACGCGATGCAGCGATCCCACGCATCGGCAGCCTCTTTTTCACGATACGTCGGGCGATAGTCGGCAAAAAATGCGTGCGGCGTGTCGGGATACAAATGGAGGGTGGACGATGCGCTCAACAGCTTTTTACCGAGGGCGGTGCGCATTTGCTCCACGTCTTTCACCGGGATGCCGGTGTCGGCCGCGCCGTACAACCCCAGCACCGGCACGCGGATGTTGTCGATCACGTCTATCGGATGCAAAGGCGTGAGCAAAGTTTTTTCGCCG
>CAMBGJ010000110.1 GCA_945865805.1 Bordetella parapertussis
TAACTGATGGTTTTCAATAACGATTTCTTTGGCGAACGAAATGACCGGCACATCCATCCGCTCCGCGATGCCGGCGCCAACGAGGCCCGCATCGCCATCGGCCGCCTGCCGCCCGGTGAGCACCAGATCAATCGCCCCGAGTTTCTTCAGCGCTGCCGTCAGCGTGAGCACGGTGGTGTACGCGTCGCCGTCATCAAACGCCGCATCGGCCAGCAACACGCCATCATCCGCGCCCATCGCCAGCCCGTGCTTGAGCGCATTGCGCGAAGCTCCATTGCCCAGCGTGATCACCGTGATGCGCGTGCCCGCATGCTGCTCGCGGATGCGCAACGCCGCCTCGATGGCCTGCTCGTCGAAAGGGCTCACCACGTGTTTCAGCCCAGACGTGGGAATCACCTTCTTCGTCTGTTCGTCAATGCTGAACATGCTGAAGGCGGCTTCAGGGTCGGGGATGTATTTGATGCAGATGGCTAGATGCATGAACTTCGTGAACGGGTGAACGAGTAACCGCAGTCTGCCTTTTACTCGTTCACGTGTTCACGCCTTTAGAGAACGTGAACATCCGTCGGCACAATCCCGTCAAAGTGCTTACGCTGATAATTCCACGGAATCTGCGGCTGCACGCGTCCGGTTTCATCAGTGGCGCGCGCGAGGATTTGGTAGGCGCCGGGTTTGTCGGCTTCCCACAGCAGCGACCAGCGCACCCACAACCAGCGCTCGACCGGTTCTTCCAGATGCGCGTCGGTCCAGGTTTTACCGCCATCCGTGCTCACTTCCACGCGCTTGATCATGCCCATGCCGCTCCACGCGCGGCCCTGGATTTTGTGCGCGCCACGTTCCAGCGGGCTGTCTTCATCCAGCGGATTCAGGATGATGCAGCGCACGCCCATGGAGGTGATCATTTCCTTGCGCGGATCGTCGGGGCTTTCGCCGTAGGTGAAGTAGTGATGCTGGTAATAACACTGCGGCACATGGTCGAGTACTTCGATCTGCTCCAGCCACTTTACCCACCAGTTGCCGCTCCAGCCCGGTGTCACCACCCGCACCGGCGCACCGTGGATGTGCGTCAACCATTCGCCGTTCATCGACCACGCCAGCAGCGTGTCCGGGTGCATGGCTTTCGCCAGCGGCATGCCTTTTTCGTAGTTGATCACGCCGGGATCGACCAGTTTGAAATCGGAGCGTCCCACCGAGCGGTACTGCACCGCGAGATCGGGCTGGCCGCGATCAAAGCCCTTAAAGCGCACCGACACCGCATTGCTTTTAAGGCCCGCTTTTTTCAGCACTTCCGCCAGCGGCACGCCGGTGAATTCGCCCGCGCTGACGGCGCACGTTGTCGTTGATTCGTTGCTGATTTGTTCCGTGCTGGGCACGGTGTTTTTTTCGCGCTGAGCGGCGCGCGCATTCATATCCTGCTGGTTGATGCGCGACGGTTTTTTCGCACCTTTTTGCTGATAGTCAAAAAACCCGGCGTCGTTGCCCGCGCACTCGGTCACCGCGCGCACGGTGCGGCCCGGCAGCTTCATCAAATCCTTGAGCGAGATTTCGATCGGCCGCTCCACCAGTCCGCCGATCTGCAACACCCAATCGTCGGGGTGGATCGGCTCCGGCACTTCGAGTTGATTGACCACGTAATACGCGTCGGTGGGCGTGAGCAAGCCTTCGAGCTGCGTCACCGGCGCGCGGCCATTGATAACGCGCCCCTGCGAATCCTTGCCAGCGTTGATCACCGCGCGCTTGCGGTCCGGCCAGCCCATCACCCAATCGCCTTCGATTTCCGGTCTTGGCATAACGCCCTCTATAAAATAATCAATAAAAACACATGGTTAGTTGTAACTGTTCGTCCGCTTTAAAGACCTTCACCGCGGAGGCGCAGAGGTTACGCAGAGAACGGCTTTCCTCTGCGGGGGTTCTCAGCGCCTTTGCGCCTCCGCGGTGAGGCCGTTTTTTCATTCAGTTTGAGTAGACACCGTTAGATTACGGTCACGGTCTTACGCCGCTCTTGAACTTAGGCCCCAATTGCGAGCGCAGGCGACCCTGTGCGGCGTCGATGAACTGGCACAGGTAGGGTCGCGTTTCGCGCGGGTCGATCAAGTCTTCGATGGCGAACGCCTCTGCCGTGCGAAACGGCGAGGCCAGTTGCCGCAGTTCGGTTTCGATTTCTTTTTCCCGCGCCGCCGGATCGGCGGCGGCGGCGATCTCGCGTTTGTAAGCGGCCTTGACGCCGCCTTCCACCGGCAGCGAGCCCCACTGCGCCGACGGCCAGGCGATTTTGAAATTAAGGCCGCCGCGGTCGATAAAACCACCGCCCGCCACGCCATAACACTTGCGGATCAGCACCGAAAACACCGGCACGTTCACCTGAAAGCCGATGTAGCGTGCGCGCACGCCCTCGCGCAGAATCGCATCCGATTCGCTCTGCACGCCCACCAGCAGACCGGGCACATCGGCGAACAGAATAATCGGGATGTTGAACATATCGCACAGCTCGACAAAGTGCGCCTGCTTGCGCGACGCCTTGCTGTCGACGATGCCGCCCACCATCGGGTTGCTGGCGACGATGCCCACCACTTTGCCGTTCATGCGCGCCAGCGTGGTGATGATGGCGCGACCGAAGGTGGGCTGTATCTCGAACAACGAATCGCGATCCACCACCAGCTCAAGCAACTTTTTCATGTTGTACGCCTGGCGCTCGGCACGCGGCACGATGCTGGCGAGGGCATCTTCGCAGCGATCCACCGGATCGCCGCAATTCACCACCGGCGGCAGCTCCCACACGTTTTGCGGCAGGTACGACAAAAAGCGTTTGATCTGGCGCAGGCAATCGGCCTCGTCCGTAGCCACGTTGTCGATGCTGCCGGCGGTATCCACCGCGATTTTTGCGCCGCCGAGTTCATCCTTGGTGAGTTTGGTACCGAAGGCGCGCTCCACCACCGGCGGCCCGGCGGCGAAGAGTTGCCCCGTGCCTTTCACCATCACCGACCAGTGCGACATGATCGCGCGCATCGCCGGCCCGCCCGCGGTGGTGCCCATCACCGCGCCCACCACCGGCACGATGCCCAGCAGATCCACCGAGCGCTCGAAACCATCCTGTCCGTAGCCCGGCACCACGGTGTAGCCCTTGCGCCGCGCGGTGTTAACTGAACCGCCGGTGCCATCCACCAGATTGATCAACGGAATGCGATACGAATACGCCAGGTCTTCGATGAAGCCGCCTTGGCCACCTTTGCGCCGGTCGCTGCCAAAACCGGTGCCCGCGCGGATGGTGTAATCCTCGCCGCCGATGGCCACCGGGCGGCCATCGATATTGCCGAGGCCCATCACATAGGGCGCGGGTTCGACCGTTTTTAAGCTGCCGTCGGCGTTGTAGCTGGCGCGGCCCGCAAGTTGGCCCACTTCGCGAAACGACCCGGCATCCAGCAGGCCGGTGATGCGCTCGCGCACAGTGAGTTTGCCCGCCGCGTGGTGTTTGGCCACGGCGTCCGCCCCGCCACAGGCTTCGGCCAGTTGGCGGCGGCGATGAATTTCGTCGATTTCAGGTTGCCAGCTCATGGGCATCCCGGCGTGGCCTGGGAGCGGCGGGATCAACCTTCGATGATGGCGACGACTTGGCCTTCAGCCACAGCGTCTTTTTCCTTGACGAGGATTTCTTTCACCACGCCGCCGTCTTCGGTGATGACGGGGATTTCCATTTTCATCGACTCGATCACCACCAGCGTGTCGCCCGACTCAACGGTATCGCCGGGTTTGGATTTAACCTGCCACACCGTGCCGGTGATTTCCGATTTGACTTCGATGCGCGCCATGATTTCCCCGTCTAGTTATTCTGTGTAATAGTCAATTTTGCGCAAAAATTATAGCACGCACCGCCTGCAAACCCCGCTTTGTGCCACCCCACGCCAGTTGTAAGCCACCGTCGCAGCGCTTACCATTGGCGCCTTGTTATCGACCAGGCTTGGGCATGTACTTACGTATAAACTCACGGATCAAAACAGCGGGGGTGGCTTGCCTCTGTGCCGCGTTGGCGATGCTGGTGCAGTCCGAATATTCCCACGCACAAGCGCCGGTGCCAGCACCTGCGGCAGCACCGGCTCCTGCGGCAGCGACCGCACCAGCGCCCGCTGCGGCCAAGCCCGCGCCGCAGCGCAAACTGTTGCCGGTGGACGAAGGGGCTACCGACCCGACCTGGGTGCAGTTTCGCGCCGGGCTGCTGGAATCCTTGCGCCGCGGCGACCGGCGCGTGCTGGCGGGCGTCATCGACGGCAATATTCTCAATCCGCTGGAAGCACCGCGCGGCATCGCCTCGTTTCGCAAGCTGTGGGATTTTGATGGCGAGGCGAAGGACGTGAAAGACAACAAAGACGCCATGCTGCTGCAGGAGCTATCCGTGGTGTTGCAGTTGGGCAGCGCGTGGTATCAACCGAAGAAAAGCCCGCGCCTGCTGTGCGCGCCCTATGTGGCACTCAAGTGGCCGCTGAATGATGTCGATCCGTATCACAGCGGTGCCATCGTGGTGAAAGACGCGCTGGTGAAAGACGCGCCGTCGCACAGTTCGGCGACGCTGGGCAACCTGAGTTACGACATCATCGGCGTGCGCGACTGGGAAGTAGCCGACCGCGAAGCGCAACAGCAGCAACGCTGGGTCAAGGTACGCTACGGCAACCCCGGCCGCGATGGCTACGTGCCCGCCGAGCACATTCGCAGCGCCATTGAGTATCGCGCCTGCTTTGCCAAAACCCCCGTCGGCTGGCGGCTGATGGAATACGTGCTGGGCATCGAATATCTCGGCGGCGAGGATTGAGTTTGCCACCGTATCCCAGGAATTGATCATGGCTGATGAATCCGATAAAGCCCGCCTGCGCAAAGCGCCGCGCTTTACCGTCGCGCCCAAAAGCGATATTTTTTACGAAGATAAACTCTACCGGGCGCTGGTGCAGGATTTAAGCGACGGCGGCATGCTGCTGCTGTGCAACCGTGATTTCGATCCCGGTACCATCATCGGCGTGCATCTGAATCTGGCACCGGGCGCGGCAGTCGATTGCGAAGTGGAAGTGCGCCACTGCACCGATGCGGGCATCGGCGTAAAAATTGACTACATGGACGACGACAATCGCAAGGCGTATCAGGCTTATCTGCAAGAGTTTTTCTCCCAGCAGTTGAATAAGCTGGGTTAAGATCCGATTTAAAAATATCAATAAAAACAAATAGTTACGATGACTCTCTTGGAAACAGGAATGGCCCATGATCGCGCGCACTAAACCGTTTTTCGTGCCCCTCGTACTGTGTGCGCTGCTGGGCTGCAGCCTCACTGCGGCGGCGCAGCGCGACTTCCCCACGCGCCCGGTGCGCATGGTCAATCCGTACACACCCGGCGGCTCGGTGGATCTGGTGGCGCGCGCGTTGGCCGGCGGATTATCCGAGTTGTGGGGCCAACAAGTCATCGTCGACAACCGCCCCGGCGCGGGCACGCAAATCGGCACCGAAGTGGTGGTGCGCGCCGAGCCGGACGGCTACACCATGCTGTGCACCAGCTCCGCGATCGCCATTATTCCGAGCATGTATCGCAGCATGCGCTTTGACCCCGCGCGTGATCTGCTGCCGGTGACGCTGGCCACCAATTCGCCGTCGTTCCTGGTGATACATCCGGGCGTGGCGGCAAAATCGGTGAAGGAATTGATCGCGCTGGCACGCGCGCAACCGGGACAACTCACCGGCGCCTCGTCCGGCGTGGGCACCACCATCCATTTGAAGCTCGAAATGTTCAAGGCCGCCGCCAAAATCGACATCCTGCACGTGCCCTACAAAGGCGGCGCGCCTGCCATCACCGATCTTATCGGCGGGCAAGTCAAAGTGTTCTTCAACACGCCGGGCACCTTGTTGCAGCATGTCAAAAGCGGCCGCCTGCGCGCGCTCGGCGTGAGCAGCGCGCAACGCGTCGATTACGCGCCCGATCTGCCCACCATCGCCGAAGCCGGCGTGCCCGATTTCGAGGCCTATATCTGGTATGCCGTTTACGGCCCCAAAGCCCTGCCGCCCGCGTTGGCGCAACGCTGGAACGATACCACCAACCGCTATCTCAAATCGCCGCAGGCGCAGGAGTATTTCCGCCAGTCGTTCATGACGCCCATCGGTGGCACGTCTGTCGAGTTTGGCAAATATCATCTGGCAGAAATCAAGCGCTGGGGCGCTGCGGTGGTCGCGGCGGGGATAAAACCACAGTAACAAACGAAAGGAACCCGACTCCATGCATTGGCTGATCAAGTGCCGTTCCAAACCCGCCACCGACGCGCTGCGCGAGGCCACGCTGCCCGCGCATCGTAATTTTCTCGATGGATATGCGAAACAAACCTGGTATTCGGGACCGCTATTCACCGACGACAACAAAAATGCCATCGGCAGCCTGCGCCTGATCGAGTTCGCCGATCGCGCGGCGGCAACGGCCTACATCAACGCCGATCCTTACACCAAGGCCAACATTTTCGAATCGATCAACATCGAACGCTGGAAGCCGGGCCTGGATGTGCGCCAGCGCGACTACAAGCGCAAACCGGACCGCATGCAGTTCGTCATCCACGCCCACGACAAAGCGAATGGCGCCACGCTGCGAGCGCCACTACGTGAGGCGCATCTGGCGTATTTGCATCAGCACCACGCCAACATCGTCGCCCGTGGGCCGTTGCTCGACGACGGCGGCGAACGCACCATCGGCAGCCTGATCCTGCTGGATGTCACCAACAAGACCGACGCCGAAGCGTTCTGGGCCGGCGAGCCATTCAACCGTGCGGGCGTCTACGAGACCGTGACGATGGAGCGCTGGCGCTTTGGGCATGTATAACAACATCAACCACAAGGAATTTTCACCATGCTGAAAATCTGGGGCCGTAACACTTCATCCAACGTGCAAAAAGTCATTTGGGGTCTGGCCGAAATGCAGCTGCCGTTCGAGCGCATCGATGTCGGCGGCGCTTTCGGCAAAACCAAGGATGCCGCTTATCTGGCGATGAATCCGAATTCGCTGGTGCCCACGCTCGAAGAGGATGACGGCTACACGCTGTGGGAATCGAACTCGATTCTGCGTTACGTGGCGGCCAAGCACGCTTACCGCACGCTCGAACCCGCAGATCTCAAGGTGCGCGCGTCGGCACAAAAATGGATGGATTGGCAGTTGTCAGTGATGGCGCCCGCGATCACCCCGGTGTTCTGGGGCTTGATCCGCACACCGGCCGAGCAGCGCGACGCCAAGGCCATTGCAACCGGCAAGGAAAAAACCGTCGCCGCCGCGCAAATCATGGATGCGCAACTGGGCAAGACGGCGTATCTCGCCGGTGATGATTTTTCCTACGGCGACATCCCCGTGGGCATCATGATCTATCGCTACATGCAGTTGATTCCCGAGCGCTCGGCAACGCCGAACCTTGACCGTTGGTATGCGGCGATTTCGTCGCGCGCGGCGTTCAAGGCGCAGGTGGCGGTGGTGCCGCTGTCGTAGTGTTGCAGAGCCTTTGGCGAAGCACTCGAAAACGCTGCACACCAACACTGTCATTCCAGCGAAGGCTGGAACCCCGGTTGTAACCTGACGCGTAGCGTCTGAAATCAGGCCCTCCGGGGCATATAACAACCTGGATTCTAGCCTTCGCCAGAATGACGGCTTAGGTTGTGACGCAAACGCGGGCTACAGCGAACAAACGACGGTTTCTTGACGACGAAAAACTCATGACCCCCACCATCTCCAGCCAATTCGATTCCGGCGCCATCGAAGTCCTCGACATCGCCCACGCCAATAACACCGCGGACATCAAACTCAACATCCGCAAGGACTCGCACGCCGATTTCCGCCAGTGGTTTCACTTTCGTCTCTCCGGCGCACGCGGAATCGCCTGCACGCTGCGCTTTGAGAACGCCGGCTCCTGCACCTATCCACAAGGCTGGGTGGATTACCGCGTGGTCGCGTCGTACGACCGTTCACACTGGTTTCGCGTGCCTACTCGCTACGAGGGTGGTGTGATGACGGTGGAGCACACGCCCCAGCACGACGCGATCTGGTACGCCTACTTTGAACCCTACTCGCTCGAACGCCATCAGACGCTGATCGGCCGCGCGAGCGATTCGCCGCTGGCGCGCGTCGAGCGTCTCGGCGCCTCGGTGGAGGGGCGGGACATTGATCTCATCACCATCGGCAAAGACACCGGTGCCAGCAAGAAAACCATCTGGATTATCGCCCGCCAGCATCCCGGCGAATCCATGGCCGAGTGGTTCGTCGAAGGCATGATCGAGCGCCTGCTGGATCGCGCCGATCCCATTTCACGCAAACTGCTCGACGCGGCGGTGCTGCACCTCGTACCGAACATGAACCCGGACGGCAGTGTGTGCGGCAACCTGCGCACCAACGCCGCTGGCACCAACCTCAATCGTGAATGGGCTAATCCCAGCATCGAATTAAGCCCCGAAGTTTTTCTGGTTCGCAGCCGTATACAACAAACCGGCGCCGCCGCCTTCATCGACGTGCATGGCGATGAGGGCCTGCCGTATGTGTTCGTCTCCGGCGGCGAAATGTTGCCGGGCTTCACCCCGGCACAAGCCGCGGCACAAAGCGCCTTCATCACCGATTTCAAGCGCGCCAGCCCGGATTTTCAGGATGTGCACGGCTACTCCGCCGGCAAGTACCGCGAGCAAGCACTGCAACTCGCCTCAAAATGGGTGGGTCACACCTACGGCTGCCAGTCACTCACGCTGGAAATGCCGTTCAAGGACAACGCCAATTTGCCGGATGCCGAGGTGGGGTGGAACGGGGAGCGTAGCCGGAAGTTGGGGGCGGCTATGTTGGGGCCGTTGTTGGGGGCTGTGGCGGGGTAGTGCTTGACCAGCGTGCTTGGGCGGGACTTGGCTGCCCGGCAAGCTCCATAATAGTTGAACGCTTACGAGTTGTGCCCTCGCTTGGCCGTAGAAAGGAGGTCATTGCTTTACCTTCGGCGTACGCATTAGGAGTTCTGTTCTTAGGGCATTCCGTTGCAGAAATCACGAGATACTACTTCACCATCAGCATCAAGGTAGCAATTCCGGCGATACACACCAATGCGATCAACCAACGCCGAATCGAGAGTACGACACGACCAACCTGCACGACATCCCATTGCAAACCGTAAATCAATTCCTTCTCCGACATCGTGTCATTAAATTCTTTATAACGCAGATCAAGCATCGTTTTCTCCCTGTTGAGCCGGCACTTTTTAATTCTGACTACAGCTGCAGAATGACACGATGGCAGAAGCGGTTACCGAGGCCTGCGCTGTTGCCAAAGGGCAAGACACGCGCTGACGGTTTTGCGAGCCTAACGTCAGACATCGGACGCCGCCGTAGGCGGTAGCCTGCATGACATTGTTAGATTCGCCTACCATCGCCACCACGATTGCTGGCTTAGCGGATTTGTGTGGTGTGGCACTGTAACGGGAGTCACGCCTTTAGCAATCCCGAGACTTATCCAAAATGGGGATGGCTTCATCAGCTTAGTCGTTAAGGAGGTGGCGGAGAGCCGCTTCCAGAAATCATGGTCATAAGTTAGCAAAAAATCCAACTGAAGTTCCTCCGCTTCGGCCAAGATACGGCAGTCACTCGCCTTGGGATGAGACATCTGCAAGTGCGCAGCGCGGTCTTGGACCGCAGCTAGGTCGCGAACGGAATAATCGAGGAACAGCGTCTGAACGAAGCTCTCGTGAAATCTGCGGCGATCAAGGTTTCGTATCTTCGCCACCTCCGAAATCACGGTTTCGCTGAGAATGAAGGTTCCTGGTTGATAGAACCAAGTACGCAATAGGGCTTTCTTCTCCTCAGCCAAGGCATCCGTCGGCTCACTGATACCCGCGATGCCATCGAGCAGGTATGAGAGGCATTGTGAATCGAGGCCGACGTGTCTAGTACTTGGGTGCTTCATGGTAAATCTAATTAGTCAAATGCAGCTAAAACGACTGTTAACATTCCAGTATGTCGGATAACATTCTTGCCAGAACCCCAGTATATCTGAATAAAAACAATGGGATATGACTGATCGTCGCATTTCTAGTACGGTTAACATCGAAACAAAATCATAGCGCCACAAGTAAAGTGTGTGACACGAACAGCATCCTCCATCTCTGAAACCACCCCTCGACATCCAAGCCCATCGCGGCGCACGTGGCCTGCTGCCAGAAAACACGCTGCCAGCTTTCGCCCACGCGCTGTCCATCGGCATCACTACGCTGGAACTCGATTGCGCGATCACGCGCGATGGCGTGGTGGTGGTGAGTCACGATTCGACACTCAACCCGGAAATCACGCGTGATGAAAGTGGCGACTGGATCACGCGTGCTGATCTGGCGATCAATCAATTCACCTTTGACGAGTTGCAATGCTTTGACGTGGGTCGTATCAACCCCGCCTGCGAATACGCGAAACGCTTTCCGCTACAGCAAGCCATTGATGGCGCGCGCATGCCCAGTCTGGAAGACGTGTTTGCCCTCGCGCGGTGGGCGGGCAATAACGAGGTGCGATTTAACATCGAAAGCAAGATTTCGCCATTGCATCCCGAACGCACAGTGGCGCCGAAGGCCTTTGCTGAAGCGATGATTATTGTCATTAAAAACAATGGGTTACGTAAGCGCGTCACGATACAATCGTTCGACTGGCGCACCCTGGCCGCGGTGCAGCGCAACGCGCCCGGCATCAGTACGGCGTATCTCACGGCGCAGCAGCCGTTCACGGACAACATTCTTGCGCATGAAAAATCATCGCCGTGGAACGCGGGTATGCATGTGGGCCAGTTTGGCGGCTCGGTGCCGCGGATGGTTCACGCTGCAGGGGGTGCCATCTGGTCGCCGTGCTCGAACGATATCAACGAAGCCGCCGTGCGCGAAGCGCACGCGCTGGGGCTGAAAGTCGTGGTGTGGACAGTGAATACCGAAGCCGAGATGCGGCGCATGCTGGAACTCGGCGTTGATGGCATCATCAGCGATTATCCTGATGTGCTGCGGCGGGTGGCGGGGGAGTGCGGGTTTAATTTTCCGATGGCGACGCCGATTACCCTATAGATTTAAGGTTGTGTTTTTATTGATATTTTTGCACTCGGCTTTTCCCCAAACTCGTCCAAAACCGTACCCGTCGTTCCCGCCTTCGCGGGAACAACGCATTGGGTAGTTGGCACTAACATTCCGTGATACAGATTTGCTGTTGAAATTTTTCAAGGACCCCCAGTGACCCACGCCGCATTCAAAGACGTATTACCCCTGCTAGGCCGCGCCGCCGCTGGCTTGCGTTTCGACGATCTCCCGCCGCACGTGGTGATGCGCGCCAAGCAGCGTGTCATGGACACCATCGGCTGCCTAGTCGCCGGTTACGACGCGGGCATTGCCGGTGAGATTCGCGATTACGTGCTGGCGCAGGGCGGGGCGGCGGAAGCCACGCTGCTGCCCGGCGGGCAAAAAACCACGGTGTCGCACGTGTGCATGGCGCACGCCACGTATATGCACGGGCTGGAGCTGACCGACGCCGCGCCGCGCGGCACCTGTCATCCGGGTAACGAGGTGGTGCCGCCAGCTCTCGCCTATGCGGAAAAGTTGAATCGCTCCGGCGCTGAAGTTTTGCCGGCAGTGGTGGCCGGTTACGAAATCGAAATCCGTTTTGGCCGCTCGGTATTTCCCAGCGCGTTTTATCGTGGCTGGTGGACGCCGGGGCTGTGGGGCGGCATCGGCTCGGCGGTCGCCGCCGCCAGCCTGATGAAGCTCGACGCGGTGGCAATGGACAACACGCTCGGCATCGCGGTGAACCTGCTGCCCACCGCGATGATTCAGGCCAACGAGGAAGGCAACACCATCAAGTGGCTGCTCGGCGGGCAATCGTGTGCGGCGGGGCTGGTGGCGGCGGAAATGGCGGCGCGCGGCGTGAAGGGCATGCGCAATGTCATCGGCGGCTTTCTGCCGGTGCTGGCTGATAAAACGCTGCCCGAACGCTTGACGGAAGGCATCAGCGACGACGCGAAATTTACCTTCTGGGAAGTCGCCGAAGGCATCGTCACCAAACACTACGCCACGGTGGGGCCGCTGTTTGCCTCGCTCGATGCGGCGTTTGATCTCATCACCGAACATAACATTCAGGCCGCCGACATCGCCGAAATTCACGCCGACGAGATGAAGCGCACGGCGGTATTCAACACCGTGCATCCCGAAAACGACGTCGCCGCGCGCGGCAGCTTGCCGTATTGCCTGGCACTGGCGGTGTGCAAACGCGACCCGGCGCTGCTGCTTGGCCCCGGCTTCGCGGCTGACATGCTGCGCGACCCGTTGATCCGCGCGATGGCAAGCAAAGTGAACATCACCGAGAACGAAGACTACGAAAATCAATATCCCGCCCACAGCCTCGCACGCATCACACTCAAACTGCGCAATGGGCAAACGCACAGCACGGTGGTCGATCGCAGCGAGCGCGGGCGGTATCTCACGCCTACCGATGCGGATATCGAGGGCAAGTTTCGGTTGCTGGTTGCGCCGGTGTTGGTGCAGGCCAAGACGGATGTGTTGGTGAGGTTGTGCCAACGGTTTGAAATGTTGGCGGATATGCGGGAGTTGATTGATACGCTGCGTGTAAAGTAAGCGTGCGCCAATCGATGTATCTATTTGTTTTAATTCATTATTTCTCCATAGCCAACCCACTGGCCTTAATCACTTTGTCGTACTTCACCAAATCCGCCCGTATCATCCCCGCCAACTGCTCCGGCGTGGCATAAAACGGCGCCATCCCCTGTACGGCAAGTTTTTCGCGCAGGTCCGGCAGCGCCACCAAGCGCGCGAATTCGCCGGACATTTTATCGATCACGGCGCGTGGCGTGCCCGCCGGTGCCAGCACCGCATACGTCACGCGCATTTCAAAACCAGGCAGGCCGGCTTCGGCGAATGTCGGCACATCGGGCAATGCAGACATACGGCGCTCGCCGGAGATGGCGATGGCTTTTAGGCGGCGCGCGCGCACGTATTGAATCGCGGAAATCGGCGTGTTGAACCCCACCTGCAAGTGCCCGCCCACCAGATCAACCAGCGCCAGGCCCGAGCCTTTATACGGCACGCGCTGCATTTTCACGCCGCTCATCACGCCGAACAGTTCCGTGCCCAACTGGCTGATGCCCAGGCTGCCCACCGAGCCGTAATTAAGCTGCCCCGGCCGCGCGCGGGCAAAAGCGATGAACGCTTTGAGGTTATCCGCCGGTACCGAAGGGTGCAGCACCAGCACGTAATCGCTGGTGGTGATGGCCGCCACCGGCGCGAAATCCTTCACCGAATCGTATGGCAGATTCGGCATCAGCAGCGCGTTGATGGTGTGATTGGGCACGGTCATGATTAAAAACGTGTGGCCATCGGGCGCGGCTTTCGCCACCGCCTCGGTGCCGATCACGGTGTTGCCGCCGGGGCGCAGATCGACAATCATCGGCTGGTTGAGGCTTTCGCTCAGACGCACGGTAAACAGGCGCGTCAGCGGATCGACACTGCCGCCGGCGGCGTAGGGGACGATGAAGCGCACGGGTTTGCTGGGGTAGATGGGCTGGGCAGCCGCGATGCCGGCGCTCACCATCGTTAGCACCACGGCGGTTAGCGCGCGGATCAAGCGCTCTGCAACATTGTGGATTTCAATGCGCGTCATCGTTAAAGCCACACCCCAGTTCAGCCGCCACGGTTTGCAGCCGCTTGTCACGCGTCCACAGCTGCGTGCCGCTGATGGCGGCAGAGGCCAGCAAATGCACATCAATGTATCCGATGCCCTTACCGTATAGCGCCTGGCGCTCGATATAGCCCAGCACCTCGCTTTCGTCCGCCACGGCTGCGAGCGGCAATTGCTGCAACAGATCCAGCAGCGTGGCGCGACCGGCGAGACTGCCGCAGGCGATTTCACCCAGCACAAAGGGGTGCATCAGCACGGCATGGGCTTCCAGCAACGCAGCCAGCCGCGCTTCGCCCGCGCGCAAGTGTGCTACCCACACCGAGGTGTCTACAAGAATCACGCCGCCGCGTTATGTAGCCGAGCTAGGACGGCGGCGCGACGCGGCATTCAAGTCAGGCTGGCTGCCGCCAAGTTTGGCCAGCCGCCGCGCGCTTTCGCGTTCGATCAGCGCCTTCAGGCTTTCGTGCAGCAGGGCCGAGCGATCCAGCGGGCCGGTAAGTTGTGCGGCCTTGGCCAGCAAGGATTCATCGAGATTGACGGTGGTTCGCATGGGGCGGCTCCTTGGTGTTACACCAAATATGTCATCAATTATAGCATCAATTGATGCCATAATATATGGCGCTCCTGCTGCGTAAAACTGCGGGAGCCACGCGTTAACCAAGTGTTTTACATTTGAGTTTTCTGTCGAAGGCGTGAATATCCAGCGCCCATTCCAAAAATGCAAAATTCTTTCCCTGTCATTCCCGCGTAGGCGGGAATCTATAACACTGTGCCATCTGGCACTCCCTATGGATTCCCGCCTTCGCGGGAATGGCGAGGTTAATTTTTCAAGTACATGAATCTTGGCCAGATCAAACACAAAACCC
>CAMBGJ010000111.1 GCA_945865805.1 Bordetella parapertussis
CGACGGTGCGCACACCGAGCACTGCGAAGGGTGTTGAAATTTTGGCTTGATAGGATTCGAGTGGCACAAATAAATCACGCGAAATTTAACCGCAGAACATACAGAATACACGGAAAGAAACACTGCATGGTAAAACAACTTACGTTGTAGGTTGGGGTGACGAAGGAACCCCAACCTACAGTTAACTAGCGGCGGGCTTACGCAACTTTTGCTGCGCAATCGCCGCTACGATGAGGCTCACGCCGATCACGTCGAACATCGCTTTCGGGTACACCAGCGCGAGGCCCGCGATGATCAACAACCAGCGCTCCAGCCGCGTGGTCTGCCGGAACAGCCAGCCTTGCACGCCCGCCGCCAGCGCGGCGATGCCGATCATCGCTGTCACGCTGACGATAGCGATATCCACCACCGAGGCTTTCGCCAGCGCCTTGAACGAACCCATCAGCAGCAGCCCCAGCCCGGCAGGATCAAGCACGAACATGAACGGCACCAGGAACGCGGGCATGGTGTACTTCCACGATTGCAGCGTCGTCTTGTACGGATCGCCGCCGGTGATCGCCGCCGCCGCGAACGGCGACAGCGCCGTCGGCGGCGACACCTCCGACAGCACCGCGTAGTAGAAAATAAACATGTGCGCGGCAAAATCCGCCACGCCGAGTTGTATCAGCGCGGGGGCGGCGATCACCGCGCAGATGATGTAGCTGGCCGTCACCGGCACCGCAAGGCCGACGATCCAAACGATCAGCGATGTCATCAGCGCCGTCAGCAGCAATTTCACGTCGTGCAGCAGCGCGGGCGTGGGCGACACGCCCATCATCGCCAATCCGCTGACGATGCTGTTGCTCCAGCTATCCGCATAGGTCAACACGATGGAGCTGAATTTGAGCCCTAGGCCAGTAAGCGTTACCACGCCAACAATCAAGCCCGCCGCCGCGCAGGTCGCCGCCACGTTCAGCACGCCGACCGAACCGCCTTCCATGGCCTTACGCAGACCGCTGCTCCACAACCCTTGCAGCGCGGGCATTTTGCGCGTGAATACTTCGTAGGGGATCAGCGCGCAACTCGGATGCAAAAAGCTCACCAGAAACGCCACCACGGTGGCGTAGAACACTGACGCCAGCGGCGAGAACCCCAGCAACATGAAAGCGATAATCGCGATCAACGACAGAAAATGAAAGCCGAACCGCTTGGTGAGATTCCACACCGTATCGGCCTTGTCGATGGCGACCTGCTTCATGCCGAATTTGCGCGCGTCGATTTCGACCATCAAAAACAACGCAAAATAAAACAGCAACGTCGGTATCGTCGCCATCAACAGCACTTCAAGATACGTCACACGCAAAAACTCCGCGATCAAAAACGCTGCTGCGCCCAGCACCGGCGGTGAAATAATCGCGCCTAAGCCCCCCGCCGCCAGCAACCCGCCGGCCGCATCCTTGCCGTAGCCGGCTTTCATCAGCATCGGGTACGCCACCGAGCCCAGCGTCACCGTGGAAGCAACACCGCTGCCCGACGGCCCGCCCAGCAAAAACGACGACAGCACGATGGTGCGCCCGGCGCCCGCCGGCTTGCCGCCCATCGCGGCAAACGAAAAGTCGATATAAAACTTGCCGGCGTTGGAATACTGCAAAAACGCGCCGTAAATCGTGAACAGAATAATCAGTGTGGACGACACGTCGATGGCCGTGCCAAAAACGCCTTCCATCGTCATGTACATATGACCGACGATGCGTGCGGTATCCATGCCCTGATGCGTCCACGGCGGCGGCAGCTTGGCACCGATGGCGGCATAGAACAAAAACATCAGCACCACCACTGGCATGATCCAGCCACTGCAGCGACGCACCGCCTCGAGGATCAGCACCATCAACGCCACGCCACAAAACGTATCCAGCGTGCTGGGCACGGTGCTGCGCTCGAGAAACGCATCACCGCCGAACAGCATGTGCCCCATTACATACAGCGACAAAATCGCCAGCAGCCAATCCCACCACCACACTTTATTGCGAAAGCGTTTGGCCACCGGGAACAGCAGGAATACCAGAAACAACATGAACGCCACGTGAATTCCACGCAGGATGTGCGTGGGCATGATGGTCATCGCGGCATACAAATGAAACACGGACATCGCGATGGCGAGTAGCGCTACGAATGTGCCGAGCCAGCCGCCGAGTTTGTTGGATGCGCCTTCCTCGGCCTCGATGAATTCTTCGGCCTTCTTGATGGCTTCGATGCTGACGGCGGCGGTGGGTGATTCGGATACGGCCATGGGCGTGGTGTTTGTGGTGGTGCGGGTTACGAAAAAAACGCACAAAAAACCCCGCCTCGGTGCGAGAGCGGGGTTTTATGGCGTTACTGTAAATATTTGTTTTTATTTACTATTTTAGTGCGTTATTGAAATTTATTGTAACTTCACGCCCATCTCAGCGAAATACTTGATCGCGCCCGGATGAAACGGGATCACCGACGCCGCATTGGTCTGATACTTCAGATCGAAGTTGCGTGATTCAGGATGCACGCGCTCCATATCAGCCTTGCGCTCGAAAATGGTCTTCACCACGTCGTAAGCCACCTGATCGGAAACATCCGCACGGGCCACCAACACGTTCCACACGGTCGCGATGCGGTTGGCCTGATCCTGCCCCGGATAGGCTTTCGCCGGTATGGTGTCGCGCACATACAGCGGGCCGTAAATTTTGATCATGCCAGCGACGCCTTCGTCGTGATCAATCAGCTTTAACTTCAAGCCCGGCGTTGCCGCGAGTTCCGTCACCGCCGCCGTGGGCACGCCACCCACCCAGAAGAACGCATCGAGCTTCTTGTCCTTGATCGCATCCACCGACTTGCCCGGATCAAGACGCTCCTGCGTGAAATCCTTGAAGGTCATGCCGTGCGCTTCGGTCAGGCGCAGCGCCATCACCTCGGTGGCGCTGTTCACTGCCCCCGTTGAAACACGCTTGCCCTTCAGATCGGCAAACTTGTTGATGCCCGAACCTTCCACCGTCACCACGTGCATGCGGTTAGGGTAAAGCACCATCAACGCGCGCAGCGGCACCGCCCCCGCAGCAAATTTTTGCTGCCCTTTGTAAGCATCCCAGCTCGCATCGGCCATGGAAAACGCAATGTCGGCCTTCTTGTTTTGCATCAATTGCAAGTTGGCGATGGAGCCGGCTGTGGTGCCTGCGGTCGCGTTTAATGTCGGCACATGCTTGGTCAGCAAGTCAGCCAAGCTGCCACCCATCGGGTAATAAACACCTGCCGTGGGGCCGGTGGCGATAAAAATGTTGAGCTTTTCCTGCGCTACAGCTGGCCCTGCCGCCAACGCAATGATTAAATATAAGTATTTGATTAATAGGGTCATTTTAATTCTCCATGAGGGACCGCACCTATTGCAAGCCGCAGTGTAAGGAGTTTCCCAACCTGCGGCAACTTACGCCTTGGCAAACAGTTTGCTGGGGTCTTTAAACGCCTTGAATTCCAGCGCGTTGCCGCTGGGGTCGAGAAAAAACAGACTGGATTGTTCGCCGATGGAGCCCACAAAACGCACGTCCGGCTCAATGATGAATTTGGTTTTCGCCGCCACCAGTTTGTCGCGCAGCTTTTCCCACTCCGCCATCGGCAACACCAGGCCAAAATGGCGTATCGGCACCGCGTCGCCATCCACACCCGATGTATCGGCCTTGCCGGTGGCGTGCGGTGCGCGATACGCAACGATCTGGTGACCGAAGAAATTAAAATCGATCCAGTCACTGTCGGAGCGGCCTTCGGCACAGCCCAGCAGGCCACCGTAGAAGGCGCGCGCTTCGTTGAGATCGTTGACAGGGAAGGCGAGATGAAAGGGGGCGAGGGTCACGAGGATTATCCGGAGTTTTTGAATTCTGCGATTTTACACAGCCCGCCTCGATACAGGCTTGACGCTGGTCAGGATTATGCTGCTCTCGCCAGAAGCTATCCGGGAAACCGCCGGTTCAAATCCGCGATCTGTTCCGGTGTGAGCAAACGCGTGGCGTGGCCTTGCAGTAGCAGCATCAACTTCGCGGTCTGCTCCAACTCTTCGATGGCGTAGACCGCCGCCGTGAGCGACGTGCCTGCGACCACGGGGCCGTGGTTTGCCAGCAAAATCGCGTGATGTTTACCGGCGAGTTTGCGCACCGCCTCGGCCAACGCCATATCACCCGGCGCGTAATACGGTGCCAGTGCGAGCTGGCCGACCTGCATCACCGCATACGCGGTAATCGGCGGAAACACATCCGCCGAGTTCAGCCCCTCCAGACACGACACCGCCACCGCGTGCAGGCTGTGCAGATGCACCACTGCCGCGCTGGTGGGGCGCTCGCCATACATGCCCAAGTGCAGGAAGGCCTCTTTCGACGGTGCGTCGCCGCTGACGAGTTTGCCATTGCCATCGAGCCGCGAGATTTTTGCCGGATCAAGGCGGCCCAGGCAGGAATTGGTCGGTGAGAGCAGATAACCATCCGCGAGCTTGACGCTGATGTTGCCCGCGCTGCCGTGGGCGAGGCCGCGGTCGTAGAGGGATTTTCCGAGTTCGGCCATTTGATCGCGTAATTGGTTTTCGCTGGGTGCCATCGGGTTCCTGTCGGGAAGATCGATCTATTTCCCCTGTCATTCTCGCTTTCGCGGGAATGACAGGAAGGGAAGATTTTCGTAAATTTTATACGGCGTAGTGTCAAACATTCTCCAGCAGCACCTGAAAAGCCTTGGTAAAAAAATCCTCCGCACCGAAGTTGCCGGATTTCAACGCCAGCGCTAACGGTTTCTTGCCGATGCTCAGCGTCCACGGCACGCCGGGATCAATCTGCGGGCCAATGCGCAGGGCCTCGATGCCCAGTGCCTGCACCACCGCGCCCGAGGTTTCGCCGCCCGCCACCAGCAATTGATCGACGCCCGCATTCACCAGACCATGTGAGATTTTCGCCAGCGCGGCCTCGATCATTTGCCCGGCGGCATTCACACCCAAACGAGACTGTATCGCCTGCACCGCCGCCGGTTCCGCCGTGGAGTAGATCAACACCGGGCCCTTGCCTGCGCCGAGCAGCGGCCCGGCCCAATCCAGCACGCGATCGATTTCGCCGGCACCCGCAGCGAGTTGCAGCGGATCGAGCGCTCGTGCGGCACCACCCTGGCGTGTGAAATGCGCCACTTGCGCATTGGTGGCAAGCGAACAACTGCCGGAGACGATAGCGCGATACCCCTTGCAATGCGGCAGCGCAGCGGCACTGCCACCCTTGAGCGAAAAATTCTGCGACAAGCCTAGCGCCACGCCCGACCCCGCCGTCACCAGCGGCAGGTCTTTCACCGCCTGCCCCAGACTCATCAAATCGGCGTTGCTGATTGCGTCCACCACGGCTGCCGCAACACCTTCGCGCCGCAGCTCGCCGATGCGTGTGCGTATGGCCGCCGCACCACGCTCGACAACGCTGTAGTCGATCAGCCCAACCTTGCCCCGCATCTGCGCCTGCAACACGCGCACCAGGTTCGCGTCACGCATGGGGGTTAGCGGATGATCCCGCATCCCGGATTCATTCAGCGGCACGTCGCCGACGAACAAATTGCCCTTATAAATTGTGCGCCCAGCCTCGGGAAACGCCGGACAGGCAATGGTGAAATCACAGCCCACCGCCTGCATCAAGGCCTCGGTCACCGGGCCGATATTGCCCGCCGGCGTGGAATCAAAGGTCGAGCAATACTTGAAATAAATCTGTTTAAAATCATGGTGTTGCAACCACTTCAGTGCGACGAGTGATTGCTCTATCGCCTGCGCCGCCGGAATGGTGCGCGACTTCAAAGCCACCACCACCGCATCAACATCGACACGCAGTTTTTCGCGCGGCACGCCAACCGTCTGCACCGTGCGCATGCCGCCGCGCGTGAGATTGTTGGCGAGATCAGTGGCGCCAGTGAAATCGTCGGCGATGCAGCCTAGCAGCATTGCTACTCCGTTTACGTTAAATGCCTCGCTCACGCTCGGCATTGGCAAGGCATGTAAATGTAACCCTGTCATTCCCACGAAAGCGGGAATGACAGTTGTGGTTCATGTCCCGCTTGAGGTCGCGACTACACTCAATTACTACGACACAAAAAACGCGCTGAAATGCTCAAAAATTCGCTCTGGCATTTCTTCCTGCATATAGTGGCCGCACGCCATCGGATCGGTCGCAACGATATTCGATGCATACTGCCGCCAAATATTTAAAAACTCGCGCGCACGCTCCGGCGAATGCCCACGCGCGCCCCACAGCAACATTAGCGGCATGGCAAGCTTGCTATCCTTGTCCGCAGTATCCATTACAAAATCGCAAGCCGCCGTAGCGCGATAATCGCGGCAGGATCCGGTGATGGTTTTCAGTGTGTAGCAGCGGACGTACTCCGCCATTGCGTCGTCGGTCAGAAAGCCGAGGCCCGTACCGCCGCGTATGGTCATGCGGCTCTTGAGAAAATACTCCGCCGATACTGCGCTGATCATGCGCTCGGGGAACGGCTCCGGCTGCGCCATGAATGCCCAATGCCAGGTGCCGATCACCCAGGCCTTGGTGGGGTTCGTCCACACATAGTGATTGGGGATGATATCCATCAGGCACACCTTGCGGATGCGTTCGGCGTGGTCGATGCACAGCCGATGCACCGTGCGCCCACCGCGATCATGGCCAGCAACGAAAAATTTGTCGTAGCCGAGTTGATCCATGATCTCCAGCAAATCGCCTGCCATCGAACGAAAACTGTAGTTGATGTGATCCGCGCCGGACTCCGGCAGCGAACTGTCGCCATAGCCGCGCAAATCCGGCAAGATCACGTGGTAATTTTGCGCGAGCCGTGCCGCCACTTTGTACCAGCAGGTATGGTTTTGCGGATTACCATGCACCAGCAGCAGAGGCGGCTTGCCACTACCAGCACCCGAGTGTCGCAAACGAATCACCGCGCCACTGGTGCGCACATCCACATGCTCAAAGCCGGGAAAATGCGCCGCGACCGCCGCGCTGCCCCAGCGCGTTGGGTCACGCGTGTAATCCTCGGTGGCGGCTCGCGCCATAATTTGCAAGCCCTGGCTCATCGTAAACTCCAAAGGTCGTCATCGTAAGCGCCTCTTGTTATCATAAATCTCCTGCCACCGCAAAACATCACCAGCCTATCACTGCGGAACACACGGAATACACGGAAGATTCCATCATGCCATTCTGCGTATTCCGTGTGTTCCGCGGTTAAAATCGTTTGCTCAATTTAAGGAACCCCAATGAAGATTCTCGTACTCCCCGGCGACGGCATCGGCCCCGAAATCACCCAGGCTACACTCACCGTGCTCGACCGCGCCAACGCCCAATTCAAACTCGGTCTCGAATGGGACCAGCGCGACATCGGCTTCGCCACGCTGAAAACCAAAGGCTCCACGCTGCCTGACGACGTGATGGAAGCGGCGCGCACAGCCCCCGGCATCATCCTTGGCCCGGTGGATCACCTGATTTACCCCTCGCGGGAAAAAGGCGGCATCAACCCGTCTGGCGAGTTTCGCACCAAGCTCGATTTGTTTGCCAACATCCGCCCGGCGATTTCGCGCATGGGTGTGGGCCTCACTGGCAAGCCGATTGATCTGGTGATATTTCGCGAATGCACCGAGGGGTTTTACGCCGACCGCAATATGTTCATGGGCAAGGGCGAATTCATGCCCACCGAAGACATGGCGATAGCCGTACGCAAAGTCACTGCGCGCCAGTGCGAGCGCATTTCACGTGTGGCGTTTGACTGGGCGCGCAAGCGCCGCAAAAAAGTCACCGCCGTGCATAAGGCCAACGTGTTTCACCTGAGCGACAACCTGTTTCTGCGCGAAGTGCGCAAGGTCGCCAAGGAATACCCCGATGTCGAGCTCGACGAAAAAATCGTCGATGCCATGGCCGCCCTGCTGGTGCGTCACCCCGACAAGTTCGACTGCATCGTTACCGGCAATATGTTCGGCGATATTCTGTCGGATGAGGCCTCCGAGATTTCCGGCGGACTCGGCCTCGCCGCATCCACCATGGCAGGCGACGACGCCTGCTGCGCACAGGCCCAGCACGGCTCCGCGCCGGATATCGCGGGCCAGGATAAAGCCAACCCCACCTCGTTGATTCTGTCGGCGGCGATGCTGCTCGACTGGTTGAGCATTCGGCATAAACGCAGCGATTTCGATGCCGCCGCCAAGGCCATCGACACGGCGATTAACACCGCGCTGCAAAAGCCTGAAACGCGCACGCCGGATATCGGCGGTATGTTGGGCACACAGGCATTTGCCAGGCACGTCGCGTCGCTTATATAAACTGAGATTATCCATTGGAAAGTATTATTGAGGATTACATTACCTTGAGACAATTTGCGACACGGTGCTTCTCTCCCTCACCCTCGATCCCTCTCCCGGTGGGAGAGGGAAGTTAAAGCCCTTCTCCCCCCGGGAGAAGGGTTGGGATGAGGGAGAGCGATGTAACACGGTTACGTAAATCTCAATAATCGCTAAATCCGGCATCCGTGGCGGATCAAGCGCCGAACTTCACAGACCCGTGAGCCATGCCCGCCGCTGTCGTGGAATGGCCACCGACCGTATACCGATCTGCGCGCGGGCCGTACGGATGTCCGCACAACGCCGATGCGGCGAACATCTGGTGACGCAAAGTCGACATCGTCGGCCGAACCGAAGCGCGCATGACCGATTGGCACCGTGGCCGGGGATAGCGTGAGCCCGTTAGCTCGGTGATCATCAGCATCCAGATCAGCGCGTCCTGTTGTTCATGACCAAGAAGCGATCGTTCCGGTAGCGCGCCCAAGCGTCACAGCAGACGCGCTACCTTCCTAAAGTACAATCCATTTGCCGCTCAATTCATTGCAGCTTACCAGACACAAAACCTTATGAACAACACGCTGCCGCTACTTTTCACCCCCATGACACTCGGCGCGATCACCTTGCGCAATCGTGTGGTGGTGTCGCCCATGTGCCAGTACGCCTCCGAACGCGATGGCGGGCCAAACGACTATCACCTGGTGCATCTGGGTCAGTTTGCCATGGGCGGCGCGGGGCTGATTTTTTGCGAAGAAACCGCTGTGGAGCATCGCGGCAAAAAGTCGTATCACTGCGCCGGCATTTACGACGACAAGCACCTTGCCGCGTATCGCCGCATCAACGATTTTCTGCGTGCGCACGGCGCGGTGCCTGCAATCCAACTCGGTCACGGCGGACGCAAAGGCTCCGGCCGACCGCCGTGGGACGGTTATCGCCAGCTAACGCCCGATGATGCTTTGAACGGCGAAGCGCCGTGGCAAACGGTGTCGGCCAGCGACATTCCGGCTTCGGCCAAAGACCCCGCACCCCACAGTCTGTCGCTCGCCGAAATCCAGGTATGCATCGTGAATTGGCGCGAGGCGGCGCTGCGTGCGGCAGAAGCCGGTTACGACGTGGTGGAGATTCATGCCGCCCATGGCTATCTGATCCATCAATTTCTCTCGCCGCTGGCGAATAAGCGCGTCGATGCCTACGGCGGCGATCTTAAGGGCCGCATGCGCTTTTGCCTGGAAATCATCGAGGCCATACGCGCGGTGTGGCCGAAAGATAAACCCGTGTTTTTGCGCGTCTCGGCGGTGGACGGTAGCGGCGACGCCTGGACACTCGACGACACGGTGGCGCTCGCGCACGAAGCCAAAGCGCGCGGTATTGAGGTGTTCACGCCGTCATCCGGCGGCATCGGCGGTGCCGGTTCGGCCACCGTGGTGCCGCGCCGACCGGGTTACCACGTGCCGTTTTCCACGCGCGTGCGAAAGGACGCGGCGATTAAAACCATCGTTGTGGGCTTGATTACCGAGGCCCATCAAGCCGAACAGATTTTGCAGGATGGCGCAGCCGATTTAATCGGCATCGCACGCGAATTTTTGTGGAACCCGTACTGGTCGGTGCACGCCGCGCGCGAACTGGGCGTAGTGAATTATCACGATCTGCTGCCGCGCACCTACGGTTGGTGGCTCAAACGGCGCGATGAAATTCTGGAGGTGACTCGCCAGGCGACGCAGGTTGATCTGGCGCCGCCGGCGAAATAGGGCGAGGGTGATCAGCCGGTACCGTTTGGAGTGCGCTTGGGTCGAAGCATCCCACGTCAATCACACATTCCTGTTGCACAAAAACTTTCCCTGTCATTTCCGCGAAAGCCGGAATGACAGGGTTAGTATGGTCTCAACAAAAATCAGACTCGGTAAATCAATACCGCTCAAATCAAGGCGTATGCTTAGCCCAAAACGCATTCACAGCAACTTTCGCCGACACCAGCGCCTGCCCTGATTTCCAGTCCTTGATAAAGCCTTCGTTCTTCGGCAACAGCCCGGCGATTTCTTCGGAAATCGGGTACGGGTGCGCCTCGTCGTTGCCCGCCAGCACCAGGCATGGTGTCTGGCAGCCACCCACAAACGCGCGATCGGCGCTGTAAACAAACCCCGGCGCGTAGAGGTTCTGATAAAAAGATTCCAATACCTGCTCGTTGACTTCCGGGTGCTTGCCGCTGGCCTGCAAGTCCTTCGCCCAGGCTTCAAAGCGCGCGGTGCGCCCCGGCTTCATCGGGCCGACGCGGCCGATGGCCTACGATAACACCGCGCTGGCGAAACGCCTCGGCTGCGACTTCAGCAAACTAAAAATAAACGAGCCGCCGATGCACTGGCCGTACAAATGGCAACGGTCGATTTTCAGGTGATCCAGCACGGCGATATGGTCGCTGGCATAGGTATGCCAGCCGTCTTGCGCGCTGATAGGCGCGTGCGATTGCCCGCCCGCGTTGCGTTGATCCATCACGATCACGCGGTAGCGGTTGGACCAATCCTCCACCGGTTTCATCGGCGCCGAGCTGCCGCTCCACACCGAAATAGTCGAGGCCAGGCCTGCCGGTGCAAAAGTGAGGATGGGGAAACCCTTGCCGTGTTCTTCGTAGTAAATCGATGCGCCTTTATGCTGTATGGTTGGCATGCTGTTCTCCTTTGGTGGAATTCAAATTAAAAAGTTACCGCAAGCTTTGCGTAAGCGCCACGCCTCACGGCTCTATCCTGATTTTAGCGTCCTTGATCACCTTCGCGTACTTCGCCACGTCCGATTTGATCAGCGCGCCAACTTGCGTGGGCGTCAGCACGAACGGTTCCATGCCCTGATTCGTAAGCTTTTCGCGCGTCTCCGGCAAGTTGACGATTTTAGTGATCTCAGCAGACATTTTGTCGATCACTTCCTTCGGCGTGCCGGTCGGCGCGAGGATGCCGAACCACGCTTTGTAGTCGTAAGCGGGCACGCCGCCCTCGGCAAAGGTGGGCACCTGCGGCAGCGCCGCCAGGCGGTTTTCGCCGGCCACCGCCAGACCGCGCAACCGGCCAGTACGTACATGCGGTATCACCGCGATCGGCGTTTGAAACGACACCTGTATCTGGCCGCCGATAAGATCGGTCACCACCAGCCCCGACCCTTTGTACGGAATGTGGCGCATTTTGGTGCCGGTCAACAGCCCGAACAGCTCGGTCGCCACATGCACCGCGCCGCCCACGCCCGAGGTGCCGTAGTTGAGTTGCCCCGGCCGTTCTTTGGCAAACGCCACGAAGGCCTTCAATGTCATCACCGGCAGCGACGGATGCACCACCAGCAGGTTGGGCGTACTCGACACCGCACCGACGCCAACGAAATCGCGCGTGATGTCGTAGGGCAAATTCGGCATCAGGCTGGGCAACACCGCCAGCGTGGTGGAAAACAAAAACACGTTGTAGCCATCGGGTGCGGCGCGCGCGGCGGCCTCGGTGCCGATCACCGTGTTGCCGCCGGGCCGGTTGTCGACGATCACCGGCTGGCCCCACGCTTCGGTCAACTTGGGGCCCACCAGCCGCGCGATAGGGTCGGTGCTGCCGCCCGGCGGATAGGGCACGAGCAGCCGGATGGGCTTGCTGGGGTACGGCTGTGCACCCGCCAACCCGGCCAGCAACAGACAGCCGAACCACCATCCAGCGGCGGCGTGTTTCATCATCTGGTGCCGATACCCGAGGCGCTTACGCGTCTGCGGCGGCGTCGGGGTTCCACTGTCCGCGGCGCATGCGGGTAATGGTGACGCTGGCGAACACGCCTTTTTGCGTGAACGGATCGCCGTCGGAAAACGCCTTGGCTTCGGCACGGCTGTTGACGTTCAACACGAAGTGGCTGCCGATGGCGGTTTTGCCGTCGTCGGATTGCGTGGCGCCCGCGAGCACGAGAATTTTTTTCTGACTGCCCAGATAATCGCGATGCGGTTGCAGCACCGATTCGCGTATCGCGGCAGTGTTGGGGTTGTCGACGCAGGTTACGATCCACAGCATGGTGAAACTCCTAAGAAAATAGATGGTTGATAAATCAGACGCCGCGAGACCAGCCGCACGGGTGGCATGAATGATAGTGGATTCCGCCGCGTGAATGACCATCGTGACCATCGGCCGGGCATATGCGCAATAATGCGCACTGCACGCGCCATTTCCGGCACACTAACCATAAATAAAAAATGCAAATAAAACAAATACTTACGATTACCCTGTTAAGCCAAGCCGTGGCAACCGCCCACGTTGCCGCTGCGGATTACCCCACGCGCCCGATACGCCTGATCGTCGCGCAAACCGCCGGCGGCAATTCCGACATGGTGGCACGCGCCTACGGCCAGCGCATGGGTGAGCGGCTGGGTCAGCAAATCGTGGTCGACAATCGTGGCGGCGGTGCTGGCATCATCGCCACCGAGCTGGTGGTGAACGCGCAGCCGGATGGTTACACGCTGCTGCTGTCGCCCACCGCGCACGCCATCAACCCCAGCTTGATTGCCAAACTGCCGTACGACACCCTGCGCGACGTGAAAGCCATTTCGCTGCTCGGCATCGGCTACAACATTTTGGTGGTGACGCAAAACCACGCGGCACGCACCGTGCGCGATCTCATTAACACCGCCAAGGCCCGTCCCGGTAAAATCACCTACGCCTCGTCGGGCACGGCGGGCGCCTCGCACCTCACCGGCGAATTATTTCGCGTGATGGCGGGTATCGACATCCTGCACGTGGCCTACAAAGGCGCGCCAGCGTCGCTCACCGCGCTGGTCGGCGGCGAAATCGATTTCAGCTTCAGCAGCATGTCGAGCACCCTGCCGCTGGTGCGCAGCGGACGGCTGCGTGCGCTGGGCGTATCGTCGCCCGAGCGCTGGCCGACCTTGCCGGAGATTCCCACTGTGGCCGAAGCCGGCGTGCCGGGTTACGAAAGCTCAAGCTGGCAGGGACTGTTTGGCCCGGCGAAATTACCGGCTGCGCTGGTGACGCTGTTACACCGTGAAGTCGCTGAAATCGCCAAGACGGCGGACATGCAAAAACGCCTGTCGAACGAGGGGCTGCTGCCGCAGGGCACCACGCCGCAGGCGTTTGAGAAATTTATTGCGGTGGAGATTGCCAAGTGGGCGAAAGTGGTCAAGGCGGCAGGGATTGCGGCGCGGTGAGGTGGATGCCGGCACCAAGGACACGATATGCGCGCAGGTCATGTGCAATAGGTGAGAATTGTCTAACATCGAACGTCAGAACATACTTCTGGCAACTGGTAACTCCTGGCTAATTGCAGACTTATCATTGCTGAAACTCAACGCGCAAAAGGTGTCGTTCAACTTCGCAATAAGGGAAGGTTCTGCGTCTGTATAGCAATCGCTCACGGATAAAAGTAGGGGTTGCACCGTGAACGATATGCCATTCTTGGGTAATAGTGTATCGCCCAACTGAAATGCCAGAAAATTGAACGGGAACGTGGACGAATTACTACTTTATACAAGTCTGGTGCCAACCTCGCCAAGCATTGCACCTACAGCGCTCGCAGCGGCTGAAAGTAGTGGCTTGACCGAGGCGCGTCCACCATCCACGGCCGACACGGCTTCAAGAAGAGCTGGCACACTGGTTCGCGGGGATGTCAGAAGGAATGGACTGGCAGCGAACCGCTTCCATTCTGTTGCAAAGCGTCGGGCCACTGGCTTTCCAAAGGTATCTTGCAAAAGCAATCCTTGCGCATGAGACACAGTAGCGGACGCGAGCACAAGCTGCAGTTGGAAAACGGTCTTGGGCGGATGATTGCCCGTACGAAGCAGCGTTAGTGCCGCACCAAACATATCGTCTCGTGTCCGCTTGCCCCATGAACGAACAATCGCCCAAGCTTCGTCGTTCGACATAGCGAGTCCAGCCGCAATACCCGCCAAGTCCTTAGCTGTTTGACTTGTTGCGCCCCATTTTGCTACGGAGGCGGCATGCCAATCAGCAATGTGGCGCGATGGTTGATCGCAGCAAATGGTTGCTGCTGACAGCGCGGCAAACCAACCGTCCTCCGTAGTCTTGACCTGCGTGGGTTCGGTGTCGCCACCCCCTGGTGTCAGACTAGTTGTCGCTTCAGAATTTGAATTTTAAATATCGAGGCGAAAGTGAGATCCACGTATCCTGAAGGTCTGATTGAGCAAGCATTGGTTAAAGTATTTTCTCGCGGGAATCGCAGCGTGCGGTCGGTCGCGGAAG
>CAMBGJ010000112.1 GCA_945865805.1 Bordetella parapertussis
CCATTTCTTCCTCGTATTGGACTTCCACCAACTACTACTTGCCAGTTTGTGCTGGCGCCCTCAAACCACCTTTTTGCATAACCCCCAATGTATCCCGGCCCCACCAAGCGGTCAATTAAGCCGTATTTGCAAAGGCCGCACTCCGCCCCACAATCCCCACAAAAACGCGCTCAAAAACAGAACAGTGAAGAGGTCAGTGCTTGCCTCTTGCCTGTCATGCAATGTGGCCAGATAACAATAAACAATATATTGCCAAGGCATCATAACTATTTGTTTTTATTGAGTTATTTACATAGCCAATTCTCACGTCCGCCCGCTGGCGCGCACTTGCTTGTTTCAAGCATCGCAAATCGCCACTGGTAGGCGCTGCGCCTGCCACCCCAAGCGCACGGTAAGTCCCTCGCTGCACTTTGGCCTGGGTTCCAACGGCGTCAGTAGCGCCATTAGGCCTTGCAACCGTATCTGATACGGCCGAGGCGTTGGCGTGAATGCGGTTCGCCGTTTCGCGCGGACTAATCCCTAATAGACAGAGAGCGTACAATTCGCCGTCCGCAACATTCCGGCATCGCCTCACCCTTGACTGTAGAAATCATCACCACGCTGGCCGATATCGATCCGGCGCAATGGAATCGCCTCGCCCATGGCAACCCGTTCCTGCGGCATGAATTTCTGCACGCCCTGCACGAGACCGGCTGCGCCAGCGAACGCACGGGCTGGGCACCGCGTTATCTGGTGGCTTTTGAAGGCAAAACATTGACGGGGGCGATGCCGCTGTACGTCAAATCACACTCGCGCGGAGAGTATGTGTTTGACTGGGCCTGGGCGGATGCTTATCAGCGGCATGGTTTGGCTTACTACCCCAAGCTCTTGTGCGCGATTCCGTTTACGCCGGTGAGCGGGCCGCGCATCCTCGGCGAGTCGCACAGCGTAATCGAAGCGCTCGCGGCTAAAGTGCTTGAGGTTGCGCGCGACAGTGATGCCTCGTCGCTGCATTGCCTGTTTCCGCCGGCCGAGCAAACGCAACTGTTCAAGGCGCAAGGCATGATGGTACGCCACGGCGTGCAGTTTCACTGGGTGAACGAGGGCGACGCCAATTTTGACGAGTATCTTGTGCGCATGAATCACACCAAGCGCAAAAAAATCAAACAGGAACGGCGCAAAGTGGTCGAAGCGGGCATCACTTTCCGCTGGCTGGAAGGTGCGGCCATTACTGAAGACGATTGGACGTTTTTCGCGCGTTGCTATATCCGCACCTATCGCGAGCATCACAACACACCCTATCTGAACGAGGCTTTTTTTCAGCGTATCGGCAAAACCATGGCGGAAAATCTGCTGCTGATCGTCGCCGAACGCGACGGCAGGCCCATTGCCGCGTCGTTCAACGTACGCGGCGCCGACCGGCTGTATGGCCGCTACTGGGGCGCGCTGGAGCATCATCCGATGCTGCACTTCGAGGCCTGTTATTACCAGACGATTGAATTCTGCCTCGCACGCGGCATCCGTGTTTTTGAAGGCGGCGCTCAGGGCGAACACAAGATGGCGCGTGGTCTGATGCCGGTGCAAACCTCGTCGGTGCACTGGCTCGCGCATCCGCAATTCGCTGACGCGGTGCAGGCGTTCCTCGCGCGCGAGAGCAAAGGCATCGAACATTACATGGATGAGCTGCGCGAACACACGCCGTTTGCCGCACACCCGTCGCCATGAGCGATTCACCCATGCCATCCGCGCGCGCCGTCACCTCGTTGGAACGCCTGCGCGGCAATGTCATGGGCGGCATCACCGCCGCTGTGCTGAGCGTGCCCACCTGCGTGGGGTTCGGCATACTCGCGCTGGCGCCACTGGGTGCGGAATTCATCCAGCACGGCGTGCTCGCGGGCCTTTACGCGGCGGTGGGTGGCGGCATTGTTTCCGCGCTGATGGGCGGGCGCGACAACACCATGATCTACTCGCCGCGCGGCATCGTCACCTTTTTGATCAGCGCGCTGGTGGCGCAAAATCTGGTCGGCGCTGCGGTCACTCAGACGGGCCTGCGCGATCCGGATATGTTGATGGCGCTGGTGTTCCTGATGGTGTTTCTGTCGAGCGCGCTGCAAACGCTGTACGGTCTGCTGAAATTCGGCGTATTCGCCAAATACCTGCCAGCACCGGTGCTGGCCGGATTTCAAGTCGCCGGATCGCTGCTGATTTTCGCCGCACAGGTGCCGGTGGTGTTGGGTCTGCCCGCGAATATTGGCCTCGCCGGTTTGGCGGGGCATTTCGACGCCATCCAGCCGTGGACCGTCGTCATCGGCGTGATCACCGGTCTGGCGATGATGCTGATGCCCAAAATCTCCCCGGCGTTGCCCTCCAATATCGCCGGACTGATCGCCGGCACCATCGGCTTTTACGTGCTGGCCGGCTTTGGGCTGCGCGAAAATCTCGGCCCGCTGATTGGCACCATCCACTGGTCGTGGCCCTCGCCACATTATTTCCTCAATTTCGCCGATTTGCTGACACAACCGCAGTATCAAACCATGATCCTGCCGGTGCTGACCGGCGCCGCCAGCCTGTCCGTGATCAGCGCCCTCGACACACTGCTGGGTGCGCGCAACGCGGAACGTCGGCTCAGCCTGCGGCTCGAAGGCAATCGCGAGCTGTACACGCAAGGTCTGGCGGGCATGCTGGCCTCAGGGTTTGGCGGCATCGCGCCGGGCATTAATATGAATGCCAGTTTCTCCAACCAAACCAGCGGCGGCACAGGCCCGGCGTCGATTGTCTTTTACGTGTTGCTGATTCTTAGCGGATTGTTGCTGCCGGTGATCGGCATCATTCCGCGCGTGGTCATCGCCAGCATGATGATCGCCGCGGCGATACAACTTTTCGACCGCTGGACACTCGACATGCTGGTCAAAGTGGTGCGCGGGCACGCCGACAATCGCGTCGGTGTCGCCGCCGATCTGGCCATCGTTGCCATCGTCGCCATACTCGCTATGGTCGCCAATATCGGCCTTGCGGTGCTAATGGGCTTTGTGGTCACCATTGCGATGTTTCTGCTACGTATCAGCAAATCAGTAATTCGCCGCGAGTTCACCGCCGACGCCATGCATTCGCGCAAGATGCGCGAGCCGGAACAGATGGCCGCATTGGCCACCCTCGGCAAGCGCATCACCGTGGTGGAACTCGAAGGGCCGCTGTTTTTTGGCACCTCGGAAACCCTGGCCACGCGCTTTGAAAGCCTGCGCACCAGCGACGCCACGCACATCATCCTCGATCTGAAGCGCGTCAACGAGATGGACAGCTCCGGCGGGCGCGTCATTCTGCAGGGCCACGACCGGCTGATACAGGCTGGCAAGCGGCTGCTGCTCAGCGGCGCGGACGACCGCCCCGACATCACCGGCATGCTGCGCGACACCGGCGTCTACACCGCGCTCGGCAGCGGGCATCTTTTTGCCGATGCCGATGCCGCACTGGAGTGGGCCGAAGACCGCGTGCTGGCCACGCCAATCGGCGCTGGCCCCGCCATGGCCGACTACCCGCTACACCGTTTCGACGTGTTTCACGGCATGAACGACGCCGAACTGGCCATCATGCAATCCGTACTCGTGCGCCAGAGCTGGACACAGGGTGACATCGTGTTCCGCGAAGGTGACGCGGGCGACGAACTGTTTTTGATCGCGCAGGGTGCGGCCAGCGTGCGCCTCAACGTGCCCGGCGAAAACCGCAGCATGCGCCTGGTGACCTTTTCGCCGGGCACGCTGTTCGGCGAACTCGCGCTGCTGGATCGCGAAGCGCGTTCCGCCACCATCGCCGCCGATACCGATCTCGCGTGCCACGTGATGTCGCACGCCAACTTCCGGCGCTTGAGCGAGGAACATCCCGCCATCGCCATCAAGCTGATGACCAACCTCGGGCGCGAGTTAAGCAGCCGCCTGCGGCGCGCGAATCGCACCATTTATCAGCTCGAAGGCTGATATAGTAGCGGCTCACTTCTTCGCGTAACGGGCGCTTTCATGAAATTTTGCAGCAACTGCGGCGCTACCGTCTCTCATAAAATCCCCGCAGGCGATGCGCTGCCGCGCTACGTGTGCGACGCCTGCAACACCATCCACTACCAGAACCCACGCATGATCGTCGGCTGCGTGCCGGTGTGGGAAGACAAAGTGTTGCTGTGCAAGCGCGCCATCGAGCCGCGCCGTGGCCTGTGGACCGTGCCGGCGGGCTTCATGGAAAACGGCGAAACGCTCGATAAAGGCGCGGCGCGCGAAACCCTCGAAGAAGCCAACGCACGCGTGGAAATCGGCGTGCTCTACGCGGTGTTCAACATCCCGCATGTGAATCAGGTGTATCTGCTGTTTCTCGCCAAGCTGCTCGATCTGGATTTTCACGCGGGCGAAGAGTCGCTGGAGACGCGTTTATTCCGCGAAGACGAAATCCCGTGGGATCAACTGGCGTTCGCCACCGTGCGTAACACGCTGACGCATTATTTCAGCGATCGTGCGCGACAGCATTTTGGCTTTCATCTGGGCACTATTGAACGTCCGCCGCGACCTTAATCGCGCGTAAAATTATCAATAAAATCAAATAGTTACAAATTATCACCTGCGCCGGCTTTATACCGCCCGCAGAGCATCCACAATTTTCAACCGCGCCGCGCGAAACGCCGGCAAAAATCCGCCGGCAAAACCCATCGTCACCGCGAACAGTAAAGTTTTGACAGCGATATCCGCCGTCAACACAAAGCGGAATGACAGATCGGCAAAGGTCTGAAAATTGATCGTCGAGAACGACGCCAATTGCATCAGCGAAGCCAGCGCGAGGCCCACCACGCCGCCCACGCAACCCAGCAGCAGCGCCTCTGCCAGAAACGCCCACAGCACCGCGCCTTGGCGGAATCCCAACGCGCGCAGCGTGCCGATTTCGTTCACCCGGCTCGCCACCGAGGCATACATGGTGATCATTGCGCCGATCATCGCGCCGATGGAAAAAATCACCGATAGCGTCAACCCCAGCACGTTGATGAAGGTGGACAAGGCTTTGGATTGATCGCTGTAAAAGGTTTGCTCGCGCTTCATCTCCTGCGTGAGACGCGGGTCTTCGGTCACCTCGGCGCGAAATTGGTCAAATCGGTTGATGTCGCTTAACCGCGCCACCATCGCCGAATACACATTGCGGCGAAATGCCTGCATCAATTGCTCGGCGTCGCCCCACACTTCCGAATCGAAACCGCTGCCTCCGCTGTCGAAGACACCCACCACCGTCCATTCGCGCTGCGCGAATTTGATTTGCTGTCCGATGCCGGTGTTGCTAAAACGCGCGGCGATGCTGGTCCCCACGATGATCTCCGAGGCACCGGGCCGGAACAACCGGCCTTCGCGGATTTTCACCTGCGGACGCAGCGCAAAGCCCTTGTCCGAGGTGCCGCGTATCACCACGTTCGAGGGCTTGCCATCACCCGCGCGCAGCAGCGAAATCAGCACCACGGTTTCTTTCGACACCATGCGTTCACCCCGCGCGCCGAGGGCCACGGCCGGGTGCATTTCGATCACACTCGCCTGTTCGCGCGAGATGCCGCTTTGAATTTCGGTCTCGGCGCCTTTGCGGATCACCACCACGTTATCCAGCTCACCCGTGGTGACCAGCGTGCGCTTTAAGCCCTCGTCCATCATCAGCACGGTGGCAAATACAAACACCACCAACGCCAGACCGCCCGCCGTCAGCAGTGTCGTCAAACGCCGCGCCCACAGATTGCGCGCGACATAATTGAGCGGGATCGACATGCCCCCGTTACCCCATCGCCCGCAAACCTTCGACGATACGCACGCGCGAGGCCTGCACCGCCGGCACGATAGCCGCCACAATGCCCACCGCCAGGGCGCTGAGCGCCTGCGCGATCTGTGTCGCCTGAGACACCGCGAAGATCGGGAAAATGCCGCCCACCGATTGCTTGAACGCCGCCGCCGCATGCGGCGTGAGCCACAGCCCCACGCCACCGCCCGCCGCGCAGATCGCCAGTGATTCGCCGAAGATCAGCAGCGCCACGAAGCCGGGGCCGAAGCCCAGCGCCTTCAAAGTGGCATATTCTGCAGTGCGTTCGCGCGCGCTCATCGCCATGGTGTTGGCCATCACCGCCAGAATAATCAAAATCACCACATACGACACCACGCGTATCGCGGCGATGATTTCGTTGGACATCGCCACGAACGAGAGCTGAAACGCGGTTTCGGTTTCAGTGAGCGTTTCGGCCACCGAGTTCTCGAACAAGGCATCCACCTGGCGCGACACCTCGGCAGCGCGCTCCGGCGCACCGATGCCGACGATGAATACGCCCGTCTGGTTGGCGCGCCGCGCCGGGCGCTGCACCAGCCATTCGTTGAGATATTCCCAGTGGAACAGCATGTGCCGCGTGATCTTGGTGTCGTCGGAACCGTCGAAGATGCCGCGCACGATGAATTGCCAGTCGCCCTGATAAATACTGCCACGCAGGGGGATCACGTCGCCCACCTTGAAGCCGTACTGGTTCGCCAACTGGCGACCGATCAGCGCGCCACGACGGTCACGCATCCACGCCTGACGCTCGTCCGCCGGCAACCGGAATTCGCCATATAAATCCAGATAGTTGCCGCTCACCGCGAACTGCGGAAAAAAATTCTTCGGCTCTTTGTAGATGCCACCGAACCAGGTGGATCGCGCAACGCTGGTCACGCCGTCCACCCCCTTGATGCGCGCTTCGTAACTGATGGGCAGAGTGAACGTCAGCGAAATTGCACTGCGCGCAATCAGCCGTGTTTTCGACGCGGCAGCAGCACCCGCGTACCAGGCGTCCACGACGGTTTGCAGCAGGCCGTAGGCGAGCACAGCGACGAACAGGCCAAACACGGTCAACCCGGTGCGGATTTTGTGACGCAGGGCGTTGCGGAGGATGAGTTTTAGGGCGTGCATGACGGTGAATGCTGGTCAGCGGGCAGAAGCAAGGCGCGGTAGCACGGGCAGAACCTGAAAACTCACCTTGTCACTCCCGCGAACGCGGGAATCCATAACACAGTGCCAGACGACACCTCGTATGGATTCCCGCTTTCGCGGGAATGACAGTAATAGAATGGTTCCGTAACCGTGAGAACGCGCCATTGCATCAACTCGGCGGCTCGAAAATAAGTTCGCCTTTCTCCAGATACACCAACCGCCGCGCGGTCTTCGCAGCATGGGCATCGTGCGTCACCATCACAATGGTGGTACCCAGTTCCGCGTTCAGCCGCTGCAACATACCCAGAATGTCGGCCGCTGATTGCCGATCCAGATCGCCTGTCGGCTCGTCTGCCACGATCAGCAGCGGATCGGTAATCACCGCGCGCGCTATCGCCACGCGCTGCTGCTGACCGCCGGATAGTTCCGACGGAAAATGATCCATGCGATCCGACAAGCCGACCATCGACAGCGTGAGCGCCACACGTTCGCGGCGTTCAGCTCGCGACAGCTTGGTCAGCGTCAGCGGCAACTCGACATTTTCATACGCGGAGAGCACCGGCATCAGGTTGTAGAACTGAAAAATAAAGCCGACGTTGCGCGACCGCCAGTCGGCCAGCTCACCTTCGTTAAGGTTCGTGATATCCAGCCCGCTCACCCGCAGCACGCCGCTGTCGGGCTTGTCGATGCCGGCGATCAGATTGAGCAGCGTGCTTTTGCCCGAACCGCTCGGCCCCATCAACGCGGTGAATTCGCCGCGCTGGATATCGAGCGTGATATCGGTCAACACCGGCACGACCTGCCCGCCACGGTGATACGACTTCACCAGTTGGCGAATCTCGACGGCGGGTTGTGCGTCCGTGGTGCTCACAAGCGCAAGAATTACTTCGCCGCCACGGAAACCGCCGCACCATCGCGCAGTTTTTCCGATGGCTTGAGCACGACCTTGTCGCCGGGTTTCAAACCCTGCTTCACTTCCAGCGCCTCGCCATAGGCGGCGCCGGTTTGCAGCGCAACCTGAACCGCCTTGCCCTCGCGCACCACAAATACCACCTTGCGTCCGTCCCGCTCGACCAGCGCCGCTAGCGATACCACCGTGCGTGGCGCGCGCTCCGCTTCGGGCGTTTCCTTCGACAAAAACGCCACCTTGGCACTCATCTCCGGCAGGATGCGCACGTCCTTGTCGACGAAACGCACTTTCACATTGACCGTGGCCTTGGCGCGATCCACCGTCGGCACGGTGCGCGTCACCACGCCGCGAAACCGTTCGCCGGGCAACGCATCGAGCTGTATTTCGCACGGCTGTTCGGCCTTAACCTTGCCCACGTTCGCCTCCGACACATCGGCCTCGACTTCCAGCGTATTCATGTCCGCCATGGTCACCACCGCCGCCTGCGAACCGGTGGCGGACGAAAACGGCGTGATCACGTCGCCGACGTTGGCGTTTTTGGTGAGTATCACGCCATCAAACGGCGCGCGGATCAACGTTTGATCGACGCTCACCTGCGCCGCGCGCACATTGGCCTGCGCCACCGCGATGGAAGCCTTCAAGCCGTTAATCACGGCGCGCGCTTTTTCATGACGCGCCACCGCCACGTCATGTGCGGCGGCCGAGACAAAGTTTTTTTGCAACAAATCACGCGAGCGATCCAGCGCGCGCTGCGCATCGCGCATTTCCGCTTCGCCCTGTTCGAGATTGGCCTGCGTCAGCGCCACGTTCGCCTGCGCCTGTTGCAGCGCGGCCATCATGTCTTTGTTCTCCAGCCGCGCCAGGACTTCGTTCTCGCGCACCACGCTGCCTTCGCGCACGCCCAGCCACTCCAGCCGCCCGGTCGCCTTGGAGGCCACCGCCGCCTTGCGCTGCGCCACCACGTAGCCGGTGGCATTCAGCTGCGTATTGGCCTGCGACGGGTAAGCCTGCGTGACCGCAGCCACCTCCACCTGAATCGCCGCGCGACCGTTGTAATAAAAATAGCCGCCCACGGCACACGCCGCCAGCACGAACCACAACAGCCATTTGCCGTAGCGCCCACGCCGCTGCGTCAGGCCGGTACTGCCACGTTCGATGCGCAAGCGCGAAAGATCTTCACCAGCCATAAATATTTAAAATAATCAATAAAAACAATTAGTTACGATAAATGACATGCGCCAGTGTAGCAGGTGTATTGCGCTGCGGCAAAAACAGCCGGTTTGCGCTCACGCAGCCATCGGTTACAGTGCGCGCGGATTCATCAACAGCCACTTGGAGACCCTGAATTGACTAACGTTCTCAATGTTCGCCCCACCGGTGCCGCGCTCGGCGCAGAAGTCCTCGGCATCGATCTGTCGAAAAACATCGACGACGCCACCTTCAAGCAAATTGTGGATGCGTGGCATGAACACGAAGTGGTGTTTTTCCGTGATCAAAAACTCACACCCGAACAGCATGTTGCGTTCAGCCGCCGCTTTGGCGAACTGGAATTGCATGTGCGGAAAGATTGCTGCCGCCCTGGTTATCACGAACTGTTCGTGGTCTCCAACATCTTCGAAAACGGCAAACCCATCGGCTCGCAGGATGCGGGCCTGTTCTGGCATTCCGACTTGTGTTATCTCGATGTGCCGAGCCGCGGCTCGCTGTTTTACGCACTGGAAGTGCCGCGAGACGCCAGCGGCCGCGTGTTGGGCGACACCAAATTCGCCAGCAGCACCGCCGCGTATAACGCCCTGCCTGAAACCACTAAACAAAAAATCGCCGGGCGCAAAGCCGTACAGTCCTACAAAAAAGGCTACTACCGCGACCGCAACGGCGGCGTGCGTAAGGCGCTAACGCCAGAGCAGGAAGCGCGCACCCCCGATGTGCAACACCCCATCGTGCGCACGCATCCTTTCAACGGCAAGAAATGCCTGTTCGTCAACGAAGGCTACACCGCGAGTATCGCCGGTGTGGAAGGCGCCGAGGGTGAAACGCTGCTAAACGAAATCATCACCCACGCCACGCGACCCGAATTCATTTACCAGCATAAGTGGCGCGCGGGCGATTTTCTGTTGTGGGACAACTGCTTAGTGCAACATCAGGCGGTGCATGATTACAAACTGCCGCTGCGGCGGCATATGGAACGGACTACGCTTACGGGGAGTGTGCCGTTTTGAGGTGGCTACCAAACCCTGCGCTTTTCCCACTGCAATAAATCCGCCCTACGCAGCGCTGGATTTGTCGCAGAGGTAGCGTGCGCGCGAACCGCTGTCCGCGTGGGCACAAAGGACGTGCCCAACCTACACCCAATACTATAAGTATTTGTTTTAATTGAGTTTTTTACTCAACGCTACAGAAAAACCGCAAGCATCACTTCTCCCCAATCCCCGCATCCTTAATCACCTTCGTCCAGCGCGATAATTCGCTCTGCACGCGAGCCCCCATTTCCGCCGGCGTGCTGCTCACCGGCAACAGCGCCAGCATTTCGAGCGTTTTGCGAAACTCCGCGCTGGCCAGCGCGACTTTCATCTCGGCATTGATTTTGTTGACGATGGGTTGCGGCAGGCCTGCCGGGCCCATCAAACCATACCAGGTGGTGTTGGTGAATCCCGGCACCATTTCCGCCATTGCCGGCGCGTCGGGATACTCGCGCACGCGCGTCGGATGGCCGGTGGCGATCACGCGCGCCCGGCCGTTTTGCACGGCGGGCGAGATGTAGTTGACGGCACCGAACAGCGCATCGACGCGCCCCGCCATCAAATCCAGCAACGCGGGCCCGCCGCCCTTGTACGGCACATGCAGATATTTGGTGCCAGCGAGTGCGTTCATCAGCTCCATGCCCAAATGATTCGGCGTGCCCGCGCCGGGCGAAGCAAAGTTGATTTTGCCCGGCTGGCTCTTGCCCAGCGCGATGAACTCGTTGATGTTTTTCGCCGCAACACCGGGGAATATCGCCAGCACAAACGGCACATCCACCATCAGACCGATCGGCGAAAAATCCTTCAGCGGGTTATAGCTGACCTTGGTGCCCCACGCTGGCGCCACCACCAGCCCGCCCGAGGTGCCCAGCAGCAGCGTGTAGCCATCGGGGGCTGCCTGTGCCGCCAGCCCGTGGCCGATGGTGGAACCGGCACCGCCACGATTGTCGATCACCACCGGCTGGCCGAATTTTTCCGCCAGCCACTGGCCCATGGCACGCCCCGAAGGATCGGTCGAGCCGCCCGGCGGATACGGCACAATCAAACGGATCGGCCTGACCGGGTAGTTCTGTGCCTGCGCAAAGGCGGCGGTAGCGGCAGCAACACCACACAATAACAGCGCCATGCTGACTGCTTTCATTCCGATTGACATTACATCTCCTTGCTTGATGACTGGCCTTCTCACACACTCGTGCTGCGAATTATCTCACTGGATCACGCACTGCGATGTAAGCGTAGCCCGTATGAAGCGCAGCGAAATACGGCAATCAATGTCTGTAGAACCCCGTATTGCGCTGCGCTTCATACGGGCTACGATGGTTACGACGGCTGCTACCAACCGCTGAATCGCGGCCAGCGTGCTTCGATTTCCTGCGCTGCGTTAACCACGTGGTAACCATCATGCTGCGCCGCCGTGGCGCAGGCGTGATTGGGCAAAATGCGCAGCAGCCTGCCGATGGGAAATTGCGCCATGCGCGCACTATCCACAGGCGTACTACCGCGCGCGCTGATGATGCCATGCTCCTGATTCGCGCCGGACACGATCAAATCACCGAACGGCTGGCCGTACGCGTCACACACCAGCCCGTAACCCTGATCGACTTTTTGCCCGGCGGTGCCGCGATCGCGCGACAGCGCCATCCAGCCGGCGTCGGTGATGATCCAGCCTTTTTCCGGCTGATGGCCGATCACCGAGGTCAGCACCGACAGCGCGATATCGTCCACCGCGCACACCGAAATACCCGCCATGAAGAGATCAAAAAACATGTAGACGCCCGCACGCACTTCGGTCACGTCGGCGAACGATTCGGCGTAGGTGGCCGTGGGCGATGAACCCACGCTCACGATGTCACACGGCAAACCGGCGGCGCGCAGTTCATTCGCGCAACGCACCACCGCCGCACGCTCGCGTTCAGCCATGGCGCGAATTTCTTCAATCGATTTACAGTCATACGAACCGCCCGCGTGCGTCATCACGCCACGCAGGTTCTTACCCAGCGCGCGGCCGATTTCAACCAGGCACGCGTCGCCCGGCTTCACCCCTGCACGGTGGCCGTCACTGTCGATTTCGATCAGCGCTGGGAAAACTATACCGGACACCCGGCTCTTTTCCGCGACAGCACGAGCTGCTTCTACGCTGTCGAGAATGACAGTCAGGTCGCAACCCTTCGCGCGCAACGCCGCCACGTGATCCAGCTTGTTCGGCGCGATCCCAACGGCGTAGAGAATGTCGCGATAACCTGCGGCGAAAAACTGCTCTGCCTCTTTCAGCGTGGAGACCGTGATGCCATCCGCACCCGGCGTGGCCGCGCGCCGCACTACGTCCAGCGACTTAGACGTTTTCACATGGGGCCGCAGGCGCGCGCCAGTGACCTTGGCACGCATGCGCGCGAGATTGCGTTCGAGTCTGGCACGATCAAGAATCAGCGCGGGTGTTTCCAGTGCGTTCAAGGCCATTGAAGTTGATATCATGTAACTAATTGTTTTAATTGAATATTTTTAATGCGCCGGCACTTTACCCTGCGGCGACATTATGCTCCAATACCCGTAAGGAGACGCCCCCATGAAAGTAAACGAACTCGTAGCCCGTTTCGCCAAGGTCGGCGAAAGCGCCAACCCGATGAATGCCGCACGCGAAGAACTCGAAGCGCTGCGCGGCGATATCGATGCCGTCGAACAGGCCATCCGTTTTGTTTCCGGCACCGGCGGCAATGCGCGGCAAGTGTTTTACCGCTCACCGTCGATCACGCTGCTGAAGGTGTGCTTCCCCGCCGGACGCCGCACGCCGCCGCACGATCACGGCGCGTGGGCGACGATTTTTTTACTCTCGGGCGAGGAAAAAAACACGCTCTACCGCACCGACAACGGCAAGCTGCACAAGGCCAGCGAGGTCACCCTCACGCGCGGCACCATTCTGCCCATGCTGGCGGATACGGCGCATGTGGCGGAATGTCTGGGCAAGGTGCCCGCCATCGGCTTGCATGTGTACGGCGGCGACATACTCGATCTGCCGCGCCGTATGTGGCACCCCGAAACACTGCAAGCGCACCCGCTCGATTGGTCGCTCTATGAAGGGTTTGCGCAGATCGCATCAAACGCGGCGGGCGCGCCAGCGACTTAATCACGACTGCAACTACACCACTACGGCGCGCGCAGCCCGACCGTAACCACCGTTTTGGATAGCGAGGCGTGCAGGCGGCGCAATAGCTTGGTGTGCTCCTCAGGCGTCAACGGCACGCGTTCAAAACCCATTGCGTCCATGCGCTCCTTCATGTCGGGAAACTCGAGCACGCGGGCGATGTCCCTGCTGATCTGATTCACGATTTCGCGAGGTGTTCCGGCCGGCGCGATGATGCCGTGTGTGGCGTCGCGCTCGAACGCGGGCAGTATCTCTGTCACCGTCGGAACATCCGGCAGTAGCGGCGAACGCTTTCCCGCAACCACGGCCAATGGCACCACCCGCTTGTCCTGGACAAAAGGCATTGACGCGCCCATGCTGATCAGTCCGTAGTTCAGCCGCCCCGCCGCGACCTCGATCAACACCTCGGGCAAACCTTTAAACGCCACATGCACGGCCTTGATGCCGGCGTTCGTATTAAAAATCTCGGTGGTCATGTGGGTGCCGCTGCCCGCCCCGGAGGTGCCGAACAAGAGCTTGCCCGGCCGCGAATGCGCCAGCGCGATGAATTCCTTGAGCGATTTGACGCCCAGCGACGGCGTGGTGAGCACGATGGAAGTGGGCACGCCAATCTGCGAAACGCCGGTGAATTCCTTCAGCAGGTCGTACATCGGTTTAACCGGCAGCACCGCGTTGACCACCATCGCAGCAGATATCATCAGCAATGTATAGCCATCGGGTGTCGCCTTGGCGACCATCACCGTGGCGAGCTGGCCGCCGGCCCCCGAACGATTTTCGATCACCACCGGTTGGCCCCAGATATCGCCGAGCTTCTGCGCGACCATTCGCCCCGTCAGATCCGTGGCGCTCCCTGGAGAAAACCCGATCACCAGGCGCACCGGCTTGGTCGGAAATTTCTGCTGCGCCTGTGCCAGAACAGGGGCTGTCATGACTAGTACTGTGGCGGCGTAGATCACGGTGTACAACGCTGATTGCCATGTGCGCATAGTGCCTCTTGGGGCTGAGTGTTGCTGCTGCGAAATCTATCACCCGGTGGACGAATAGTCAACGTGTGACATACCCCTTGCACGGCGAATTTGTTCTCAAGTTGGACGAGGCCCGGTTAGTGAGTTTTTGGTCATACGCAGGTAGTCGAAGACCAAACGGGTTTTCGACTCGAGTGCGCGCATCATCCCCGCGATAGATTGCGCCGGTTTCTGGAATGCCTTGAG
>CAMBGJ010000113.1 GCA_945865805.1 Bordetella parapertussis
TTATGTCGCTCAAAAACGCTTGAAGCTCCCGGGCGCATGGTGGCTGGCCGCAAACGCCGATCACATGCTGGCCTTGCGCCTGAACCGGTTCAACAACCGCTGGCATCAATACTGGGGACACGATGTTAAGCTTGCTGCCTGACCCAACATCACATCACTTTGAATCGCACCCGCTTCGCGCCTATTTGGGTGAAAAGTTCAGTTGCACTTCGAATTTGAACTCGCGTTTCCTCTTGAGCGACGATGAATTGTTTTTCGTAGTGTAGCCGCACGGCTCCGCGCTGTCGAACGTGCCATGCGGGCGGGCGCGTGCAACACTCGTAGTATCCTTGGCGCTCGATGAAACCCTTGGCTTATCACGTGCTGCGGCGGCTCGCTGGCGGCGAATTTCACTCCGGCGCAGCGCTGGCTGACGCCACGGGCATGTCGCGCGCGAGCGTGTGGAACGCGGTGCAGGAACTTCAGGCCGCCGGTGTGGATGTATTCAGCGTGCGCGGTCGCGGTTACCGACTGGCGCGCCCGCTGGTGATGCTTGACGCGGCGCGCATCGCGCAGGCGCTGGGTGAAGCCGCGCCGTTCGGCATCGAATTGATCGACGAAATGGATTCCACCAACACGTGGCTTTTGCAGCGCGCGCAGGCGGGTGCGCCGCATGCCAGCGTGATTGCGGCGGAATGGCAAACGGCAGGCCGTGGGCGCATGAATCGCACGTGGCACGCGCCCGTCGGCGGCGCGCTGACGTTCTCCGTGCTGTGGCGGTTTTCGCAGGGTGCGGCAGCGCTGGCGGGATTGAGTTTGGCGGTGGGGCTGGCACTGGTGCGTGCGCTGGAAGCGATGGGCGCTACTGGCGTGGGCCTGAAGTGGCCCAACGACGTGTTGTGGCGCGGGCGCAAGCTCGCCGGCATTCTGATTGAAATGCAGGGTGATGCCCTGGGGCCCAGCGCGGTGGTGATTGGCGCGGGCATCAACGTGCGTCTCGCGCCAGCGTTGGATGCGCGTATCGGCCAGCCGGTCGCGGACGTGGAAACGCTGCTTGACACCGGCGCTACGCAGGCAGTGGATCGCAACCGCCTGCTCGCCACTGTGCTCAACGCATTGAACACGACGTTGCTGGAATTCGAGCGTGCGGGCTTTCAGGCGTTTCGTGATGAATGGCAGCGGCGTCATGTGCACCAGGGTTGTCCGGTGCGGCTCACGCTGTCCGGCGGCGCCAGTGAATCAGGACTGGCGCGCGGCGTGCGCGACGACGGCGCGCTGCTGCTGGAAACCGCGCGCGGCGTGAAGCCCTTTCACAGCGGCGATGTCAGTCTGCGCGCGACGGGGCGTGTAGCGTGACGACCGCACCTGGGGCGCAGCCTGTGCTGGTGATCGATGCAGGCAACAGCCGCATCAAATGGGGGCTGGCCGACGGCGGCGGCTGGCTGCGGCGTGCGTGGCTGGAGACGGCGGATGCCGCCGCGATCACGGACGCGTTGAAGGATTTGCCTACGCCGGGGTGCATCGTGGTGTCCAATGTAGCGGGGGACGGTGTGCGTGCGGCGTTGACGCAGGCGCTGGTGCAATATGGCGTGACGCCACTGTGGGTGCAGGGGCGCGCGCAGCAATGCGGCGTGAAAAGCGGCTACGCCGATCCCGCGCAATTGGGGGCTGACCGCTGGGCGGGACTGATCGCCGCGTGGCATTTGTACGGCAAGGCGGGCCGCGCCTGCGTGGTGGTCAACGCGGGCACCACCATGACGGTGGATGCGTTATCGCACGAAGGTGTATTTCTCGGCGGTGTGATCGTGCCGGGGCTGGATTTGATGCGTGCTTCGCTGGAACGCGGCACGGCGCAATTGAAATTGCAGCAGGGCGCATTTTATTATTTTCCCGACAATACCGCAGATGCGATCATGAGTGGCGCGTTGAACGCGGCGGCGGGCACCATCGACCGTATGCTTGGCTACATGGCCGAGAGCGGACAAGGCGAAGCGTTGATCGTGCTGTCGGGCGGGACGGCGGCACCGGTCAAGGCGCGGCTTAACGCGAAGGCCAAGCTCGTGGATAATCTGGTGCTGGAAGGCCTGCTGCAAATTGCCCGAGAACCCATTGAAACGTAAACCCACCTGATGCGCGCGGCCTTTTTATTCTTACTGTTGGGTAATGCCGCGTTCTATGCGTGGGTTAACTACCTGCGAACACCGGTGAACGCGCAGGAACGCATACAGCAGGTGGAAATCACGCCAGAGAAAATCCGCCTGGTGAGTAAACCCGCGTCTGCCACCAAAAACACAGCGGCCGCGCCAGTCGCGCCGCTCAAGGGCGCGGCGTGTGTGGAATGGGGCGCGTTTATTGGGCCGGAGGCCGCACGCGGCGACGCGGTGATCGCCGAGCTGGGTTTGCCCGCTGCGCAAGTGCGGCGCGTGGCGTCCGATCTGGATGGCCACTGGGTGATGATTCCGCCATTGCGAACGCGCGCGGCAGCCGAGCGCATGACCGAGCGGCTGAAGGAACTGGGTGTGACGGATTACTCCGTGGTGCTGGAAGCGCCACGGCGCAACGCGATTTCGCTGGGGATTTTTCGTACCGAAGCGGCGGCGCAGAACCTGTTGGCCAGTCTGCAAAAACGCGGCGTCGCCGAGGCCACCGTTGAATTGCGCGAAGGGTTTTTCCGCCGCGTAGTGTTTTACGTGCGCGAGCCGAACGAGGCGACCCTGGCGCGACTCAGCGCGCTGAAAGCGGCGCAGCCGGGTACGGATGTCAAGGCGGTGGTGTGTCCGGCGGGGTAGTGCAGGAAGTATACGTAACTATTTGTTTTTATTGATATTTTTTCGTATCACTTCGAGCAGGGCGGTAGTCGATTTTTGATGCAGAAACGGAATCGAGTGCACCGTGCCGCCCCAGCCCAGCACGTCCGCCGCGCCGACGATGGCGTCTGGCTTCCAGTCGCCGCCCTTGATCAACACATCAGGCCGCAGTGCAAGTATCAGCGCGAGTGGCGTGTCGTCCTCGAACCAGGTCAAGGCATCCACTGCCGCCAGCGAGGCGATTACCGCCGCGCGGTCTTGCAGCGGGTTGATCGGCCGGTCGGCACCCTTGTTCAAGCGCCGGGTCGAGGCATCGCTGTTCAGCGCCACGATCAGGCTTGCGCCTTGCGCGCGGGCTTGGGCGAGGTAAGTGACGTGTCCGCGGTGCAGCACGTCGAATACGCCGTTGGTGAACACCAGCGGGCGCGGCAGTGCGCGGACTGCTTCGGCGGCGCCAGCAGGCGCGATAATTTTTTGCTCGAAGGCGGGCGGCGCGATCGCGGTCAATGTGCCGTTGTCAGTCAAGATACTCGAACAGCCGCACCACTTTGTGCACGCCACCGGTGGTGCGCGCGACCTGGGTGGCGGCGTCGGCTTCGGCGCGTTTTACCAGGCCCATGAGGAAGACCACGCTGTTTTCGGTGACGACCTTGACGTGAACGGGACTGAAGTTCTGGCCATCGACAAAGCGCGCCTTGACCTTGGAGGTGATGTAGGCGTCGTTGGTGCGCACGCTGAGCGCGGTGTTGGGGCCAACCTGCAATTCGTTGTAGACGCCGCGCACGTGTTCTACCGCGCGCGTGATGCGTTCGACGTCTTCGCGCGCGGCGGCGGTTATTACCTCGCCGGTGAGCAATACATTCCGGTTGAAACTGGTAATGTTGATGTGCGCGCCGCTCACTTTTTCGCCGATGCGGCTGGAGGTTTTGACTTCGATGCCTTGATCTTCGGTGACGGTGCCCACGGTGCGCCGGTCTTCGGCGAGCAGCGCGCCGCCGCCCACCGCGCCGCCCAGCACCACTGCCGCGCAGCCACCCAGTAACGAAAGCGCCAGTGGCATGGCCACGGCCAAACCGGTGACCCGGCCAAAAAAGGTAAGCCTGTTACGCATCAGTCCACTCCCAATAATAGGCAATCAATCGCATCACACAGACAATGAATCGTCAGCAGGTGTACTTCCTGTATGCGCGCGGTGCTTTGCGCCGGCACGCAGATATGGACGTCATTTTCGCCGATGAGTTCCCCAATCGCGCCGCCGTCGCGGCCGGTCAGCGCCACCACCTGCATGCCGGATTCATGTGCGGCGTTGATCGCGGCGATAACGTTGGGGGAGTTTCCGCTGGTGGAAATCGCCAGCAGCAGATCGTTGGCGTGGCCCAGCGCGCGCACCTGTTTGGAAAATATCTGTTCGTAGGCGTAGTCGTTGGCGATCGACGTGATCGTGGAGCTATCGGTGGTGAGCGCGATGGCGGCGAGCCCTGGGCGCTCTTTTTCAAAGCGATTGAGCAACTCGGACGAAAAATGCTGCGCATCTGCCGCCGAGCCGCCGTTGCCGCAGGCGAGAATTTTGCCGTCGTCTTTCAGACAATCGACCATGCGCTGCGCGGCGGCGGCAATGGGGCCGGCAAGGGTATCCATGCACTCGAGCTTCAAGTGCGCACTTTCGGAGAAGTTTTCGGCAACGCGGCTGATTAAATCCATGGTGCTATTTTGCGCCGAAGTCGGGGTTTTGTACAGAGCGCAGGATTCACCGTGAAAAGCTCACCGCAAAGACGCAAAGACGCAAAGACGCAAAGGTAACGCAAAGAAATACCTGCCAATACGGGTTTTCTTCGCGCGATGTTCTTTGCGCCTTTGCGGTGCAGGGGTTGATGTTGCGCGCTCACGTGCTCACGTGCCAAAGGCATCCTGTATCCACTCTACCGCCGCGCTGTCCCCGGTACCGGCCAGCAGCACCGCGTCAAAGCGGCAGGGCGGCGTGCGTCCGGCACTGGCCAGATAATGCAGGGCGGTGCGGGTGAGCTTTTCACGCTTGGACGCGGTAATGCTGGCCGCCGCGCCGCCGAAGGTATTTGAAGCGCGGGCGCGCACTTCCACGAACACCAGCGTCGCGCCGTCGCGCGCGATGAGGTCGATTTCGCCGTAGCGCGAGCGGTAATTGCGCTCGACTATCGTGAGTCCCCGGCCTTCGAGATAACGCGCGGCACGCGCTTCGGCATCCTTGCCGCGATTATTCACGGCGAAGCGCGGCGCGTGTCACGGCTTGGCCGCTGTTGCGGGCTTGGCCGCCTTGGTCGGCGCGGGTTTCACCACGGCGGGCGGCTTGGGCGGAACCGGCGCGACCGGCACAGGCACAGGCCCGACAGGCGCTTCAGGCAGATTGGCGCCCAGGCGCGTACTGACCAGCTCGCGCTGAAATTGACGATCCGGCCCCAGTGTGAGTTTGCCGGTGACGCCATCGAGCGAAATGTCGCTGTGGCGTGCCAGCATCGCCTGACCGATACGCCAGGCATCGATGCCCAATGCGTAGAGCCGCTCCAGATCGGGGTCACCGCTGGCGGCGGGGCGCGGGTAAATCATCACCGCCGGATGATCGCGCTGCAGCAGCCACGGCATGTCGAACACGCGGATACCCGCCAGCTCCACCGTAGCGGCAGCGCTCGCATCGCCGCCGTAAACTTGTGAGGTGGCATACAGCGCCAGCGGCTCCAGCGACGCGCGCACGCCACGCGCCTGCTGCGTACCGAGCGACAGAAACGCCATATCGGCCGAGCGGGTTTCGACGGCTTGCCGCAGGCGTGTGAGTTCCGCCGCGCTGGTGTTATGCAAAAACTCGCCCACGTGTTTGCCGCCGAGCTTGACGAATTCCTCGATGAACGCGCGGTTAGCGCGCCGCAGCAACGGGCTTTCGCCCGCCACCGTATACGCGCTGCGGCGGCCTTCGCGATAAGCGGCTTGTGCCGCTTGCTGGGCCTCGGTTTCGATTTGCAGGCCGATGGCGTAAAGGTTCGGCTTGTTCGGCAGTGCGCCTTCGGGTGCATTCAACAACAGCGTGGGCACGCTGATGTCGCCCGCCGCCACCGCAGCGGCAGCGGCGCGCAGCAGCGGGCCGATCACCAGCCGCGCGCCGGTTTCCGCCGCCTGTTTGTAGGCGGCAATGGCCTGCTTCGCGTCTTCGCCCACCGGATAAACACGTATCAGCAGCGTGGGCGGATCAGGGATTTGCGCGGCGGCGAGAAAGCCGTCGCGCAGCGCTTCGCCATGGCGCCGGAAAGTGCTGGAATCCACCGGCAGCAGCAACGCGATGTGCGGCGCATCCACACCCAGCGGCGTGGGGGATGTCGGCGGCGTTACAGCGGGCAAAGAGGTTGCGGCGGGCGTCTGCGCCAGCGTGCTGGTCACCACGCCGAGCGCCCCGTATAGTAGTCCGACGAGCCACCCCTTTATGATCGCCCCACGCCACCGATGATTGATGCCACTGCCGCCCATGATCCGCCACAAGTTTTAGACAGGGCGACATTATATGTAGTGGCCACGCCCATAGGAAATTTATCGGACATCAGCGCGCGCGCCATCGAAACGCTGTCACGTGCCGGACACATTGCCGCCGAGGACACCCGCGTCACCAAACGCCTGCTGGATCACTACGGCGTCCGCGCGCGCCTGATTGCGGTGCACGAGCACAACGAGCAGCGCGCAGCGGGCGAAATACTCACGATTCTGGCTACCGGCGCGAATGTCGCGCTGGTCAGCGACGCAGGCACGCCCGGCATATCCGACCCCGGCGCGCGGCTGGTGGCGGCGGCGCACGCTGCTGGCTATCGCGTGTGTCCGTTACCCGGCGCGAACGCGGCGGCGGCGGCGGTGTCGGCCAGCGGATTTTTGTCGCCGCATTTTTTGTTCTACGGCTTTTTGCCCGCACGCTCCAGCGCGAGGCGCGAGGCGCTGGGCGCGCTGGCGGCGCTGCCGTACTCACTGGTGTTGTACGAAGCGCCGCATCGCGTCGCCGAGTGCATCGACGATCTGGCGGCGGTGATGGGCACGGCGCGTCGTGTGCTGATCGCGCGCGAACTGACCAAGCTCTTCGAGGAGACGCACGTGTGCGCGCTGGGCGATGCGCCGACGTGGATGGCGGCCAACGCGCATCGTACCAAAGGCGAATTCGTTCTGGTGGTGGAAGGCGCCGATGCCAGCGCGCCTGACGAGGCCGCGCTGGATAAGACGCTTGCTGTCTTGCTGGAAGAACTACCACTCAAACAGGCGGTGGCACTGGCGGTGAAAATTACTGGTGGTAGTCGCAATGATTTATATCAGCGGGCGCTTAAATTGAAGGTAGGCAGTTAATCCCCGAGGCACACGTACAAGCTCGGTGTGGTTGGGTTGTAGCTTTTGCGCTACAATCTCGCTATGACCGAAGTCTTCCGCTACCAGAGCCAAAGTGGCGAAGAGCCATTGACCGATTGGCTACGGTCTTTGCGCGACAAACAGGCGCAAGCCGAGGTGCGGGTACGCATCAAGCGACTGGAAGCGGGAAATTTCGGCGCTTGTTATCCGGTGGGCGAGGGTGTGCATTAATTGCGGGAGCAACTTGGCGCTGGATACCGGGTACTTGGGCCGTCATGGTCAGACGGTGGTGATCTTGCTGTGCGGCGGTTCCAAGAAATCGCAACCTGCGGATATCAAAACCGCCAAGGTGTATTGGGAAGATTGGAAACGGAGGCAAAGATGAGCAAGAAAGTTAAAGCGGCGGTATCTCACCATGAACGCGAAGTGGCCGAGCTGCGCGCGGATCGCGGGCTGGCGGTCGAATATATGAAAGCCGCGATGGAATCACTGGATAACCCGGACGACCGGGCCGCAGGACTGCTGGCGCTGCGCAGTGTGGCCGAGGCTTATGGCGGCCTTGGCGTAGTTGCCGCCGAGGCGGGCATCAGCCGTGAATCACTGTATCGAACCCTTTCGGCCAAGGGCAATCCCACGTTGAAAACCTTGCTTGCCGTGTTGAAGGCGGTGGGCATGAAACTTTCGGTGCAACCCGAGCGCCGTGCCGCAGTGTAACGACAGCCATAAAAATCATGACACAAACCATTACCCTCACCCGCCCCGACGACTGGCATCTGCATCTGCGCGATGGCGATTACCTGCGCGCAGTGCTGCCGGATACCGCGCAGCGTTTCGCTCGTGCCATCGTGATGCCGAATCTCAAACCGCCGGTGACCACGGTGGCGCTGGCGCTGGCTTATCGGCAGCGCATCGTGGCTGCCTTGCCTGCGGCGGCGAGCTTCGAGCCGTTGATGACCTTGTATCTCACGGACAACACGCGGCCTGAAGAAATTATTCAATTAAAACAAATAGTTACGAATAACGCTCGGATTCGGGCGGTCAAATATTATCCCGCTGGTGCGACCACCAATTCCGATGCAGGCGTGACCGATCTTGCGCGTTGCGCTGCCGTGTTCGAGGCGATGCAGGAAAGCGGTTTGCCGCTGCTGGTGCATGGTGAAGTCACCGATACCGCGGTGGATATTTTTGATCGCGAGCGGGTATTTCTGGAGCGCGAACTGGCGCCGTTGATAGCACGCTACCCGCGTCTGAAAATAGTGATGGAGCACATCACCACGCGCGAGGCGGCGCAGTTTGTCGCGCAAGCGCCCGCGAACATCGCGGCGACGATTACCGCGCACCATCTGCTGCTCAATCGCAACGCGTTGTTCAACGGCGGCATGCGCCCGCACAATTATTGTTTGCCGGTGTTAAAGCGCGAGATACATCGCGAGGCGCTGGTGGCGGCGGCGACTTCCGGCAGTGCAAAATTTTTTCTCGGCACCGACAGCGCGCCGCATGCGCGGCATACCAAGGAGACCGATTGCGGCTGCGCGGGTTGCTACACCGCGCACGCGGGCATCGAGCTGTATGCCGAGGCGTTCGAGGCCGCCGGTGCGCTGGATAAACTCGAAGGATTCGCCAGCCATCACGGGCCGGATTTTTACGGCCTACCGCGCAATCGCGACACGATCACACTGGTGAAAGAAGCATGGTGTGTGCCGATGGATGTTCCTTATGGCGATGACCGGCTGACGCCGTTTCGCGCGGGGAGCGAAGTGCATTGGCGATTGCAATAAGCCGCGTGCTACCATCGCCCGCGAAGTCAGCCAGACAGCCGCTGTGTGTGGGGCAAACCCGCTGCCGCAAGGTGACGGTGCCATGCATGGAGGAAAGTCCGGGCTCCACAGAGCAGGGTGGCGGGTAACACCCGTCCGTTATAAGTCACGGGTGAAAGTTCGTGATGAAGGCGAGGAATAGGGCCACAGAGACGAGTCCTGGCGCGCAAGCGTCAGGGGTGAAACGCGGCAACCTCCACCTGGAGCAACACCAAATAGGCAAGCGTTGAGGCGGCTCGCTGAGCTTGCGGGTAGGTGGCTTGAGCCGTGGCGTAAGTCACGGCCCAGAGGAATGGCTGTCAGGGGCTTGCGTCATGGGGCCTTATACAGAACCCGGCTTACCGGCTGACTTCACTATATCGGCGGGACATTCGCGTTAAAACACCGCAGCCATGATGTGTGTTCTATGGTGCGTTCTTATTCCACCGGCCGACCACTTCCGCCTGCTTTTCGCGATTGAACGGCTTGGAAATATAGTCATCCATGCCCGCTTTCAGGCAGCCTTCGCGGTCGCCTTCCATGGCGTTGGCGGTTTGCGCCACGATCACCTGGCGGGGTCGGCCATCACGCTCCAGCGCGCGGATGGCAGCGGTCGCGGCATAACCATCCATCTCGGGCATGTGGCAATCCATCAGGATGAGATCGAAGTGGCGTGCCTGAGCGTGTTCCACCGCTGCGCGGCCGTCTTTTGCCAACGTAATAGTGCAGCCCAGTTGCTTCAACATGGCTTGCGCGACCGCCTGGTTGACCGGGTTGTCTTCGGCCAGCAGGACGTTCATGCCGGCACCAGCGGGCCGCGACAGCCGCGGTAGCGTGGGCGCATTGCGCCGCACCGCCGGGTCGATAGATTCTTCGGAGGCATTCAAGGTTGCCTTTGTCTCCAGCTCGGAGGCCGCGCTGGCCTTGACGGTGAAACTGAAGCGGCTGCCCGCACCTGGGGTGCTTTCGACGGTCATGGTGCCTCCCATCCATTCGGCCAATTGACGCGAAATGGTCAATCCCAAGCCAGTGCCGCCGTAGCGCCGCGTGGTAGTGGCGTCGGCTTGTGAAAACGGCTGAAAAATGCGGTCTAACACTTCGGGTGCGATGCCGATGCCGGTGTCGGCGACCTCGAATCGCAGCAGCAAGTCGTCCGGTTCGCGCGCGGCCACGCTGACAGTGGCCGCCACGTCGCCCTGGGCGGTAAATTTGATGGCGTTACCCACCAGGTTGGACAACGCCTGCGCGATGCGCGCCGGATCACCGCGCACAACCGCCGGCACGTCCGCCGCGATGTGGTGTGTCAGGCGGAGATTTTTTTCGCGCACCGGGGCCGCGAACAACTGCGTGACACTCGCCACGCGTGAACGCAGATCGAAGGCGACGGATTCGATCTCGATCTTGCCCGCCTCGATCTTGGAAAAATCAAGAATGTCGTTGATGATTTTCAGCAGGCCTTCGCCGGAGGTTCTGATGGTCTGCACGTACTCACGCTGCTCGGTGTCAAGGCGCGTGCCGACGAGCAGGCTCGTCATGCCGAGCACGCCATTCATCGGCGTGCGGATTTCGTGGCTCATGTTGGCGAGAAACTGCGAACGCGCGCGCATCGCCGTCTCCGCCACCTGCTTGGCCTGAATCAGATTCGCCTCGGTCTGTTTAAGTTCGGTGATGTCCGAAAACGTGGTGATGATGCCGCTGATTTCGCCAGCCGTGTTGGAGTACGTTGATTTTGCGATGATGCAGTGCAAGCGCCGTCCCTTGGGTGCTTTGATCACGCGCTCGATCTGGTGCGTACCGCCTTCGGCGAGCAGGCACCGCTCGATGGCTTCGACTTCCGCGGCGATGTCGTTGCGGTGCGCGGGCAGCGGCTGGTTCAGCATGTCCGCGCGCTTCACTTCGAACATCCGTTCATAGGCGCTGTTGCAACTGATCAACTGCAGGTTACGATCCTTGACCACCGTGGGCGTGGGTGAGGCGTCGAGCAGGATGTGGGTGAGCCGCAGTTGCTCCTCGACTTCGCGCTCGGCCTGCTTTAACGGCGTAATGTCGGAGTACGCGGTGATGATGCCGCCGAGCGTTTTGTCCGGGTTGAAAAACGTCGATTTGGTGATCTGGCAATGCACCTTGCCGCCGTTCGTGGCGGGCAACAGGCATTCGAACTGGCGTATGCCCGGTTCTCGCATCAGTTCCAGCTCAATGCGCTTGATATCCGCGAGGGGAGTGTCGTCGTGGCCGGTGCGCATCCGCCGCTGGGTGATCTCTTCCAACTGCGCGCCGAACATCCGTTTGAAGGCGGTGTTGACGTAGGTGATCTGGCGCTGGGCGTCCGTGATCATCACCGGCACGGGCGAGCCATCCAGCAGAATGTTAGTCATCTGCAGTTGGTGCTCGGCGTGATTCTCGGCGATTTTCAGATCGGTGACATCGGTGTGCACGGTCATGAAGCCGCTGACTTGCCCGCTGTCATCGGTCAGCGCCGACTTGGTGATGGAAAAATGATGTTCCCGGCCGTCCGGCATCATGCGTGTGCGGGTGTAGGTGCGCACGCCGGGATGATCGCGTAATTCTTTTTCGACCGAGTCACCGTCCAGATTTTGTCTGCCAAAAACTTCGCCAGCAGTGCGGCCGAGAAAATCGGCGCGTGTGGCGCCGTACATGTACTCGAACGCGCTATTGGCGCGCGTGAAGCGGTGCGCTGCATCCTTGATCGATATCGGCATCGGCGCCATTTCGAACAGCGCATTGGTGATGCGCAACTGTTCGGCCAATTGCGCTTGCGTGCGTTTGAGCTCGGTCACGTCGCTGTAAGTGGACACGATGCTGGTTACCTTGCCTGCGGCATCCAGTACCGGCCCCTTGGTGACCACCAGATGCAGCTCGCGGCCCGACGCAAGCGTGCGGCTGCTTTGGTAAATTTCAATGCGCGGATTTTCCAGCATCGAGCGTTCGCGCGTCTCACCCGCGTCGGCGCCGTCGCCGCGGATTTCGCGCGAGCGCTTGCCCAGCAACAGCGCGCGCGGGCGCTCCAGCAGCCGTTCGTAGGCGGCATTCACGCGCGTGTAGCGCAGATCGGCGTCCTTGATCGCCACCGCGATGGGCGTGTGTTCGAGCAGCGTTTCCGTCAGTTGCAGCGCTTCGCGCAGCCGCTGCTGCGCCAGCACGCTGCGCGTGATGTCGCGCGCGATGCCGCGGTAGCCGCTGAAGGCGCCCCGCGCATCGAACACTGGCTCGCCGCTGATACTGATGTGCACCGGCTCGCGGCCGGGCAGGTTGATGACATACTCGAAATCGCGGAACATCTCGTGCGCTTCCAGCGTCGCGCGGTGCGCCGCCCAGAAGCCGCTGTCGGCATCGTCGCCGAAACTGTCCCAGCGCGTCTTGCCAATCAGCTCCGACGGATCGCGCCCGGTGATCGACGATATGCCAGGGGAGACTTGCGTGAAGCGGTAATGGCCATCCTGCTCCCAATACCAGTCCGACGAAATGCGCGTGAGGCTCTGGAAGCGATCTTCGCTCTCCTGCATGCGCGCGACAAGTTTGCCGTCGGCGGTGCCGGCCGTAATGGGGCGGGAGGCCAACTGCGACAGTTTTTTCAGCCCTTGCGCCAGTCTCGGCGTCAGCGTGCGTTCGCTACCGGCTGCCGCGAGGAACGCTGACAATTCCTCCGCCGAAGCGCAATCAAAGGCGTCGCGCAGTTCACTCAACAAGTGTTCATGCATGGGCCGCTGTACGGTGTACACAGGGTAGCATTGCGCCGTGTTTATTGTTGAGTGCCGCGCAAACGTCAGCCGATGTTGTCATACCCAGTAGGTTACCTCACCTTCGAGCCGCAACCTTGTCAAACGTTTGTAAATTTGTGGTGGTGCCGTGCAAGAGGTGCAGTCTGCCCAAACCGGGAATGCTGTGGGGCTACGGGAACACCAAGGAATCGGGCCGACGGGAGTATCGGGCGGTGGGTTAGCGCGCGCAAATTCGGCTCAAATCCACTGCAATCAGCCGGTACGGTAGCGGAATTTTGCCGTGTCGGTCATCGCAGCGCCGTGATTTATGTTGCAGTACCGCAACGCACTTAATTCCCTGTGTTTTCGTACACTCAGCGTACATATCTAAAGTGATACATTGAATATATTTTATAAATATTTGTTTTTATTAATATTTATTTTAAAGACGGATGGAGATTTTAAGTCGTTTTTTTGTACGTAAGTCATTGTCAATAAAACGAAAATCCCGATTTCGGCGCGCGCTTGCAAAAGTACTTTTACATTGGTGGTAAATAGTGGTAAAAAGTGGGAGACACCGCTGGAAACCACTTAGACGCAGTGCCGGCGCAGTGTTTGTAAGTGAGTACACACATAAGCGCTTAACTCAGTCTGGGGATTTCGGTGTTTCGGGGTATTTCGCCACTCACGCTGGACAACAAGTTCAGGCTCGCCGTTCCGGCGCGGCATCGTGACGCGCTGCTTGACCGTTGCGGCGGCCATTTGGTGATCACCGCCGACGCCGACCGCTGCCTGTTGATGTACCCGCTACCCGAGTGGGAATTGATCCAGCAAAAACTCGAAAGCCTGTCGAATATGGATCCGCGCGTGCGCGAGCTGCAGCGGCGGCTGATCGGCTTTGCCGTCGATACCGAAATGGATACCGCAGGGCGTCTGTTAATCGCGCCGGGGCTGCGCAAATACGCGGAACTCGTCAGCAAGGTCGCGCTGGTCGGGCAGGGCAAAAAATTTGAATTGTGGGATCAAGAGCATTGGGACAGCCGTATGCAGGCACCCGGCGGGCTCGCGCCAGATGGTTTGCCCGAGGCGCTGGAGGGCTTCTCTTTGTGAGCTTGGTGATTACTGGCGAGCACCAGGCAGTGATGCTGGCGCAGGCGGTCGAGGCTTTGAACATCGTGGGTGAGCGTGCGAACGGTGTGTATGTGGATGGCACCTTCGGACGCGGCGGGCACAGCAGGCGAATTCTGGACAGGTTGAGCAACAGTGGTCGCTTGATCGCGCTGGACCGTGATGCAGATGCAATTCAAGCGGGTGCGGCGATCAGGGATCAACGCTTTACCTTGCTGCACGGCTGGTTTGGCGACATGCGCGCGCGGCTGGCGGGCATGGGGGTCATCAAAGTGGCGGGGATATTGCTCGATCTGGGCGTGTCGTCTCCGCAGTTGGACGACGCGGCACGCGGTTTCAGTTTCAGGTTTGATGCGCCGCTCGATATGCGCATGGATGTAAGCCGTGGCGTGACCGCGGCGCAGTGGCTGGCGATGGCGGATGAAGCCGAAATCAGGGAGGTTATAAAAGATCATGGCGAAGAGCGGTTTGCTAAACAGATTGCAGCAGCGATTGTTGCGGCGCGAGCGGTCGGGCCTATCGGCACCACCCGACAACTTGCCGCGCTCGTGGCGCACGCCGTCCCGGCGCGGGAGCCACGCCAGGACCCTGCAACGCGCACGTTTCAAGCTCTACGGATTCACCTCAATCAGGAACT
>CAMBGJ010000114.1 GCA_945865805.1 Bordetella parapertussis
CGGTAAAGGTAACCCCGAGTATTGGGTCGCAGAGATTCAGCCAGGCAAAATGCTTTATGAAATGGATGGCGTAAACGAAGTGACTGCAAAAGAAGCATTTCGTTTGGCTGCGGCAAAGCTGCCAATAGCGACCACGTTTGTACAGCGTCAGGTAGGGGGCTAAGTCATGAAAGCCAGCGAATTACGCGGTAAATCGGTAGACGAATTGAAACTGGAACTACAGTCGCTGCTAAAGGCGCAGTTTTCGCTGCGCATGCAAAAGGCGACGCAGCAACTGGCGAATACCAGTCAGATCGGCAAAACGCGGCGCGACATCTCTCGTGTGCGTACGCTACTGACGCAAAAAGAAATGGGTAAATCAGTATGAGCGAAACTGCCGAAAAGGTTGTCAATAAACGCACCCTCACGGGCCGAGTGGTTAGCGACAAGATGGATAAGACCGTCACTGTCCTGGTAGAGCGCCGCGTCAAGCATGAGCTCTATGGAAAATATCTCACCTTGTCGAAGAAATATCACGCCCACGACGAGAAGAATGAATTTCACGAGGGTGACACCGTCACCATCGAGGAATGTCGTCCCTTGGCAAAAACCAAAGCTTGGCGCGTGGTGAATCTGGTCGAAAAAGCACGTGTGGTTTAGTAAATCGACAAGAATATCCCTAGGCAGTAGGATAATAATCTGTTATAATCGATAGTCTTTGCAATTGTAGTTTCAACGCCTGTTTTGTGTGGTGAGTGTAAAACGGCGGCGATGTATCAGTCCCTACGGGATCCAATACTGATCTGATGCTTTGGGTTTGGGTTGTTGCCCGCTGCCGGATCAAGTTGGAGTAGCGTCAATAAAATTGATGCGATGGTTTTATTCAGGTGAGAAGCGAACATGATTCAGATGCAATCTGTATTGGATGTTGCCGACAATACCGGCGCTCGTGCCGTGATGTGCATAAAAGTGCTGGGCGGCTCGAAGCGGCGCTACGCTGGCATTGGTGACGTAATCAAGGTCAGTATCAAGGATGCCGCGCCGCGTGGTCGTGTCAAAAAGGGTGAGGTGTATGACGCGGTTGTGGTGCGTACTGCGAAGGGTGTGCGTCGTGCGGATGGATCGTTGGTGAAGTTCGATTCGAATGCGGCTGTGTTGCTCAACGCCAAGCTGGAGCCGATAGGCACGCGTATTTTCGGGCCGGTGACGCGTGAACTGCGTACCGAGCGGTTCATGAAAATTGTGTCACTCGCCCCGGAAGTTATTTAAGGAGCGTGGTATGAACAAGATTAAGAGGGGTGACGATGTCATCGTAACCACCGGTCGCGACAGCGGCAAGCGCGGTACGGTGCTGCGTCTGGTATCCGACACCCATGTGGTGGTGGAAGGGGCAAACAAAGTCAAGAAGCATGAGCGCCCGAACCCGATGAAAAACACTCAGGGCGGTATTGTTGATAAAGAAATGCCGTTGCATATTTCTAATGTTGCCTTGTTTAATCCGGCAACAAAAAAGGCGGACCGCGTGGGCATCAAGGTAATTGATGGTGGCAAGCGTGTTCGATATTTCAAGTCCAATGGCGAAGTCATTGACGTATGAGCGAACAGAAAGCAGATAAGAAGGCAAAGCCGCCGCGCGAACCCAAGGGTAAGTCAGAGGGTAAGTCAGCAGGTGGTAAAAGGGGTGCGGACGCAGGCGATGCGGGCGATCAAGCCGCCGCTAAGCGGGTGCCCGCTAAACCGGCCGGTCCGGCGCGCTTGCATGCGTTTTATCGGGATACCGTGGTCAACGATTTGACGCAAAAGTTTGGTTACAAGTCGGTGATGCAAGTGCCGCGCCTCAACAAAATCGTCCTCAACATGGGCGTGGGCGAGGCGGTTGCTGACAAAAAGATCATGGATCACGCGGTTGCTGACATGACCAAGATTGCGGGTCAAAAGCCGCTGGTGACCAAGTCGCGCAAGGCGATTGCGTCGTTCAAGATTCGTGAAAATTACCCGGTGGGCTGCAAGGTCACATTGCGTGGTTCGCGCATGTATGACTTTCTGGATCGCTTAGTGAACGTGGCGATGCCGCGTATCCGCGATTTCCGCGGTATCTCCGGGCGCAGCTTTGACGGCATGGGCAATTACAACATGGGTGTCAAAGAGCAGATTATTTTCCCCGAGATCGAGTACGACAAGATCGACGCGATTCGCGGTATGAACATCACTATTTCGACTACGGCCAAGACGGATGATGAGGCGCGTGCCTTGTTGGCCGCCTTCAAATTTCCGTTCAGGAACTGAGGATCACATGGCAAAACAGTCCATCATCAATCGCAACGAGCAGCGCAAGGTCACGGTGAAGAAGTTCGCCGCCAAGCGCAATTCGTTGCAAGATACGGCCAACAACCAATCGGTGTCGCCCGAAGAGCGTTACGAGGCGCGCCTCAAGCTGCAAAAGTTGCCGCGTAATGCGAGCCCTGTGCGGGTGCGCAATCGTTGCGCGCTGACGGGCCGTCCTCGTGGCGTGTTCCGCAAATTCGGGCTGGCGCGCGGTAAGTTGCGCGATATCGCGATGCGCGGGGAAATCCCCGGCATCATCAAGGCGAGCTGGTAAGCTGGTGAGTAACGACGCAGGTTATGGAATGACCAGGAAGCAGGAGAAGATTGCATGAGTATGAGTGATCCGGTCGCCGACATGCTGACGCGCATTCGTAATGCGCAGCAGTCGGAGAAACAATCGGTAGCGATGCCGATGAGCAAGCTCAAGGCGGCCATAGCCAGAGTGCTCAAAGACGAGGGCTATATCGAGGATTTCGCTGTCCGCAGTCAGGACGGCAAGTCGCATCTGGATATCAGTCTGAAATATTATGCTGGACGTCCCGTGATCGAAAAGATCGAGCGTGTCAGCCGCCCTGGTTTGCGCATTTACAAGCCGAGCAAGGAAATTCCGGTGGTGATGAATGGTCTGGGCGTGGCGATAGTTTCCACCTCCAAGGGCGTCATGACTGACCGCAAGGCGCGCGGCATGGGCGTGGGTGGCGAAGTGCTGTGTATCGTCGCCTAACCGGAACGAAGGGAACGAGGTTCTAACATGTCCAGAGTTGCGAATAATCCGGTATTGATCCCTGAAAAAGTGGATGTCACGGTCAGCAACACCGAAATATCGGTGAAGGGGCCACTCGGAACGCTGTCGAACAAATTGTCGTCCAGCGTATCGATTAGTAAAGTGGAAAATCGTCTTGAATTTAAGGCGAACGACAACTCGAATCTGGCCAATGCCATGTCGGGAACCATGCGTGCGTTGGTTTCAAATATGGTTGTGGGCGTGTCCAAGGGTTTCGAGAAGAAACTGTCGTTGGTCGGCGTGGGCTACCGCGCACAGGCACAGGGTGATAAGTTGAACCTGACCTTGGGTTTTTCGCATCCTGTCGTGCACCAATTGCCGCAGGGTGTGAAGGCTGAAACGCCGACGCAGACTGAGATCATTATCAAAGGGGCGGACCGTCAGCAGGTGGGGCAAGTCGCGGCGGATATACGTGCATACCGCAGTCCCGAGCCGTACAAAGGCAAGGGCGTGCGTTATGTCGGTGAGCCGATTGTGCTCAAGGAAACCAAGAAGAAGTAGGCGGGTAATCGATGATCGAGAAAAAACAATCGCGTATGCGGCGTTCGCGCCGCACCCGCGCAAAAATAGCGGAACTGAAGGTGGTGCGTTTGACTGTCAACCGGTCGAACACCCACATCTACGCGCAGGTGATCGATGCTACCGGCGGCAAGGTGCTCGCCAGTGCGTCATCCGCAGAAAAGGCCCTGCGTGGCGAATTGAAAAACGGCGGCAATATTAAGGCGGCGTCCGTGGTGGGTAAGTTGATCGCTGAAAAGGCGAAAAAAGTGGGCGTTGAGGTCGTGGCGTTCGACCGTTCTGGTTATCGTTTTCATGGCCGCGTCAAGGCGTTGGCTGAAGCCGCGCGTGAAGCCGGCCTCAAGTTCTAGGATCAGGGTTCCCAATGGCGAAAATGCAAGCATCAAAAATGCAGACCGGCAACGAAGAGCGTGGCGATGGTCTGCGTGAAAAAATGGTGGCGATCAACCGCGTGACCAAAGTGGTCAAGGGCGGACGCATCATGGGCTTTGCCGCGTTGACGGTAGTCGGCGATGGCGATGGCAGCATCGGCATGGGCAAAGGTAAGTCGCGCGAAGTGCCGGTGGCGGTACAAAAGGCGATGGAGGAAGCCCGTCGTAAAATGGTCAAAGTGCAATTGAAGAATGGTACCTTGCAACACACGGTAATCGGTCGCCATGGCGCAGCGAGCGTATTCATGCAACCGGCATCTGAAGGCACGGGCATTATTGCTGGCGGCCCGGTGCGCGCAGTGCTGGAAGTTATGGGTGTGACTAATATTCTGGCCAAGTGCCTGGGTTCGACCAATCCGTACAACGTGGTTCGTGCCACTATCAACGGTTTGACCGCCATGAATACGCCAGCGGAGGTTGCCGCCAAGCGCGGCAAGACCGTTGAAGAAATCACGGGCTAATGGGGTAGATGAGCATGGCCGAGACAAAGAAAATCAAAGTAAAACTGGTGCGCAGCCTGATCGGCACCAAGGGTGATCACCGGATGTGCGTGAGAGGCTTAGGGCTACGCCGCATCAACCATACGGTTGAAGTGATAGACACGCCGGCCAATCGAGGTATGATCAATAAAGTGTCGTATCTGGTAAAAATTGTTTAGAAACAAATAGTTAGAATATAGGCGTATCGTTATGCGACTGAATACCATTAAACCCGCCAAGGGCTCCAAGCACTCTATTAAACGCGTGGGCCGCGGCATTGGCTGCGGACTGGGCAAGACAGCGGGGCGTGGCCACAAAGGGCAAAAAGCACGCGCAGGCGGCTTTCATAAAGTCGGGTTTGAGGGCGGCCAGATGCCCTTGCATCGTCGTCTGCCGAAGCGTGGTTTTCGTTCGCCACTGGCGGGTACCACAGCCGAAGTGCGGCTGGGTGACTTGCAAAAATTGAATGTAGAGACGATCGACCTGGGTGCGCTGAAGCAGGCGGGTCTGGCGGCGACTGGCTCATTGAGCGCGAAAATCATTCTGGCAGGTGGCATCGAACGCAAGATTGTTGTTAAAGGTTTGGGTGTTACCAAGGGTGCACGTGCGGCGATAGAAAAGGCGGGTGGCAGTGTCGAGATGCCCGCGGTTGAGCCGACGCAGGCGTGATCTTGGGTATTTATTCAAGACGTATAGATAAGGGATAAGCGTTGGCCGTTAACGATTCACTGTTGGCTTCGGGAAAACTTGGCGATTTGAAGCGCCGTCTCCTGTTTTTAATCGGTGCGTTAATCGTATTCCGTATAGGTACGTTCATCCCCGTTCCGGGCATTGATCAAGGGGAGCTGTCCAATCTGTTTAACCAGCAGCGCGGCGGCATCCTTGACATGTTCAACATGTTTTCGGGTGGTGCGCTGGAACGGTTCTCGATTTTCGCGCTGGGCATCATGCCGTATATATCGGCATCGATCATCATGCAACTGATGACGGTTGCTTCGCCCACGCTGGAGGCTTTGAAGAAAGAAGGCGAAGCCGGTCGCCGCAAGATTACACAATACACACGGTACGGCACGTTTGGCTTGGCGCTGTTTCAAAGCATGGCTATCGCGATTGGTCTTGAAAGCCAGCGTGGTCTGGTGATTGATCCGGGTTTGTTGTTTCGCCTGACGGCGATGGTGACATTGACCACGGGTACGATGTTTCTGATGTGGTTGGGCGAACAGATTACCGAGCGCGGCATCGGCAACGGCATATCGCTGCTGATCTTTGCCGGCATCGCGGCTGGATTTCCGCAAGCGGTTGGCGGCACGCTGGAATTGGTGCGCACCGGAGCGATGTCGATCCCAGTCGTGCTGTTCATCGGCGTGCTGGTGGTTGGTGTGACCGCGTTTGTGTGTTTTGTGGAGCGCGGACAGCGAAAGATACTGGTGAATTACGCCAAGCGGCAAGTAGGGCGCAAGGTGTATGGCGGGCAAAGTTCGCATCTGCCGTTAAAGCTCAATATGGCTGGTGTGATCCCGCCGATTTTTGCGTCATCCATTATTTTGTTTCCGGCTACGATAGTCGGTTGGTTTGGCGAGGGTACATCGACTTCGACAGGCGTGACGTGGCTTAAGAATATCGCGGCAACGCTGCATCCCGGTGAGCCGGTCTACACCTTGCTGTATGCGTCGGCGATTATATTTTTCTGTTTTTTCTATACGGCACTGGTGTTTAACCCGAAGGAAACTGCGGATAACCTAAAAAAAAGCGGCGCGTTCGTGCCGGGTATACGACCGGGGGATCAAACCGCACGCTATATCGAAAAGATTACGCTGCGTCTGACCCTGGTAGGCGCGATTTATGTGACGTTGGTTTGCCTGTTGCCAGAAATGCTGATTGTGTGGAAGAAAGTGCCGTTTTATTTCGGCGGAACTTCGCTGTTGATTATTGTTGTCGTGACGATGGATTTCATGTCGCAGGTGCAGGCATACATCATGTCGCACCAGTATGAGAGTTTGTTGAAAAAAGCCAATTTTAAGGGTGGAATGTTCCCGACGCGCTAGAATGGCAAAAGAGGAAACCATACAAATGCAGGGAGAGATCGACGAAACCCTGCCGAATGTAACCTTCAGAGTCAAGCTGGAAAATGGCCATGTGGTGCTCGGCCATATCTCCGGAAAGATGCGCATGCATTACATACGTATCTTGCCCGGCGATAAAGTCACCGTAGAAATGACACCTTACGATTTAACGCGTGGCCGTATCGTATTCCGCGCGAAGTGATGCAAAACGCAGTGAACGTAGCAAACGATTGGGAGCCGGAAATGAAAGTACAGGCATCAGTAAAACGGATGTGCCGCAACTGCAAAGTTGTCAAGCGTAAGCGCGTGGTGCGGGTGATTTGCAAAGATCCGCGCCATAAACAACGCCAAGGTTGATCGTTCTTGGGTTATAGGCGTAGGTTTTTAAATACTTGTTTAAAAACAATAAGTTAGTGGAGTTATAGCATGGCTCGTATTGGTGGCGTAAATATTCCGAATCATCAGCACGCTGAAGTCGCGCTGACCGCGATCTATGGTGTCGGCCGCAGCCGCGCGCGCAAGATTTGTGTTGCCGCCGGTATCGAAGTCAGCCGCAAGATGAAAGACCTGTCTGACAGCGAAATGGACAAGCTGCGCGAGCAGGTTGGCAAGTTCGCAACCGAGGGTGATCTGCGCCGTGAAGTGTCGATGAACATCAAGCGTTTGATGGACTTGGGCACCTGGCGCGGTAAGCGTCATCGCGCTGGCTTACCGGTACGCGGCCAGCGTACGCGCACCAACGCGCGTACACGCAAGGGCCCGCGCAAGGCAGCGGTGAAGCTGCAAAAAGGCACGACGGCTTAATGGGATTTTTCAGGTTACTGCTTCAGTTCAAGGTACTCAGTTAAGGTTACAAACACATGGCAAAAGCAAGCACGCGAGTGCGCAAAAAGGTCAAGAAGAATGTCGCCGAGGGCATAGCCCACGTGCATGCGTCATTCAACAACACCATCGTGACCATCACCGATCGGCAAGGCAACGCCTTGGCTTGGGCAACGTCGGGCAGTAACGGTTTTAAGGGCTCGCGTAAATCCACGCCCTTTGCCGCGCAGATCGCCGCCGAGCAATGCGGCAAGCTTGCCGTTGAGTGTGGCGTCAAAAATCTTGAAGTACGCATCAAGGGCCCCGGACCTGGCCGCGAGTCTGCAGTGCGCGCGCTGAACGCCGTGGGTTTCAAAATAACCAGCATTTCGGATGTGACGCCAGTGCCGCACAATGGCTGCCGCCCTCCGAAAAAGCGTCGCGTTTAAGGAGATCCCGCCATGGCAAGGAATCTCGATCCGAAGTGCAGACAATGCCGCCGTGAGGGCGAAAAGTTGTTCCTCAAGGGCGAAAAGTGTTTTACCGACAAGTGCGCGATTGAGCGCCGTAATTATCCGCCGGGGCAGCATGGTCAGAAGCAGGCGCGCTTGTCTGGTTATGGCGTGCAACTGCGTGAAAAGCAGAAGATCCGCCGTATTTACGGCTTGCTCGAAGGCCAGTTCCGGTTGGTGTACAAAGAAGCGGCCGCCAGCAAGGGTGTGACCGGCGAAGCGTTGTTGCAAATGCTTGAAAGCCGTCTGGACACTGTGACGTATCGCATGGGTTTTGGCGCATCGCGCACTGAAGCACGGCAGGTAGTACGTCACAACGGCATTCTCGTTAACGGTCGGCGTGTGAACATTCCGTCGTATCAGTGCCGTCCAGGCGATGTGGTCGAAGTGGCCGAATCGTCCAAGGCCCAGTTGCGTATCAAGGCCGCCGCCGAGGCTGCCGATTCGCGTGGCCGTGCCGAGTGGATCGAAGTCGATACCAAGGCACTTAAAGGTACGTTCAAGGCGCGTCCGCAGCGTTCCGAGCTGCCGTCCACGATCAACGAATCGCTGGTAGTCGAACTTTATTCGAAGTAATCGGCTCGAAGCCAAAGTTATCGTACGCGAAAGTTTTACCGAATTAGCTTGTAAGGTTCCATCGAAGGGGTACCCCAACCATGTCCAGCACCGCACTTCTGAAGCCTCGTATTATCGACGTTCAGAATCTTTCCACGCACCACGCGCGGCTCACCTTGGAGCCGTTTGAACGCGGCTACGGCCACACACTCGGCAACGCGCTGCGCCGCACGCTGCTGTCGTCCATGCCGGGTTATGCAGCAACCGAAGTCAGCATCGCTGGTGTGTTGCATGAATACTCCACCCTTGATGGCATACAGGAAGACGTTGTTGATATTCTGTTGAATTTAAAGGGTGTGGTGCTTAAGCTTCACAACCGTGACGAAGCCACACTGTCGTTAAAAAAATCGGGTGAAGGTGTTGTAACAGCCGCCGATATCGAACAAAACCACGACGTGGAAATCATCAATCCGGATCACGTCATTGCGCATCTGGCTGTGGGTGGCAAGATCGAATTGCAGATCAAGGTTGAAAAAGGTCGGGGCTATATCGCTGCCACCAGCCGTAAGGCGGTGGAAGAAGAAGCCCGCACCGTGGGTAATATTCTGCTGGATGCCTCGTTCAGCCCGGTGCGTCGCGTGAGTTATTCGGTGGAATCGGCGCGTGTCGAACAGCGTACCGATCTCGACAAGCTGGTGATGGACATCGAGACCAACGGTGCCATCGATCCCGAAGAAGCCGTGCGTTACGCCGCGCGTATCATGGTCGAACAATTGTCCGTGTTCTCCGATCTCACCGGTACGCCGGCATTGATCGAAGAAAAACGTGCAACCCAGGTTGATCCTGTGTTGTTGCGTCCGGTGGATGATCTCGAACTCACCGTGCGTTCGGCCAACTGCCTCAAGGCGGAAAACATTTACTACATCGGCGATCTGATTCATCGCTCCGAGACTGAGCTGCTCAAGACGCCGAATCTGGGCCGCAAGTCCCTCAACGAAATCAAGGAAGTGCTCGCCATGCGAGGTCTGACCTTGGGCATGCGGCTCGAGAATTGGCCGCCCGCCGGGCTGTAAAAGCCCTGATCTTTTGCTGTTGCACGGCCGCCTGTCACTAAGGAAATAAAATGCGTCACGGACTAGGATTACGAAAACTCAACCGCACCAGCAGCCATCGTCTGGCGATGCTGCGCAACATGACCAATTCGTTGCTAAAGCACGAAGCGATCAAAACCACGTTGCCCAAGGCGAAGGAGTTACGCCGCGTCGTTGAGCCCATCATCACGCTGGGAAAATCACCCACGCTCGCCAATCGCCGTCTGGCGTTTAACCGCCTGCGCGACCGCGAAAACGTGACTAAGCTCTTTGCGGAAATCGGCCCGCGCTACGCCAAGCGCAACGGCGGCTATCTGCGCATCTTGAAATTTGGTTTCAGAAAAGGCGACAACGCGCCGATGGCGTTTGTCGAGCTCGTTGATCGTCCGGAAACCACTGCAAAAGTAGAACCAGCCAAGGAGGAGGCAACGGCATAGTGCTTGCACTTTGCTGAACTCAAGCCGGCCAAGCTTTTGGCCGGCTTTTTTACGCCGTTAATTAAACGTAAGTATTTGTTTTTATTAGTATATTTAAATCAGGTCAAGCCGGAATCAAGTGACCAATAGGACCCGGAAATCATTCACATTGGTACGTGTCGGGCCGGTGATCACCAGATCATCCAGCGCGTTGAAAAACCCATAGCCGTCGTTATTGTCGAGCAGCTTCGCGGCATGCAACTGTTTGGCGGCAGAACGTGGCAACGCATCGGGCGTGAGAATCGCCCCCGCGTTATTCTCCGAACCGTCTATGCCGTCGGTGTCGCACGCCAAGGCATGAATATCCGCGGTACCGTTAAGATCGATCGCCAGCGACAATAAAAACTCCGCGCAGCGCCCGCCACGACCGTTTCCCTTTACCGTCACCGTACATTCGCCGCCGGAAATCAGCGCAACAGGCGGTCGGAACGGTGTGCCATATTGCCGGATCTCGCGCGCCAGCGCGCCGTACACCTTGGCCACCTCGCGCGCTTCGCCCGTTACCGAGTCGCCGAGTATCATCGGCTGCACGCCGTGAGACTTATAAAAATCGGCCGCCGCTTGCAGCGACGCATGCGCGGTGGCGATTACCTTGTTTTCCACGCGCTCGAACACCTTGCCGCCGGGCTTGGGCGTCTCGGCGATTTCGCCTGCCGCACCGCGCCTAAGATGCGCGAGGATGGCCTGGGGTGCCTGTACGCCGTGACGAGCGATCACATCCAATGCGTCTTGATAGGTGCTGGCATCGGGCGCGCACGGGCCAGAGGCGATATGCGTGGGGTCGTCGCCGGTCACATCAGAGATCACCAACGCAGTAACTGGCGCGCGGCAGGCGGCGGCGAGATGCCCGCCCTGTATCGCCGACAGGTGCTTACGCACAATATTCATGTCCTGTATCGGCGCGCCAGAGCTAAGTAATTGTTTTGTAAGGATTTTTATATCATCAGTCGCCAGGCCCTCGGCGGGCAGCGTGAGCAGGCTGGAGCCACCACCGGACACCAGCACCAGCAGCAGGTCGTCGGCAGTCAGCGCTTTCACGCGACGAAGAATTTCATGTGCGGCCTTTACGCCGGCTTCATCGGGTACCGGATGCCCCGCTTCGATCACGGTGATGCGATTCGTCAACAGGCCGTGTTGGTAGCGCGTGATCACCAGGCCGTCGAGTGGTGCATCGGCGGGCCAGCGCTGCTCGACGGCGAGCGCCATTGACGCCGCCGCCTTGCCCGCGCCGACCACCAAGGTCCTACCCTTGGGGGGTGCAGGTAAATGCGCGCCGACGATTTTCAGTGGATCGGCTGCCGCCAGCGCCGCTTGAAAGCTGCCGAGCAGCAACTCGCGCGGTGTCATTTTTGTAGTACCGCTTGCAGGTAGCGCGCGGTGTGGCTCTCGGCGTGGCGCGCGACTTCTTCCGGGGTGCCTTCGATGAGGATGCGTCCGCCGCCGTTGCCGCCCTCGGGGCCGAGGTCGATGATCCAGTCGGCGGTTTTGATTACATCGAGATTGTGTTCGATCACTACCACCGTATTGCCGTGATCGCGCAGGCGATGCAGCACGTGCAGCAGCATGTCAATATCGTGAAAATGCAGCCCGGTAGTCGGCTCATCGAGGATGTACAGCGTACGCCCGGTATCGCGCTTGGAAAGTTCCAGTGCGAGCTTCACGCGCTGCGCCTCGCCGCCGGAGAGCGTGATCGCGCTTTGTCCGAGCTTGATATACCCCAGGCCCACGTCGAGCAACGTTTGCAGTTTGCGTGAGATGGCGGGCACTGCACTGAAAAATTCCGTGGCATTTTCGACGGTCATGCCGAGCACGTCGTTGATGCTTTTGCCCTTGTAAAGAATTTGCAGCGTCTCGCGGTTGTAGCGCTTGCCGGTGCACACGTCGCAGGGTACGTACACATCGGGCAAGAAATGCATTTCCACCTTCAGCATGCCGTCGCCTTGACAGGCTTCGCAGCGTCCGCCCTTGACGTTGAACGAGAAGCGCCCCGCGTTGTAGCCGCGCTCGCGTGCCGCAGGCACGCCCGCGAACAGATCGCGGATCGGTGTGAAGAGCCCGGTGTAGGTGGCCGGGTTGGAGCGTGGCGTGCGGCCGATGGGGCTTTGATCGACATTGACGACTTTGTCGAAAAACTCCAGGCCGGTCATAGCCTCGTGCGGCGCGGGCTCGGCGGCGCTGCCGTACAAATGCTGCGCAGCGGCGGTGTAGAGGGTGTCGTTGATCAGCGTCGATTTGCCGGAGCCCGACACACCGGTCACGCACACGAAAAGCCCCACCGGGATGCCGACAGTCACGTTCTTGAGGTTGTTGCCGCTCGCGCCCTCGACCACCAGCCGCCGTTTTTCATTCGCGGGATGGCGCAGCGCGGGTATGGCGATTTTGCGACGCCCGGACAAATACTGGCCCGTCAGCGACTCGGCATGGGCGCATACTTCGGCGGCGGTGCCCTCGGCGATCACGCGTCCGCCGTGGATGCCCGCGCCCAAGCCCATATCCACTACGTAGTCCGCAGTCATGATCGCGTCTTCGTCGTGTTCCACCACGATCACCGAGTTGCCGATATCCCGCAGGCGCTTCAAGGTCTCGATGAGCCGCGCGTTGTCACGCTGATGCAGGCCGATCGACGGCTCATCCAGCACGTACATCACGCCGGTCAGTCCCGAGCCGATCTGCGACGCCAGACGTATGCGCTGCGCCTCTCCGCCGGAGAGCGTATCGGCGGCGCGGTCGAGCGACAGATAGTCGAGACCCACGTTCACCAGAAACTGCAAGCGATTGCCAATCTCGTGAACGATCTTGTCGGCTATTGCGCGCCGCGCACCACTGATATCCATGGTGGCAAAAAACTGAACTGCCTGATCTAGAGCTAAGTTGCTGATTTCATGGATATTTTTATTTCCCACCGTCACGTGGCGCGCCTCGCGTCGGAGGCGCGTGCCAGCGCATTCGGGGCAGGTTTTGGTGTTCAGGTACTTGGCGAGCTCTTCGCGCACCAGCACCGAATCGGTTTCACGATAACGCCGTTCGAGATTCGGCAATACGCCTTCAAATGCGTGCTCGCGCACTGCGGCCTTGCCGCGCTCGCCCAAATAGGTGAAAGCGATTTTTTCACTGCCGGAGCCGTTGAGGATCAGGTTTTTAACCTCGTCGGTCAGCTCGTGATACGGCGCTTCGAGATCAAAGCCGTAGTGCTTGGCCAGACTTTGCAGCATGTCGTAAAAAAACTGATTGCGCCGGTCCCAACCCTTGATCGCGCCGGAGGCGAGCGATAAATCTGGAAACGCCACCACGCGTTTCGGGTCGTAAAAGCTGATGTGGCCAATGCCATCGCAACGCGGGCAGGCACCCATCGGGTTGTTGAACGAAAACAGACGCGGCTCGAGTTCGGGCAACGAGTAGCTGCACATCGGGCAGGCGAACTTGGCCGAGAAAAAATGTTCTTTTTCGCTGTCCATCTCGACCGCCAGCGCGCGGCCTTCGGCGTGACGCAGCGCGGTCTCGAACGATTCCGCCAGCCGCTGCTTGGCGTCCTCACGCACCCGCAGGCGGTCGACAATGACATCCACCGTGTGCTTGTAATTCTTTTTCAGCTTCGGCAGATCGTCGATTTCGTAGACCTTGCCATCGATTCTCAGACGCGTGAAACCCTGTGCGCGCAGTTCGTCGAACAAATCCGCCTGCACGCCCTTGCGCCCGCTGATCAACGGCGCCACGATCATCACGCGCGTGTCTGGCGGTAGCGTCAGCACATGGTCAACCATTTGCGACACCGTTTGTGACTGCAGCGGCCGGCCGTGATCGGGGCAGTGCGGATCGCCCACGCGTGCGAACAACAGGCGCAGGTAATCGTGAATCTCGGTGATGGTGCCGACGGTGGAACGCGGATTGTGGCTGGTGGCTTTTTGCTCGATGGAGATCGCCGGCGACAGGCCGTCGATCAGATCGACATCGGGCTTTTCCATGATTTGCAAAAATTGCCGCGCGTAAGCCGACAGCGATTCGACGTAACGCCGCTGGCCTTCGGCATACAACGTATCAAACGCCAGCGACGATTTGCCCGAACCCGACAAGCCGGTGATCACCACCAGGCGATTACGCGGTAGATCGACGTTGATGTTTTTCAGATTGTGCGTACGTGCACCACGCACGCGGATGAATTCACCGGCCCTGGGGAGCGGTGCCGACGGCGCTGATTCGCTGGCGACGCCCGGTAGCCGAATCACATTGGGACTGATGCTGGTGTTAATACTGCTAATGGCCAATTCGCAACCCGCCGGAAAATGTAAACCTGCTAATATACCCGCCTTTGCCTGTAGAGTGCCTAACATAATGAAACGCATGCGGCGCTGGCACGATTTTGCTT
>CAMBGJ010000115.1 GCA_945865805.1 Bordetella parapertussis
CGCGCAGGTCTTCTGCATCGTCCGTTCCTACCTCGATACCATGCACAAGCAGGGGCATAATATGTTCGAGGTGTTGCGACAAACTTTCATGGGCTGTCCGCCTTCGCCTGAGTCAGGGTGAATAGAGACCATTATTTTACAAAGCGCACGCAGGCATTTGCCGCGGGCGGTAGAACGCCACCGCGTTATCAAAAAACACTTTACGCACCAACGCTGCATCGATGTTATCGCGCAGCAAATCAATATCCGATGGCAAAAACAGCCGCCGCGCGCGCTGTGACGGCAAATCCGTGCCGAACATCAAGCAATCGGGGTTGGCCTTGGCGAGCGCGCGTATGCCTTTCAGCGGATCGAGCGTCATGCGGCCAAAGCCGGTGGCTTTCACCCGCATGCCTTTTTCGGCAAGCTTCACCATCGTCGGTAAACCTTCATCCGACAAACCCAGATGCGCGATGCTGACCGCAGGCAACGCCGACAGGGCATCCACCATGGACGCCAGTTCACGCGCGTCGGCATACAGCTCCACATGCCAGCGTGCGAGCGCCCACACGCGTGCCGCCACGTTTGCCAGATCAGCCACATCCGCCGAACCGCCACGGGCCATGTTAAAGCGCACGCCACGCACGCCGATCGCATCGAGCTTCATGATGTCTTCGTCAGTCGCCGTCGCGGGTATCTGGATCACGCCGGTGAAGGTCGGCCCCAGCACGCGCAAGGCCTCGTGCATGAAGCCGGTGTCGAAACCCTGAAACGAACCCGACACCACGTTGCCGCCGGTGATGTTGAGGCCCCTGATGCGTTCCTGATAATCGGGCGCGGGAAACGAGGGTGGAAAAAATCCCTGATTTTCCTGTACCGGATAACGCATATCGATGATGTGAAAATGGGTGTCGAACACGGCGATTTCTGCTGCGGAAATGAGTACTTTATGAGCCTTTTTACGCGCGGCATTGTAAGCCGAATCGGCACCTTCCGCCCATCGTGCGCGTGCCGGGCAAGGAGCATCACCATGCCTCGCGCCTGCGCGCCTGCAAGTTGTAGCGCCGGGGCTGGCGCGCGACCCTCAGCTCAAAACCGCAGTGCCCGGCACGCCGCACCAAGGGTGTTTGTCTGACCGCTCGAACCGAATAACAACACCGCGCCACAGCTCGAGCCAAACATGCGCGCCTGACTGTGCGCCACATCGATCACCTCGAATGCGCGGCGATTGAGCGTCGTGCCTGATCCGGCAAGGTGGCGTTCGTAACGTAGATAAATTCTGCCACGTTCCAAGCGGTGGCTGCCCTGCGCACGGGCACCGCATTGTTTGTCCAGTTCGCGATGCTGCGGATCGTTATCCGCCGTGCCCAGCAGATAAATGACCTCACGTGCCGCGTAGCGCTTGAACAACGCCACGCCATCCAGATCACCGGCATCGCGTGCATCGCGTGCATAGCGCACGATGTTTTCAACGCCGTAGCGATACTGGTTGAAATCGGGGCACGCCGCGGCATCGAACGGCGCGAAACTAGCGCCACCGGTGTCACCCGCGCGCTCCGGGGTGAAATACAGATACGAGGACGGATTGGCGATCACGTAACTCAGGCGCGTGCCCGCCGCGCGCACTTTTTCATCGATGGCGTTAAGCGCCGCGTAACGCTGCACGATCTGCCCGCCCGCCGAGTGCCCCGCCACCACGATACGGTCGAGTTGCGGAAACCGCACCGGGTCGATCAACGCGGCCAGCAAATCGTCGATAGGCTGAAACGCGCTCAACGGCCGCGGCCAGTTCAGCGCATCACCGCCACGCATCCACGCGGACGAGCTGTTACCCGCGCCGCTCCACAACGGCATGCCATCAAGCGCGTGTTTTTTCGTGTCGGCGGGCACGAAGAAATTCGGCGCGATCAACAGCACGTCGCGCGCATTCGCACCGCTCGCCGCCAGCAGTTTTTCCGCAGCGGTGAAATACCCGACACCATTGCGACCAAGGCCGTGAAACACCAGCACCGCCGATGTCACGCCGCGCATGTCGCCGCTCCACGGGCGGTTGCTGTAGATCGCAAATGCATAGCGCGCGTCCGCCGCACCGAGTTCGATACGCTGCCAACGCGGGGTGCCGCTCTCCATCGATTGCGCGCGGGCGCAGGCCAGCGCCGCAAACAGTATCAGCCCCACACCGATACGGAGCGAATTATTTATATAAAACAAATGCTTACGTAATCCCTAGGGAGCGCGCGTTGCACGCCACTCGCGGCTGACGCCACCAGCCCTCGCGGTGCCGTCAATCGTGTCGCCGGAGACCGTGCCACTATACAGCGTGCCACTCGCGCTGAAGCTGATCTGATCGCCACGCAACGTCGCGCCGCTGATCGGCGCGAATTTTCCCTGCGCGGTGACGGAGCCGCTCACCTTCTGAAAGCGTTGCGTGAAGTTGGCATGGCCGTCGGCGAAGCGCCACGTGCCCGCGACTTTCGCCGGCACAATCCACAACAGCGCGGTGCGGTAGTACACCGTGCGGTTGTCATCCGCTGAACTGGCCGTGCCGTCGGCGGGCCAGTCGCCCACGGCATGGGTGTTGGACACGATGCGCGTGCCGGGCTTGAGATCGAGCAGCTTCGGCATCAGACGACGATTCAGATCCGCGCCGAGAAACAGTGAGACCACCGTCGCTGCCGAAATATCGCTGGCGAACAAATCAGCTTTGATGAATTGCGTGCGATCGGCGACACCGGCCTTAACCGCCGCAGCCTTGGCGTATTCGACGAGCTTGCTGTCGTACTCGATCCCCAGCGCCTTGGCGCCGCGCAGGGCGGCCATGATGACCAGCCGTCCGTCGCCCGAACCCAGATCAATCACGGTGTCGTTCGCGCCCACCTTCGCCAGCTCCAGCATGCGCGGAACCAACGCATCGGGCGTGGGCACCCACATCACGTCGCGGCCTTCCTGACCACGTTCGGGTTTGTACCCCGCCGCCGGCTGCGCCCACGCCATGCTCGCCGCGCAGAGCAAAGCCACGTAGATCAGCCGCAGTAACAAGTGCATCATTGAAATAAAAAATTCAATAAAAAAAATACTTAATTACTGCGCGTGGCGCTCCACTCGCGGCTCGTGCTGCCCGACACTGCCGTGCCGGTGATGGTGTCGCCGGTGACCTTGCCGCTGTATAGCGTGCCGCCCGCGCTAAAGCTGATGTGATCGCCACGCAGTTTGCCGCCCGTCACCCGCGTTGATGCACCGCCAGTGTTGATCGAACCGGCGAATTTCTGGAATTCCTGTTGCAAGGTGATATCACCGGTGACGGATTTCCATACGCCGTCGACTTTCGCCGGCACGATCCACAGCAGCGCGGTACGGTAGTAGCTGGAGCCTTCGCTGCTCGCGGCGCTGCCGGTTTCATCGGCTTCCCACTCGCCCATGGTGAAGGTGTTGGAGACGATACGCGTGCCGGGTTTCAGATCGAGGATTTTCGGCCGCAGCTTCAGATTGATGTCCGGCAACAAAAACAGCGTGATCACCGTGGCGCGCGAAAGATCTGTCTCGAAAAGATCGGCCTTGGCAAACGTGGCGCGTTCGCTGACGCCCTCGTTCGCCGCCGTGCGCTGCGACAGTGTCACCATGTCCGGGTTGTATTCAATGCCGTAAGCGCGCGCGCCACGCTTGGCGGCGGTAATCACGGTGCGTCCATCGCCGGAACCCAGATCGTAATGCACATCGGCTGCCGTAAGCTTCGCCATATCGAGCATTTTGTTCACCAGCGCCTGCGAGGTCGGCACCCACACCACGTCTTTGCCTTCCTGGCCGACTTCCGGTTTGAACGCCGTGGCGTCTGACTTGCTCGGCGCGGGTTGCTCGTGCGCCGCAACGCTTGCGACCACCAGCATTGCTGCCAACAGCAGCCAGCGGGCTGCGGGTGATACCAAGGGTAATGACTTCATAAAATACTCCCCAGGGTGAAAAAATTGAAAGACCGCGCCACGTGCGGCGCTGCCATGTCCGCGTTTACGTCTTAGCCGGCGGCGCTTTTTCCAGTGCTTCAATCAACAACTTCAGCGCGGTTTCGCCGAAGGCGTACATATTCGCGATGCGATCTGCGCTGGCGGTTTCGAGCGTCATCGATTTTTCGATGCCACCTGATACCGCCAGCACGCAATGTCCCGCCGCATGACCATAGCGGCTGCCGGTGGGGCCTGCCGCGCCGCTTTCGCTTAATCCCCAATCGGCGTTCAGCCGCGCACGTATGGTGCGCGCACGAAACATCGCGTTTTCCTCGGTACCGCCACGCAGGCCCGCCAGCGTTTCCGGCGTCACATCTTTGAGACCCAGCATCGCGTCGCGCGTGTAGGCCACCAGGCCGCCTTTGCAATAAGCGCTCGCACCCGGCAACGCCAGCAGCGCGGCATTGATCAAACCGCCGGCGGACGATTCCGCGACGGCGATGGTTTGTTTGCGCGCCCTCAATAGGGCGGCGGCTTTTTCGGCGAGCGAGAATAATTTTTCCATGAGCGTAGTCCTTTGTGAGATGCCGGATTTTCCGGCGTGAAGAAACATTCCAAGCGGGCATTTTGCGGTATAAACGGTTTTTCGCAAAATCGCCGTGCGTCATCACTCCCGCCGAGACTATGCCCAAGGTTTTGTTTTTATGGATAACCCTTTGCTGTGCCCTGTTGAACCACAACGGCATCGCGCAGGAATATCCCACGCGGCCGATACGTTTTGTAGTGCCGTTTCCCGCCAGCGGCGGCGGCGACATCATCATCCGTGCGTTGTCGCAACGTTTGAGCGAGCGACTGGGCCAGGCGGTCGTCGTCGATAACCGCTCTGGCGCGGGCGGCAATGTCGGCACCGAAATCGTCGCGCGCGCGCCCGCCGACGGCTACACGCTGGTGATGGCAAACGTATCGCCGTTCGCCATCAACGTGAGCATATACAAAAAAATGTCGTACAACCCGCTCACCGATTTCACGCCGATTTCGTTGGTGGCCTCGTTCCCCAATGTGCTGGTGGTGCACCCGTCGCTGCCAGCCACGTCGCTGAAAGAACTGGTGTTGCTCGCCCGCGCGCGGCCCGGCCAGTTGACGTATGCCTCGTCAGGCGCGGGCAGCACCACGCATTTGTCGGCGGAATTTTTTAAATCACAGGCGAAGCTTGATCTGGTGCACGTGCCGTACAAAGGCGGCGGGCAGGCGCTGATCGACTTGATCGCCGGACATGTGTCGATGTATTTCAGCAGCGTGCCCGGCGCCATGCCGCACGTGCGCTCGAAGCGCCTGCGCGGGCTGGCGGTCACCAGCCTGACACGTTCCACCGCCACGCCGGATACGCCCACGCTGGCGGAATCCGGCTTTCTCGGTTTTGAAGCCACCACCTGGATCGGCGCGGCGGCGCCTGCGGGCGTGGCGCGCCCCATCGTCACGCGCCTGAATACTGAAATCGTCGACATCATGCGCGCCAGCGAAATGCGCGAGCGGCTGGTGAGCCAGGGCGCGGAACCGCAGACCAACACACCGGAGCAGTTCGCGGCCTACATCAAAAGCGAAATCGCCAAGTGGGCAAAAATCGTGCGCGACACGAATATTGCTACACAATGAGTACCGAAGGTTCCACACCCCCACTGCGACTGATCGTGGGATTTTCGCCCGGCAGTGCGTCGGACGATATCGCGCATTTGATCGCCGCGCCGTTGGCCGTGCAGCTCGGCAGGCCCGTGGCGATTGATCGCATCGCCGGCGACAACGGCGCGCGCGGCGCGCTGGCCGTGGCGCGCAGCGCGCCCGATGGCAACACGCTGTTCGTCGCCACACTCGGCACGCACGCGTTGGCACCCCATGTGCGTGCAGACCTGCCCTACGACGCACAGCACGATTTCACGCCAGTATCGCTGCTCACCCAATCGCCGATGCTGCTGGCGTGTCACCCAGCGCTGCCGGTGCATGACCTGCCGTCGCTGATCGCGCATGCGCGTGCGGTGACATTGGCCTACGGCACCTCCGCCATCGGCGGCGCGCCGCATCTGGCTGCCGAACTGTTTCAAACGGTGAGCGGCGTAACGGTGCGCCATGCGCCCTATGCTGAAACGCAGCAGCTTTACACCGATCTTGAAGCCGGCCGCATTGCACTAAGCTTTAACAACATCATGTCCATGCTGCCGCGTTGTCATGCCGGTAAGTTGCGTGCGCTGGCCGTCACCAGCGCGCAACGCTCGCCGGTGGCACCGCAAGTGCCGACCATGGCCGAAGGCGGCATCACGGGCTGCGAGATGTCGAACTGGATAGGACTGGTGGCGCCGCGCGGCACGCCAGCCGCGCTGGTGATTACGCTGGCACAAGCTGTAGCCAGCGTGATGTGCCACGAAAGCGTTGCCACGGCGATCAACGCTGCAGGCATCACGCCTTGTGGCTCTACGCCCGATGCGTTTGTCCAATTCATCGCGGACGAATGGCGGCGGTGGCAAGCGGTTGCTGCGCGATTGGGCAGGGCCTGACTACCACTAGTGCACGGGCTACCGCTCAAGCTTGATACTAAAAAATAAATGTCTCTATTCAGCCTCTATGAAACAGCAACACCTTCCCTCACCCCTAGCCCCTCTCCCGGAGGGAGAGGGGAACAAACCCTCGCCCTCCGGGAGAGGGTGGCGCGCAGCGCCGGGTGAGTGAAGCTTTTGACTTTTCGTAGCGGCTGAATAGAGACAAATAAATAATAAAAACAAATACTTAAAAAATATCGCTATGGCTAACCCAAGTCACAGCAACCGTCCCAAACCGCCAGCTTGCGAATTGACTTCGGCCTGCTGATTCGGGACACTCGAAAAAATCTTATGAGTAATCTGCCCATGAATGCCCCTGCCCCAGCCCCCGAATCCACCTTGCTCGAATCCGCGCGCAAGCTCGCGCCGCTGATACGCGCCAACGCCGATGACATCGAAGCGAATCGCGAGTTGCCGCGCGTGGTGTTCGAGGCGCTGGCCGATGCCGGCCTGTTCATGATGGCCGTGCCGCGCGCGTTGGGCGGCCTGGAACTGGATTTGCCGTTGCAAGTACGCATCGTCGAGGAGATCGGCCGTGCCGATGCCAGCACGGCGTGGGCGCTCAACCAGGGGACAACTCTCGGCACCTACGCCGCTTTTATGTCGCCCGCTGCGGCGCGCGATATCTGGATCGATACGCCGCGCAGCGTGGTATCTAACAGCCCCATGCCCACTGCCAAAGCGGTGGTGGTGCCGGGCGGTTTTCGCATCACCGCGCATCAGGGTTTCAGCACCGGCTGCCGTCATGCCTCGTGGGTGGCGGCGCACGCGCAAGTCATCGACAACGGCGCGGTGCGGCAACGCAACGGCAAGCCGGAGGTGCGCTACTGTCTGATGCCGCGCGCCAAGGTGCAGTTGCACGATACCTGGCGCACGCGCGGCATGCGCGGCACCGGCACGCACCACTTCGAGGTGAACGATCTGTTCGTGCCGGAAGACCATACCGCGCTCACCGCCAAGGAAAAAGTGATTACCGGCGGCCCGCGCTACAAAATTCCGCAAACGCTGGTGTACGCGGCGGGCGACGGCGCGGTGGCGCTGGCCGTAGCGCGCAGTTGCATGGATGCGTTCTTCGAACTGGCGGGCGCGAAGGCGCCGCGCCACATGACCGGCATGCTGCGCGATCAGGCCATCAGCCAGTTCGCCGTGGGGCAGGCCGAAGCGTCATATCAATCGGGGCGCGCGTTCCTGATGAATACCGTGACGGATATCTGGGCTGATGCCTGCGAGCATGAATCCGTGAGCCTCGCCACGCGCGCGGCGCTGCGCCTCTCAAGCACGCACGCGATACGTCTCGCCGCGCAAATCGTCGAAAGCATTTACACCGCGTGCGGCGGCTCGGCGATTTTCGAGGGCGACGCGATCCAGCGTTACTTCCAGGATATCCACGTCATCACCCAGCATCTGCAAGGGCGGCTCGCGCATTACGAGCTCGTCGGCAAAATCCACCTGGGCGTGCCAGTTGATGAATCACGGCTGTAAGCGCATGCGACACACCAGACTCATTGCACGGCTGGCGGCGATGCTGTCGCTCGCCGGGCTGCCCGGCGCGGCAAGCGCGCAAACGGGCGCGGCCAATTACCCCAACAAATCCATCCGCATCATCGTCACCTTCGCGGCAGGCGGGCCGACCGATGGCATCGCGCGCACGCTGGCACAGGACATGTCGGCGTCCCTCGGCCAAAGTGTGATCGTGGAAAACCGCACCGGCGCGAATGGGCAGATCGGCACCGTGGCCGCCGCGCGTGCCACGGCCGATGGCTACACGCTGCTCTACAACTCGCTTAACCACACCATCAACTCGCTGCTGATGAAAACCCCCGGCTACGATCCGATCAAGGATTTCACGCCGATCACGCTGGCGATGTTCAGTTCGTCCGTGCTGGTGGTCGGCACCACACAACCCTGGCAGTCGCTGGCGGACCTGGTGCAGGCCGCCAAATCCAACCCCGGCGGCGTCACCTTCGGCTCGGCGGGCGTGGGCGGCTCGGCGCATCTGACAGGGGAACTGTTTCGCAGCCAGTCGGGCGTGCAAATGACGCACGTGCCGTTTCGCGGCAATGCGCCGGCGCTGGTGGATGTCATCGCTGGACAGGTATCGTTTATTTTTCATCCGATGGGCGGCCTGCACGAGTATGTCGCGGGCAAACGCGTGCGCGCGCTCGGCATCACCACCACTCAGCGCCACGCGCTGTACCCTGACGTGCCCACCATGAAAGAGTTGGGCTTCGCGGGCTTCGAGGAAGCGCAGTCGTGGGGCGGCATGCTGGCACCCGCTGGTGTGAACCGCGCCATCGTGGACAAACTCTCGGCTGCGATACGCAAGTCGATGGAATCAGGCGGCCTTAAAAAGCGTGCAGAGACCTACGGCCAAACGCTGGTGGGCGGCACGCCGGAAGACTTTCGCGCATTCCTGGTCAAGGACGCCGAGCGCTGGCAGCGCGTGTTGCGAACGGCCGGCATCAAAGCAGAGTAATACCCACACAAGAACTCACGCTGGAGAAAATCATGCTGACCATAACCCCCACGGGCAAAACGCTGGGCGCGGCCATTACCGGCGTCAACTTGTCCCAACCGATGAACAAGGCGGACTTCGAGCAAATCCTCAATGCGCTGGGCCAGCACAGCGTATTGCGCTTTCCCGGCCAGCGCTTGAGCGCTGCGGCGGTGCGCGATTTTTCGCGGCACTTCGGCCCGATACAAGTGGGCCTGAGCGAAGGCTTTCGCCACCCGGACGCGCGCGAGGTGGGCATCCTGTCCAACGTGGTCGAGAACGGCAAACCCGTCGGCCTGGCCGATGCCGGACAGGATTGGCACACCGACATGTCGTACCGCGAAACCATCGGCTTCGTTAACGTGCTGTATGCAGTGAAGGTGCCGCTGCGCAACGGTCAGGCCATCGGCGACACGCTGTTCGCCAACATGCATGCCGCGTACGAGGGCCTCGCGCCCGTATGGAAAACGCGCCTGGCCGGCATGACCGCCACGCACGACTTCAACAAGTTCTGGGACAACATGCGCATGAATCACGGTAGCAGCCGCCCGGCGTTGACGCCCGAGCAGCGCGCCAAACGCCCGCCGGTGGTGCACCCGGTGTTCATGACGCACCCGCTCTCTGGCCGCACGGTGCTGTACTGCAACCCCGGCTACGCGATACGCATCAACGAAATGGACGAGGCCGAAAGCGACAAGGTGCTCGACATGCTGTTCAAGCATCAGTTGCAGGAGAAATATATTTATCGCCACTCGTGGAAAGTGGACGATCTGTTGATCTGGGAGCACATCGGCACGCTGCACAATGCGATTCCCGATTACGGCCCGGATGAGCATCGCATGATGCTGCGCTGTCAGGTGATGACGACGCCGCAGGTGTTTGAGCCGGAATTTAGAGCGCGGGCCGTGGCGCTCGGCACGGCGCAGCTTTAAGCTGAATTTGGTTCCCCTCTCCCTGCGGCAGAGGGGTTAGGGGTGAGGGAGGCTTTTTACTAGCCGCCGGATTGAATAAATAAAATTCAAATAAATCAACTAGTTAGATGATTTCTGCCTGACCGCCGCCGGGGCATCGTCGTAACCGCCGCGCCCGCCAAACTCCGCCTGCCGGATCGCACTTTGCAACGCGGCGGAAAATGCCTTCGCCGCATCCAAAGAAATTTCCAGCGCGATGCGTGAACCTGGCCCGAGAGCCTTGTTCACAAAATCGATCGTGATCGCATCATCAAACCAGGCGTGGTGCGGGTGATCGTACGACACTACGGCATGCGTCAGGTCTATCCATCCTTCGCCGCCTTTACCCATACCGTCGGTTTCGACGATCTCAAGGATGGATGTACACATGGCTTGCCTTCAATAACGTTGCGATTATTTCGCCAGGTGCTTCTCGAGGAATGCATACACTTTCTTCCAGCCGTCCTGCGCCTGATCCACGCGATACATCGGGCGGTCATAATAGAAAAAGCCGTGGCCCGCGCCGTCGTAACGATGGAAGTCGTAGTTCTTGCCGTGCTTTTTGAGTTCGGCTTCGTGCTGATTGACTTGCTCCGGCGTCGGCGCTTTGTCTTCGTTGCCAAACAGGCCCAGCAATGGGCATGACAGACCGGCAGTCATGTCGATCGGTGCTACCGGCATCTTCGGATTCAGGTCTTCCTTCGCCATCACCACGCGACCGCCCCACAGCTCGACGGCGCAATCGATGTCTTTATACTGGCAGGCGTACATGAACGTTTGGCGACCCGCCGAGCAGGAGCCGAACATGCCGACCTTGCCGTTCACATGCGATTGCCCACGCAGCCACTTGACCGAGGCGTTGAGATCGCCCATGGCCTGCGCATCGGCGATGCCGCCCTCGGCGCGCACTTTCGCGGCAATATCGTCTGACTTGCCTTCGCCCGCGCGGTTAAACAAATTGGGGCAAATCGCCGTATAGCCGTGATGCGCAAAGCGGCGGGTCGCTTCAAAATACCACTCGTCCCAGCCCGGAATGTGGTGCACCAGCACCACGCCGGGGAACGGCCCGTTGCCCAGCGGCTTTGCGATATAGGCGGAAATCTGGTCGCCGTTATGGCCGGCGATCTTGATGGTGTCGGTGGTCATGCCTTGGTGTGCCATGGTGTTTCCTTTCAGTAAACAGTGGGTAGGGAAATCAGAACATCAGGAAATCAAACGATTTTCTGGAGGAGAATCCTCCAGCAGGTTACGGCAAACGGGGTGCTGCAAATGCGCGGGAGAATTGTAACCGAAAACCGGCGCCGCCCACCATCGCACACGCGCAAATTCCGATACCGTATCGTGGCTTGTTCTTCGAGTAATATTCTTCGAGTAATAACATCCCGGCTCGCCACGGGCACGACCCAAACCGGTGCCACGTGTTTCGCGTCACCGGCCCAAATGCGTAGTCAATCAATCACCGCGCCCGACGCCTTGATGATCGGTAACCAGCTCGCGACATCGGCTCTGGCGAGAGCGGCAAATTCCGCCGGCGCGCGATAGGTTGGCGGCGTGCCGATTTTCAGATAACGCTCGCGCACATCGGGCCGCGCAAGACCGCGACGAATTTCATCGGTCAGGCGCGCCAACACGGCTTTCGGAATATTCGGCGGGCCGCACACGCCTTGCCACAGCACCGCTTCCGCCTCCGGGAAGCCTTCTTCCCGCGCGGTAGGCACATTGGGTAACTCTGGCATGCGGCGGGGGCTGCTCACGGCCAGCAGCTTCAACCGCGAGCCGACATTCACCGTCGCGGGCAGGGCAAACAGCAGTTGCGTTTCGCCACCCGCGAGTTCGGGCACGCCCGAGCCTTTATACGGCACATGCGTCATGCCCAACCCCGCCCCGCGATTAAACCGCTCGGCCAGCAAATGCGAACTGCCGCCCACACCGGGCGACGCGTAGTAAACCTTGCCGCTGTTAGCCTTCGCCCACGCGGCGAATTCCTTGAGTGAGTTCGGCGGTATCGTTGCCGGTGCCGCCGCCACCAGATACGACTCCACCACCTGCGCGATCAGCGTGAAATCCTTGATCGGATCATACGGCTGCTGGCGCATCAGATACGGCCCGGTCACGTGCGAACTGGTGGTGCACATGAACAGCGTGTAACCATCCGCCGTCGCCTTCGATACATCACGCGCAGCCACAATGCTCGCCATGCCGGGCCGGTTCTCCACCACCACCGGTTGACCAAAGCCTTCGGACAAAATCTGCGCCACGATGCGCCCCGATACATCGACACCCGAGCCGGCGACGAAGCCGACAATCATGCGCAGCGGTTTGTTGGGGAATTCTTGGGCGGTGGTGCGCGTGCTGGTAAACGTGGCGGCAAGCACGGCCAGTGCTATGGGCAAGGCGTTACGTAGCGTGTGCGATTTCATTCTGTCTCCTCCAGGCAGCATATTCTTGTAGGGCGGCAGTGGTAGAGCTATTCCACGAGAAGCGCGGGAATATCCTGCCGTTGATGCAACACGCGGACGACATCCACATAGTCCGCTTGTTCCAAATAAAACATCAGATACGGAAACCGTTCAACAACGGCAAAACGCAAACCTTCGACATCCAATAATTCGGCGTACCGCGGCGATCCCGCTTCGGGAAAACGCTCAATGCACTGCATGCAGTCATCAATCGCACGCACAAAATCCGCAGCCACCGGCACGCCAGCTTCGGCAAGATAATGATCGAACGCCGTAACAATATCCTGTTGTGCGAGTGTGCGTTGTATGACGCGCTTCACGCGCCGCCCGGCGGCTTCGCGCGTTGCAACAGCGCATCACGCAACTCGCCCCACGGCTTGCCGGGCGGCGAATTCAGGCCCGCCGCGATCAGCGCACGCATCTGCTCCTTCGCCCCTTCCAGTTCATCCTTGCGCACCAGATCACGCACATATTCGCTGTGCGAGCCATAGCCGCGCTCGGCGACACGGCGGTCGACAAACGCTTTGAGCGTATCGGGCAACGAGACATTCATGGTAATCGTGGGCACGGGGCCACCTCGCATATGTTGTTAGCTTGGCAAAGCTTGCCAATTCTAGAGCATCGCACTGGGCTTTGTGGCGGAATCTTGCTGGAATGGTGTGAGGAATCGGCGTCAAATTCTTTGCGTTACGCGCCACGATTTCATAAGTATCTGTTTTTATTGACTTTATTTTACAGCACCTCATGCCTGATCGTCCTCACATCGAACAGCGCCGAGCGCCTTGAAAGGTCTCATTGCATGTGACACACTGTGACACATGAAAACCATCTCCATACGCGAACTACACGAGAAAACCGGCGATTGGGTACGGCGCAGCGTTACGCTCGGGCCTATCACGGTGACCGACCACGGCAAAGTCATCGCGCAAATCGTTCCAGTAGAAGCCCCCGCCACAACCAACCCGTTCGCCGCACGCAAGCTACGCAAGGGATATGCGCGCCTGCTCGGCAAACTCAACGGCGGCACGGATAGCACCCAGTCTGTGTCAGAAGACCGGGATCGCGCGTGAGTTATTTCGACTCCGCGTACATCGCCAAGTTTTACGTGGACGAACCCGAAAGCGATGCCGTCCGACGGCTGGCCGAGTCTCTCGGACGCGTGCATTGCAGCGCACTCGGCCGCATCGAAGTCAACAGCGTGTTTCACCGCAAGTGGCGCGAAGGCGCTTTCACCGAGGGCGAGTTCCGCGAGGTGTCAGCGCAATTCGCCGATGATTGCGCGGCAGGGTTGTGGACGTGGCTGGCGGTCACGGATAACTTGATTGCCAGCACTGCTGAATCTCTGCGTACGCTGAGCAAAACCATCACCATCCGCTCGGCGGATGCGTTGCATCTGGTTTGTGCCAGGGAGCATGGGTTACGCCGTGTTTATACCAATGACCGGCATATGTTGCTGGCGGCGGGGGCGTTTGGGGTTGAGGTGGTCGCTGTCAAAGGGCCTTAACAAGTCAAGCGGCGAAAAAGCTGCACGCATTGAGCTTGCTATCCAAATGCTTCCATTACATTTTGTGCCGCCAAAAGCCTGCTTTTCGTTGTATAGCGCGGACTTTGCATCGTTCCACGTGGCGCATCTTTCAACGGAATTGGCGTTATTTTTTCCGCCTTGGAACTGAAAATCGTCTCTATTCAGTCCCTATGAACGTAAGCGTCCGCGAATCCCCGTCTAGCGTTTGTCTCTGAATTTGCCCAAAGTGTGCTCTTTGACGAAAGGAGCGAACGATGGCGAAGCATACAAGGGAAGGTAGGGAGGCGGGAACGCGCGATGAGCGGGCGATGGTCTGGGCCGAGAGGGCGCGGTTGTGGCGAGAGTCAGGGC
>CAMBGJ010000116.1 GCA_945865805.1 Bordetella parapertussis
CGTTTTGGCCCCTCGCAAGGCCTCCAGTCCCACCTTCGCCCTGAACTCCGGCGTATGCACTTTGCGCTTCTTTGCTTCGCTCATTTCTTCTACTTCCCCATGACAGCTTATAGCTTAAACTGCTGTCTTGAATCTAGGGTCCACTATAGCCCACGACGTCGAAATCATTGCCTTTTTCGTTTTGAATATTGCGATTGGTTACGATAAACATGTGGCGCTCCCAAGGTTTGCCGGTAAGAAAACCAACGTAAGATGTATATCAAGTGTTGCGCGAAATCCAGGTAAATAGTTCACCAGATCATGGCGCTTTAGCTTCCTGCTACGGACAACGATACAAAAATACGATAAAATACAAATGTTTACGGTAGATTTTACGCTGGGGTGCCCGGTAGCTTGCGTGCTCCCTTTTTTGTATATTTTGTATGGCCTGGAAGTCGGTTTTTGCAATGCAGCACATCCGTAATTTTTCCATCATCGCGCATATCGACCACGGTAAATCCACGCTGGCCGACCGCATCATTCAATTGTGTGGCGGCTTGTCGGATCGCGAAATGGAAGCGCAGGTGCTCGACTCCATGGATCTCGAGCGCGAACGCGGCATTACCATCAAGGCGCAAACGGCAGCGTTGCAATACAAGGCACGCGATGGGCAGATGTATCTGCTGAACCTCATCGATACGCCGGGGCACGTGGATTTTTCGTACGAGGTGTCGCGCTCGTTGGCCGCATGCGAAGGCGGACTGCTGGTAGTGGATGCATCACAGGGCGTGGAAGCGCAGACTGTGGCGAACTGCTACACCGCGCTGGAGCAGGGCGTGGAAGTGGTGCCGGTGCTGAATAAAATGGATTTGCCGCAGGCGGATCCCGATCGCGTGATCAGCGAGATCGAAGACATCATCGGCATTCCCGCGCAGGACGCCATCAAATGCAGCGCCAAATCCGGCGATGGCGTGATCGATGTGCTCGAAGCCATGATCGCGCGTGTACCGCCGCCCAAGGGCGATCCGGCCAAGCCGTTGAAGGCGCTGATCGTCGATTCATGGTTCGACAATTACGTGGGCGTGGTGATGCTGGTGCGCGTGGTTGATGGCGAACTGCGGCCCAAGGATAAGCTGCAGTTGATGTCCACCAAGGCCAACTACGGCTGCGAATCGGTGGGCATGTTCACGCCCAAGTCGCGACCCAAAGAACGTTTGTCTGCGGGCGAAGTGGGTTTTGTCATCACTGGCATCAAAGAGTTGAACGCCGCCAAGGTGGGTGACACCATCACGCGCGCGGACAATCCGGCGACCGAGGCGTTAGCCGGCTTCAAGGAAATCAAGCCGCAGGTGTTCGCGGGTTTGTATCCGGTGGAGTCGAGCGAATACGACGCCTTGCGCGATGCGCTGGAAAAACTGCATCTGAATGATGCGTCGCTGCGTTACGAAGCGGAATCATCCACCGCGTTGGGGTTTGGTTTTCGTTGCGGCTTCCTCGGCTTGTTGCACATGGATATCGTGCAGGAGCGGCTGGAGCGCGAATACGGCATGTCGCTGATCACCACTGCACCGACGGTGGTGTATCAGGTGCTGCTGGCAGACGGCGAAGTCATCGAAATCGAAAACCCGTCGCGGCTGCCGGATGCCTCCAAGGTTGCCGAAATCCGCGAGCCGATCATCAAGGCATCGATTCTGGTGCCGCAGGAATACGTCGGCGTGGTGATCACGCTGTGCACGCAAAAACGCGGCGTGCAGCGCAATATGCAATATCTGGGGCGGCAGGTGATGCTGACCTACGAACTGCCGCTGAACGAAGTGGTGATGGATTTCTTCGACAAGCTGAAATCGGTGTCACGTGGTTATGCCTCGCTGGATTATGATTTTCTCGAATACCGCGCGGGCGACATGATCAAGCTGGATATCCTGATCAACAGCGAAAAAGTCGATGCCTTGTCGCTGATAGTGCATCGCGAGAATTCGCAATACCGCGGCCGTGACCTGGTGACGCGCATGCGCAGCCTGATTCCGCGGCAGATGTTTGACATCGCCGTGCAAGCGGCCATCGGCTCGCATATTATTGCGCGTGAGACGGTCAAGGCGCTACGTAAAAACGTGCTGGCCAAGTGTTACGGCGGCGATATTTCGCGCAAGCGAAAATTGCTGGAGAAGCAAAAGGCGGGCAAAAAGCGCATGAAGCAGGTGGGGAATGTGGAAATCCCGCAGGAGGCATTTCTGGCGATCCTGCAGGTCGATAAGTAGTATCAAGCGCAGGCAAACGGCGGTGTTGAAATGAATTTTGCGTTAATCATGTTTGTGTTGTTGGTGATTACCGGCGTGGTGACACTGATGGACATGTACTACTTCCGCGCGCGCCGCGAGGCGGTAGCGGCTGCTGCGGTGGCGTCGCTGGAAGCGCAGGCGGGTCCGGCGGAGTTGCCGGAGGAAAAAGAAAAACTCGAGGTGACGCGTACGGAAGTGCGCGAGTCGCATCTCAAACAACCGTGGTGGATTGAATACCCGGTGAGTTTTTTTCCGGTGATATTGATTGTGTTTCTGCTGCGCTCGTTTCTGGTGGAGCCGTTCAAGATTCCGTCCGGTTCGATGTTGCCGACGTTGCTGATCGGCGATTTTATTTTGGTGAATAAATTTACCTATGGAGTGCGTATTCCGATCATCAACAAGAAAGTCGTTGACCTGAATAACCCCAAACGCGGCGACGTGATGGTGTTTCGTTACCCCGAAGATGGTTCGCTGGATTACATCAAGCGGGTGGTGGCCACGCCGGGTGACACGGTGGAGTATCGCGACAAAAAGCTGACGATCAACGGCGTTGAAGCCAAGCTCACACCAGACGGCGACTATAGCTATGTCGAAGGCGGTCTCAACTTCATCGCGACCCAGCGTCAAAAGGAAACGTTTGATGGCAAGGATCACGCCATTCTGGTTCAGCCCGACATGCCGCCGCTGCATTTGGGGGGCGTCAAGCAGTTTCCGTTTCGCGACAATTGTGTCTACAATGAGGCTGGGTTCACCTGCAAAGTGCCCGAGGGACATTACTTCATGATGGGCGACAATCGCGACAGCAGCAGCGATAGTCGCTACTGGGGTTTCGTGCCTGACCGCAATATCGTCGGCCAGGCGTTCATGATCTGGTGGAATTTTGACGAATTTAAGCGTATCGGGTCATCGATACAATAGGCTTTGCCAAGTGATCAAAGCATTGATTAACCAAGCATGCGGGAGACAGCTATGAGCAAGAACAAACAAGCCGGCGTGTCGATGTCGGGGTTTTTGATGTGGTGCGTGATTTTTGTCTTTGGTGCTTTGTTGGGCTTCAAGCTGGCACCAGCCTATGTTGAGGATCGCACCATACAGAATCATTTCCGCGCCATCTCGAAAGATTCCGCTTTTGCCAGCGGGAATCGCCGGGAGATAGAAGCTGCATTCGGCAAGCGCGCGGAAATCGACCGTATCGACGCAATAACGCCCAAGGACATTATCGTCACCAAGGTTGGTGGGGGTATTTCACTCAGCGCCACCTACACCACACGCATTCCGCTGGTTTACAACATGAGTGCCTGCCTGGATTTCAATCCCACCTCGAAGTGATCACACGGCCTTTCTGCGGGTGTGCATGGCGTGTGTGTTGACCAGAGGAATTTCTGGTAGCCGGTGCCATGAATCTTAAAGGTGTCGAGCAAGGCATTGCATACACTTTCAAGGATAGTGCGCTGCTGCGCCGTGCGTTGACACACCGGAGCTTCAGTTCGACGCACAATGAACGGCTGGAATTTCTCGGCGACAGCGTGGTGAATTGCACGGTCGCGCTGGCGCTCTATGAAAAGTTTCCTGATCTGCCGGAAGGCGAACTCTCCCGATTGCGTGCCAGTCTGGTCAGTCAGCCCGCGCTGGCTGCGTTGGCGGAAAATCTGAATCTGGGCAGCCATCTGGCGTTGGGCGAAGGCGAAATTAAAAGCGGCGGCTCACGGCGGCCGTCTATCTTGTCCGATGCGTTGGAGGCGGTGTTGGGTGCGGTGATGCTCGATGGCGGTTTTAACGCCGCGCGCGAGGTGGTGCAAGGCATATTCAGGGCGTCGTTGGCATCGGTCAGCCCGGATACCGCAGGCAAGGATGCCAAAACGCTGTTGCAGGAATGGTTGCAAAGAAAGCGGCTTGCCTTGCCGCAGTATGCCGTTGCCGCGATTCGCGGCGAGGCCCATGAACAGGAATTCGAGGTGGAATGCGTGATCGAACCGCTTAATATACGTTGCACCGGCAAAGGCAGCAGCCGCCGCCGTGCCGAGCAGGAAGCCGCGCAACAAGCCTATCAACGCGCGTCTGCAGCATGAGCGATTCCCCGACTGTAGTGCCTGCGGTGCCGTCGACTCGTAGCGGATTTGTCTCCATCGTCGGACGCCCCAATGCGGGCAAGTCCACTTTGCTCAATGCCTTGATCGGGCAGAAGATCAGCATTACATCGCGCCGTCCGCAGACCACGCGGCAAAATATCGCGGGCATTTTAAGCAACGAGGATGCGCAACTGGTATTCCTCGATACGCCGGGTTTCCAGACGCAATACCGCACGGGGCTGACCAAAGCGATGGATCGCGGATTCAAGAACGCCTTGTCCGAAGCCAACGTCGTGTTGTGGTTGATCGATGTCACCTTGCGCGAACACGCCGACGCGGATATTTTTGCCCGCCTGCAAGCTAGCGCGGCCACGCCGGTGGTCATGGCATTGAACAAGATCGATAAAATAGATAATAAAAATCAGGTACTCGCGTATATGCAGTCGCTCGATGCCGCGTATCATCCGGCGGCCATCGTGCCGATATCCGCGCAAAACCGGTTGCAGCTCGATACGCTGGTCGAAGCGCTTACGCCGTTGTTGCCGCAGCAGGAATTTCTCTACGCCAGAGACGATGTCACCACTGCCAGCGTACGCGGTCTAGCGGCGGAAATGATCCGCGAAAAGCTGTTTCGCCTGCTGGGGCAGGAGCTGCCGTATTCCACCGCAGTCGAAATTGAAACCTTTGAAGAAAAGCCCGCGCTGACGCGTATACGCGCAGTGATCCTGGTGGACAAGCCGGGGCAAAAAGCCATCGTCATCGGCAAGGGCGGCGAAAAGCTGAAGGAAATCGGCACCGCCGCGCGTAAGGATATCGAAAAGCTGGTGGGCGGCAAGGTGTTCCTGGAACTGTGGGTCAAGGTCAAGCAAAGCTGGGCGGACGACCGCCGCACGCTGGATCGGTTGGGACTCTCCTGATCCGGCGATGAGCGCTGCACGAGCCGTCCGCCACAAAGAGCAGCCCGGCTATGTGCTGCACAGTTATCCGTATCAGGAAACCAGCCTGATCGTTGAAGTGTTCACGCGCGAATTCGGTCGCGTGGCGATGGTGGCTAAGGGCGCCAAGCGGCCGCACTCACCGCTACGCAGCGTGCTGATGCCGTTTCACGCGTTGACGCTTGATTGGTCGGGCCGCGCTGACTTAAAAACGCTGCGCACTGCTGAGTGGCGTGGCGCGTTCCGGCTGCTCAGCGGCCGCGCGCTGATCTGTGGTTTTTACCTGAACGAATTGTTGTTGAAGCTCCTGCATCGCGACGACGCGCACGATGCCTTGTTTGATACCTATGAGCTTACCTTGCAGGCGCTGCTCGACGGTGGCGATCACGCAGCGGTGCTGCGTGGTTTTGAAAAGCGCCTGTTGAGCGAGCTGGGTTACGCGTTGCAACTGGATAGCGATGCGCAAACCGGGCAGCCTTTGCAGGCGCAACGCCGCTATCAATACATCATTGATCGCGGGCCGGTGGCGACGGCGGAACATCAAAACGGGTTAGAATTACTCGGACAAACCCTGATTGATATGCACAACGACAACTACACCGCTGCGCTCACGCAACAGCAAAGCAAAAGCCTGATGCGCCTGCTGATCGGGCATTATCTGGGCCATCAAACGCTGCACAGCCGCCAGTTATTGATCGACCTGCAGGATTTGTAATCGCCATGGCGCGTCTGAGTGTAAATCTGAACAAAGTCGCTCTGTTGCGTAACGCGCGCACGTTGGGCATCCCCAGCGTGGTGCGCGCGGGCGAGATCGTGCTCGACGCCGGCGCGCGCGGGCTGACCGTGCATCCGCGCCCGGACGAGCGCCACATACGTCCGCACGATGTTTTCGATCTGGCCGAGCTGCTTAAATCCCGCCCTGGCATCGAGTACAACATCGAAGGCAATCCGTTCGAGAACCTGCTCGATTACGCACGCAAGACGCGCCCGCATCAATGCACGCTGGTGCCCGATGATCCGGCGCAATTCACCTCCGATCATGGCTGGGATCTGGCGCGCGACGGCCAACGCCTAAAGCCCATTATCGCGGAAATGAAATCGTTGGGCGTGCGGGTGAGTCTGTTCATGGATGCCGAGCCGCAATCGATGCCGCTCGCCGCCGAGACCGGTGCGGATTGTATTGAGCTCTACACGGAACCGTATGCTGCAGCCCACGCCAGCGGCGATTTTGCTGAGTCGTTGACGCGCTTCGCGGCGGCGGCACAGGCTGCGCGTGATGCCGGTTTGCTGGTGAACGCGGGGCATGACTTGAACATTCCGAATCTCGCGTCGCTGATCGCCGCGTGTAAACCGGTAGCGGAGGTTTCCATCGGCCATGCGCTGACGGCGGACGCGCTGGAAATGGGTTTGGCCGCTGCAGTGCGAGCGTACCTCGCGGCCATCGAACGCGGACACGCTGCGCCATGATTTACGGTATCGGCGTGGACCTGGTGGAAACGCCGCGCATCGCACGTCTGCTGCAACAATACGGCGAACGTTTCGCGCGCCGCGTGCTGACGGATATGGAGTGGCCAGGGTACGAGCGCACCAAGAATCCCGTTTTTTTTATCGCCAATCGCTTTGCCGCCAAGGAAGCGTTTTCCAAGGCGATGGGCACGGGCTTTCGCCATCCGGTTACACTGCAAAATATCAGCGTGGCGCAGAACAAGGCGGGCAAGCCCTATTACGTGCTGAGCGAGGCGCTGACGGCCATGCTGAAGCAGCATGAAATCGCCGGTCACCATCTCACCATCAGCGATGAAAAATCGATGGCTTGCGCGGTGGCGGTATTGGAAAAGTGACTGGATAAATATATGAATAAAATCAATAATTTACATCTGGGCTCCGTGATGCTCGACGTGCTCGGCACGTCGCTCAACGCGGACGACCGCAAGCGCTTGCTGCACCCGCTCACGGGCGGCGTGATTTTGTTCTCGCGCAATTTTGAGTCGCCGGCGCAACTGGCGAAACTCACCGCTGAAATTCACGCCTTGCGCACACCAGCCTTGTTGATCGCGGTGGATCACGAAGGCGGCCGCGTGCAGCGTTTTCGTGACGGCTTTACCGCCATTCCGCCGATGCGTGAACTGGGCGTGGCATGGGATAAAAACGCCGTCGCCGCGAAAAAACTCGCGCAAGATACGGGCTATGTACTGGCGACCGAGTTGCGCGCACACGGCGTCGATCTCACCTTCGCGCCGGTGCTGGATGTTGATTTCAAGCGCAGCAGCGTCATCGGTGATCGCGCGTTTCATGCTGATCCGGAAATCATCGCGCCGCTGGCGCAGGCGCTGGTACACGGCTTCAACCTGGGCGGCATGTCGTCGGTGGGTAAACATTTTCCAGGGCACGGCCATGTGCGCGCAGATTCGCATCACGAAGTGCCAGTGGATGACCGCTCGTATGTCGATATCGAACAATGCGACTTGATACCGTTCCGGCGACTGATCGGCGCGAGCCTGGGTGCGGTGATGCCTGCGCATGTGATTTTTCCGCAAGTCGATGCCGAGCCGGCAGGTTTTTCCAGCAAATGGCTTAAGCAAATTCTGCGTCAGCAACTCGAATTTGATGGTTTGATTTTCAGCGACGATTTGTCGATGGAAGGCGCCAATGCCGGGTCAGGCGCGGGCGGGGTGGTGGCGCGCGCCAATGCCGCGCTCAAGGCGGGGTGCGATATGGTGCTGGTGTGCAACGATGCCGGTGCAGCGGATGAATTACTCGCGGGTCTCGACTACCAAATGCCAGCCGTGGGGCAGGCGCGCCTTACCCGCATGCGTGGACGCGGCGCGATACACGACATGGCCACGCTCGCAGGCGTGGCAGAATATCAACGCGCGTTGCTGGCGGTGCAGTCCATCGGCAAGCGCGAAGGCGATTTGTTTGCTTAACGTTCTGGGGCGGCCATGAGCGATGCCGCGCTGCTGGCGTGCAAGCAATGCCCGCGACTCGCGCGTTTTCTGGCGCAGGTGCGTAAAGAGCAGCCTGATTACCACGCACGCCCGGTGCTGCCGTTTGGCGTTGCCAAGCCCAAGCTGTTGATCGTAGGGCTTGCGCCCGGCATGCACGGCGCCAATCGCACCGGGCGTCCGTTTACCGGCGACTATGCTGGGGTGTTGTTGTATAAAACCCTTTATAAACATGGGCTTACGAATCAGCCCGAAGGCGCCGAGCCGGACGACGGCTTGAAGCTCAAGCATTGCCGCATCACCAACGCGGTGAAGTGCCTGCCGCCGGAAAACAAACCGCTGCCGGTTGAAATCAAACAGTGCAACGGTTACCTGCGCGCCGAGATCATGGCGTTGCCAAAATCAGCGGCGCTGTTTGCCTTGGGCAATATTTCGCATCAGGCGATTTTGCGTGCACTCGATTTGAAGTTAAAGGAATTCCCCTTCAAGCACGGCGCGTGTCACGAGCTGCCCGGCGGCCATGCTCTGTTCGATAGCTATCACTGCAGCCGCTACAACACCAACACGCGGCGGCTCACGCCGGAGATGTTCGACGCGGTGGTCGCCGCCATCGCACGGCGCATCCAGTAGCAGCCCATTGTGGCGATGGAAAAGCCCGACGAAAGCGTAACGTTGGCCGAGTCAATAGCGGAGACCTTGCGTGATTTGCCGCATCTGCCCGGCGTGTATCGCATGGTCAACAAAACCGGCGATGTGCTGTACGTCGGCAAGGCAATCGATCTCAAAAAACGCGTTACCTCGTATTTTCAAAAGCCCGCCGGCCTGTCGCCGCGTATTCAGTTGATGGTGGCGCAGGTGGCGAGCGTCGAGACCACCGTCACGCGCTCGGAGAGCGAGGCGCTGCTGCTGGAAAACAATCTCATCAAGAGCTTGAGCCCGCGCTACAACATCGTGTTTCGCGATGACAAATCGTACCCTTATCTCACGCTTAGCGGCCACCAGTATCCGCGTCTGGGGTTTCATCGCGGCGCGCTGGATAAACGCCATCAGTACTACGGCCCGTTCCCTGGCGCGGGCGCGGTGCGCGAGAGCATACAGTTGCTGCAAAAAGTGTTTCGCATCCGCAATTGCGAAGACTCGGTGTTTGCCAACCGCTCGCGCCCGTGCCTGATGCACCAGATACGCCGCTGCACCGCGCCGTGTGTCGGGGCCATTACCGAAGCGGAGTACGCGCTGGATATCCGCAGCGCGACGTTGTTTTTGTCGGGCAAAGAGGATGAGGTGGTCGACACCCTCATCACACGCATGAACGCCGCCTCGGAGGCGCAACACTACGAAGATGCCGCTCTGCATCGCGATCAGGTGGCCGCGTTGCGGGCCGTGCGAGAAAAGCAGTACGTCAGCGACGTGGGCGGGCGCGACGCCGACGTGATCGCCTGCGCGCGTGCGGGCGGCGTGACTTGTGTAAACCTAGTGATGATACGTGGCGGCAGGCATCTGGGCGACCACAATCATTTTCCGAAACACGCCGATGCCGTGGACGAAGATCAGGTGATCGAGGCGTTTATCAGTCAGCACTACCAGCACCACGGCGTGCCACCGTTGATTCTGGCGCGCCTTCGTAACGATGAGAATGACGCCGACGAGCTGGCCACCATGCTCGGTGAACACGCTGGCCACAAAGTGCAGATCATCACGCGGCCCACCGGCCCGCGTCGCGTGTGGCTCGAGATGGCGGAAAAAAATGCGCAAATCGGCGCGGCGCACACGGCCAGTCTGCAAGCCAATCAGGAAGCGCGCCTGGCAGCGCTGCAACAGGCGCTCGGCCTGCCCGAGACCGCGCAACGCTTCGAATGCTTCGATATCAGCCACACCATGGGCGAGGCCACAGTCGCCTCCTGCGTGGTCTACGATCAATCGGCGATGCAAAAGGGCGACTACCGTCGCTTCAACATCACCACGCCGGTGGCGGGTGACGACTACGGCGCCATGCGCGAAGTACTGCAGCGACGCTACCGGCGGCTGGTCGCGGGCGAGGGCAAAATGCCCGATGTGGTGTTGATCGACGGCGGCAAAGGCCAGCTCGGCATCGCCTGCGAGGTCATGGAAGAACTCGGCATCAGCGAAGTCACGCTGGTAGGTGTCGCCAAGGGCGAAGACCGTAAAGCGGGACTCGAAGCGCTGTGGATACCCGGTCGTGAGGCACCGTATCTGCTCGGCCCCGAACACGCGGGGCTGCATCTGGTGCAGCAAATCCGCGACGAAGCCCATCGCTTTGCCATCACCGGCCACCGCGCGCGCCGCGGCAAGGCCCGCTCGCAATCGCCGCTGGAAAACATTAACGGCGTGGGCGCGAAACGGCGGCAGGCGCTACTCGCGCATTTTGGCGGATTGCGCGGCTTGCAGGCCGCCAGCGTGGATGAACTGGCGCAGATCGAAGGTATCAGCCGTGCGCTGGCGGAGAAGATTTATCATGAGTTGCACTGAGTGATTTGATCGACTCCGTGTGCAGCTTGTAGAAGTGGTTTGTATAACTATTTGTTTTTAAAGGATTATTTAGTTTCTCACGCCAAGTTAGTTAACAGCAGGTTGCATAATTGCACTGTGTTACAAAATTTCCAAAGAAACTCCTTCCCCTTCAGGGGGAAGGCGGGGATGGGGGTGGGGTGGACGCAGCCGCCCCCCCCCCATCCCCACTCTAGCCCTCCCCTTGAAGGGGAGGGAATTTTCTTTGTAACACAGTGCAAATAATTCATGCTAAAAAATGGCTTAATCATGCTCCTTTGAATTAAAACGCTTGATCCAACTTTGGAGATTCTCATGCCGTTCCTGAAACCGTACACCGAAAAATCCGGCCCTGGCGAAGTGTTTAATGCCTACCCGGAGATTTACCGCCATTGGGCGCAGATGGGCGAGGCGCTGATCAACGGGCCGTCACCGCTGACACCGGGCGAACGCGAAATGATTCAGGGCTTCACCGCCGGGCTGCTTAACTGCCGGTTCGCCTACGTGGCGCATAGCGCGGCCGCGGTCGCGCGCGGCATCGAACCGGGCACGGTGGAAAAGCTGGTGGCCGATGTCGCCAGCGCCCCGGTGAGTGCCAAGCTAAAGCCGCTGCTCGCCCTGGTGAAAAAGCTGGTGCTACAGCCCACTGAGGTTACGCAAAGTGACGCCGATGCTGTCTTCGCCGCCGGCTGGGACGAGCAGGCTTATCACAGCGCAGTTGCCGTCACCGCGCGCATGACTTTCATGTCGAAAATCATTCACGGCCACGGCTTTGTCCCGATGAGTCCCGAAAGTGCCAAGGCCAATGCCGAGCATCGTGCCAAGGCCGGGTATGTGGGGCTTTATCCGCAGTTGGGGAAGAAGTGACATGGGGGGTTGCGGGCCGTAGCCAGCGACAACGCGCCGCGCCCGTCTGACGATAAAATCGCGACCCCAATATTGTATTACCACGGAGCCACATCTTGCCTCTCTATCCGAACCTGGTGCACGAAATCGACACCCTCGACTACGAGGGGTTTGCCGTGCTGCCTGCGCATCTCGACCGCAACGGCCACATGAACATCGGTTATTACTCGGTGCTGTTTGATCAGGCGCTGGATCGGCCGTGGCCGCTGCTGGGCCTGGGTTACGACAACATCGGCCAGGATGGTCGCAGCGGCCACAGTACGTTTGCACTGGAAAGCCACGTCACCTACCAGCGCGAAGTGCGCGAAGGCGACCCGCTCGACTTCACCTTCCAAGTGGTCGACATCGACGCAAAGCGCATACATTACTTCATGACCATGCTGCATCGGCGCGAGCGCTGGCTGGCGGCGACGCTGGAATCGATCTCGATGTGCATTAACATGACCACCCGGCGCAGCGCCGCCTGGCCCGACGATCCGGCTGCGCGGCTGCAAACCGTTTATGAGGCGCATCGACAGCGCCTGCGGCCTGCGGAGGTCGGCCGCACCGTTGGCATTCGGCGTAAGTCAACTTAACGGAAACCCGTGCCTGACCCGCTACCATTTCGACAGTGTCGGCGAATCAGCAAGCATGTGACTGGCATAGGGTGGCGGTAGGGCGGGTAAAGCGGCGGTGCAGATGGGCATGCCCTGCGCTATGATCTACATTACTCAATCGATTGCGTTTACCGGAAACTCACCATGCAAGTTGTGTCCAGCCTCGATGTAGCCGCGCAAAAGCGCGAGATTACGCTGCCGTTGGGCGGCGGCAAAGCCACCAAGACGTTGTACCTGGGCACGTGGGAGAAACCGCGAACGCCCGAGCCCGGCGTCTCGCCGCAGGGTTACACCGTGCGCCAGGAACACCAAAACATCACCCACGCACATTATCACCAGACGGAACAGTGGCAGGTCATCATCGAGGGCACGGGCAAGCTGGGGCGCGCAAACGTGGCACCCGTGGCGCTGCATTTTACCGACCCGTATACCGCCTACGGCCCCATTGTGCCGGAGCAGGGAGGCCTGACCTACTTCACCTTGCGCGCCCGCGCCGACCCCGGCGCCTGCATGCTGGCCGCCCCCGGCGTCAAGGAAGCGATCCGCCCCTCGAAGCGGCGCTTTATTCTCAAGGGCGCGAGCGAACTGCGCATAGCCACACCCGAAGCGATGCGCGCGCGCAAAGAAACCGTGCTCGATGTCATCGTTGAACGGCATGCCGACGGGCTCGCCGCCTGGATGCTGCGCTTGCCGCCGGGCGCGCCAGCAACATGGCCTGCGGAATGCGGCGGCGCCGCGCGTCATCTGATGGTCGCTGCGGGGGCGCTGATATACGAAGGTAAGTCGTTGCCCTACGAATCGCTGGCATTCGCCTACGCAGGCGAGGGCGGCCCCGACGCAACCGCCGGGCCGGATGGCGCCGATGTGCTGATCATGCAGTATCCGCAGCCGGATCCGGCGTTGCTTGATGGGGCATCGGCGCCTTACTCGACGGATGGGCGCTGATTTCCCTTGGTCTAAAATATCATAACTATTTGTTTTTATTGTATTTCCCTGCATTAAGTGATGGTGGACGTAAAATTCTGTGCGCTGTGTTAACTTGAGCGTGACGCACAGCACGAGGAATATCCAAATGGACAATATAGATAACGAGTTACTGCAACGAATTACTCTGGAGCCGGGAAAGCGCGGTGGAAAACCCTGCATACGCAACATGCGCATAACGGTATATGACGTTCTGGGTTGGCTTGCGTCCGGCATGGCCAATGACGAAATACTCGCCGATTACCCGGAACTGGAAATTCGCGATATCCAAGCCTGCCTGACGTTTGCTGCGCATCGCGAGCGGCGCATGGTGCGTGCAGCAGCGTGAAATTGCTGCTCGACCAAAATTTGTCGCGTCGCTTGTTGCCTGCGCTGGAGGCTACCTTTCCGGGGTCAAAGCAAGTGCAGTTGCTTGGCATGCAGGCTGACGACGACTCGACAATCTGGGCTTATGCAAAAGCAGAAGGGTTCGCAATAGTCACCAAGGATTCTGATTTTGTAGAGATGTCTGCTGTGCGCGGCATCCCGCCAAAAATAATTTGGCTCAACCTTGGCAACGTGTCAAATACTGTGGTTCGAAACAAGCTTATGGAACACCAGTTCGCGATTCTATCGTTTCTCGAAAACAGCGAAGATGCTGTGTTTGAAATTGAGTGAGCTGATAACGCAGTCGGATCAAGGTATCTTGAAAGTCACGTCAACTTCGTGCGGAAACGTGTACGGCCCCATACTCTGCGAGGCGCGTCACGCCACACGCGAACGACTTGGGCGAACCCTGGCCAAACTGGATGCCTTGGGGCTGTCACCCGTTTCCGATGACGAGATTGAAGCTGAGATTCAGGCGGCGCGTCAAGATCGCGCGGCCCGGCGTACCTGATCGTGCGGATGGTGCTAATTTAATTCGGGCCCCAACCCAGGGCAATTGCATCAAAACCCTATAAGAATGAAATAGTTATGAGAAAGGTCAAAGGCTTGTACTTTTTCGCAAAGCTGTGTAGTTTTCTGTCTTTTTGGAGTGGCGATGGAGACAGAAAAGCCTGTGAGTCTTGCCGAAGCGTTC
>CAMBGJ010000117.1 GCA_945865805.1 Bordetella parapertussis
AACGACGATCAGGCGCGGGCGCGAGTCAAGAACAGCGCCCAAAACCTTGCCGCCGTGCGTCGCATGGTGCTCAATATTCTGCGTCTGGATAAGTCCCGCAAGGGCGGAATCAAGACGCGACGCTTGGTCGCATCAACCAGCGATTCTTAGCGTGAGCAATTACTTGGGATGGTGGCTATTTGATGCAATTGCCCTGGCGGTTATTGGCGGTAACCGGCACTGCGGCTTGATCAGCAACAGTTGTGCGTCGCCAATCACGCGTTCGATAAAACCGGCCTCGCAATAACCCAGGTAAAACTGCCACATGCGGATAAAGGTCTCAGGGTAACCCAGCGCCCGCACCTGTTCCAGCTTCGCGTTGAAATTGTCATGCCACAGCCGCAAGGTGGTGGCGTAATGCGGGCCAATGTCTTCCAGGTGCGTCAGCCGCAGATCCGTCACCCGAGCGAGGGAGGCGCTGATGGCCGCCACCGACGGGATGCAACTGCCGGGGAAGATATAACGCTGGATGAAATCCACGCTGTTCCTGGCGGCTTCGTAACGATGATCCGCGATGGTGATCGCCTGCAACAACATTGCGCCGTCGGGTTTGAGCAACGCACTGCATTTTTGGAAATAGGTGTCGTAGTAATGATGCCCCACCGCCTCGATCATTTCTATCGACACCAGTTTGTCATATTGGCCCGTGAGATCGCGGTAGTCGGTCAGCAGCAGTTCGATTTGTGCGGTGAGTCCCGCTGCGGCGATGCGCTGCCGCGCCATGGCGTGTTGTGAAGGCGAGATGGTGGTGGTGGTGACGTGGCAGCCGTAGTGGCGCGCGGCGTGCATCGCAAAGCCGCCCCAGCCAGTGCCGATTTCGATCACACGATCACCGGGCTTGAGTTCGAGCTTGCGGCAGATGCGATCCAGCTTGGCGATGGACGCTTCCTCGAGCGTCCTCTCCGGCTGCTCGAAAATGGCACTCGAATACATCATCGTCGGATCAAGAAACAACTGAAAAAAATCATTGCCCAGATCGTAGTGCGCCTGAATGTTTCGGCTGCTGCCGCCGCGCGTGTTGCGTGCCGTCCAGTGCAACGCCTTTTGCAAGGGCGCGGCAAAGCGCGCGAGGCCGGTCTCCATGCCGTCGAGCACCGCGCGGTTTTGCAGCAGGATGCGCATCAGCCCCGTCAGATCATCCACGCGCCAATAGCCCTGCATGAACGCCTCACCCGCGCCTATCGAGCCGCCAAAAGCGATCTCGCTGTAAAAGCGCGGATCGAGTACGTGCAGCGCGATCTCGATCGGGCAACTGTCGGTCAAATGGCCGTAGCGTTCGACGCGATCTCCGTCGTGCAGCGTGAGCACACCCTGCACGAGCCCCGCCAGTCGGCCACGCACGGCGCTCGCTGCGATGCCATCGAGAAAATGCGGCTTGGGCGCGGTCGGGCTCTTCAGTGTGGCAACGTCCCGCATGTAAGTATTTGTTTTTATTGAGATTTTAATTGTGCCGCCGTTGCGGCTAGCTTGAGCTTGGCCGGGTGCGTGTGCACCGGCACGCGCTTGAGCCACAGGCGCAGCGCCTGCCAGTGTATGGCAGTCACCACCTGCACGGTCATCAGCGGAAAGCGTAACAGCATGCCTGCCAGCCGTGCGCCGGTGACGGGCGCATGTTCCAGTTGCATCGTGGCATCGAACACTTTTTGCCGCGCGGCATTTGCGTCTGCGGCAGTCGGGCGCTCATGCAAAGCCATGTGAACATTCAACGTTTCACCGGGCTGGGAAAACCCCCATTCGTAAGCCAGATTCATCGGCATGAACGGCGACACGTGAAAGACTTTTTCACTCTGGTGACGCTGGTGCTTGCCGGGCACGGATTGCACGGGCTGGTTGAGCACGTAGCAATGACGTTCGCCCCAGGGCGTGTTATTGACTTCCGCCACCACGCACTCAACGTTCTCACCAGCGGCATCAAAGCAGTAGTAAAAACTCACCGGGTTAAAGCAGTGCCCGAAGTAGCGCAGATGTGTGAGCAGGCGTATCGGGCCGCCGGGCGTGCGACCGGTCTCGCGCTGCACCAGCTCGCGTACCGCCTGATCCAGCGGCACGGCGGGGTCGCCCAGATGATCGGCGCGGTTAAAACGCGCCAGGGCACAAAGCGCGCGGGGGCGGGCGGACCACAACCAGCGACCGCGAAACACGGTGTCGAGTTCGGCCAAGTCCAGGTACATCATGAACAAGGGGTAGCGAAACGCGTGCGGGCGTGGCGCGAAGCGCCGGTGCCTAAGCCACCCGTGATAGATGGCGCTGTGCATGGGTGGCCTGCTCAAAATGTTTTAACGCATTCAGCGCGCTGACGACGCCATCTTCATGAAAGCCGTAACGCCAGTAAGCGCCGCAAAAGTAGCTGCGATTCACGCCGTTGATCTCGTGCTGGCGCGCCTGGGCTGCCACGCCCGCTGGCGTGTACAGCGGATGGTGATAGGTGATGCGCTGGATGATTTTGCCGGGCGCGATGTGTGCGCTGTGATTGAGCGTGACGCAAAAGGTGTGGCGTGAGCGCAGCGTTTGCAGAATATTCATGTTGTAGGTGAGCGTGGCGCCGCCTTCCGTCGTATTCACCACATGATAATTCCACGCCGCCCACGCGCGCCGCGCGCGCGGCAAGAGCGATGTGTCGGTATGCAGCACGGCTTCGTTTGCCTGATAGGGAATCGCGCCGAGGATGGATTTTTCCAGCGCCGTGGCGTCCGTCAGCAGGGCCAGCGCCTGGTCTGAATGACTGGCAAAAAACACCTGGTCGTAGCGTTCGGTGTCGGCACCGCGGGGCTTGACCAGCACGCCATCGGGCAAGCGCCGCACGCTTTCAATCGGGCAATTGAGCCGGATGCGTTGCCGAAACGGCGCCACCAGCTTCTCGACATAACGCGCCGAGCCGCCGCAGATCGCGTGCCACTGCGGTCGTTGATCGACGGACAGCATGCCGTGGTTGTGAAAGAACTGCACGAAGTAACGCGCGGGAAACGCCAGCATGCGTGCCGGATCGGTGGACCAGATCGCCGCACCCATCGGTATCAAATAGTCGTTGGTGAATTGCGGCGAATAACGGCCGGCGGCAAGGTACTCCCCCAGCGGCAATTCGTTCATGGCCGCGAGCAGCGCAGGCGCTTCGCGATTAAAGCGCAGGATGTCGCGGATCATGCGATGAAACGAGGGCCGCAGCAGATTGCGCCGCTGTGCGAACAGCGTGTTCAGCGTGGTGCCGTTGTATTCCAGCCCGCTGGCTTCATTGCGCACGCTGAAACTCATTGCCGACGGCTGCGACTCCACCCCCAGCTCGGTCAGCAGTGCGATGAAATTCGGGTAAGTCCAGTCGTTGTAAACGATAAAGCCGGTGTCGATTTCGTGGCGCTCGCCGTCGAATTCAACCGTGTGCGTATGGGTGTGGCCGCCGATATGGGCGGCGGCCTCGAACACGGTGATGTCATGATCTGCGTGCAAGCGGTGCGCCACCACGTTGCCGGCGATGCCGCTGCCGATGATGGCGACTTTCATGGCCGCGCGGCGTGGCGGCGCGCGTGCAGCATCGCTGCCGGCACTTCCTTGAGATCCCAGATGATGCCCAGTGCCGCCAGCAACCGCAGGCCGTAGTACGTCATGTCGATTTCCCACCAGAAAAAACCCTGCCGCACCGAGCCGGGGAAATGGTGGTGGTTGTTGTGCCAGCCTTCGCCGAAGGTGAGCAGCGCGAGCCACAGGTTGTTGCGTGAATCGTCGCGCGTGGCGTAACGGCGTTGGCCAAAACAATGGGTCAGCGAATTGATGGTGAAGGTGGCGTGATACAGCGCCACGGTGGACAGGCAAAAGCCCCACACCACCATCTGCCAGCCGTTGGTTTGCAGCGCCGGGGCAAAATGCGCCAGTGCCTCGCCCGCGCCATACAGCGTCAGCGCGAACAACAACGGCACCAGCGCATCATAGCGATCGAGAAAACGCAGTTCGGGATACTGCAACAGGCGCTCAACACGCTCGCGGCGGGTGGCGAAATTTTCGCGCGCCATGAACCAGCCCATGTGGCTCCAGAAAAACCCGTGCTGGCGCGCTGAATGCACGTCGTCCGGCTGATCGGAATGCACATGGTGATGGCGGTGCTGCGAGGCCCACCACAACGCGCCGCGCTGCACGCCGGTGGCGCCGACGAGGGCAAACACAAATTGTGCGGCACGCGAAGTGCGATACGCATTGTGCGAAAAATACCGGTGATAAAAGCCGGTGATGGCAAACATGCGCAGCGCGTACAGCCCCACGGCGGTAAGCACCGCCACCGTACTCGTGCCCACCCAGATCACCGCGAAGCACCCCAGGTGCATTGCCACGAACGGCAACATGCGCGGCCAATCGATGCCGCGCGCGGGCACGTCATCGGTCTGTACCACTGCGGCGTCGTTATCAAACCAGGTGAGTAGAGTGCGCCAGCGACTGGCCCCAGAGCTTATTTTTTCCATTGCTGCGGCACTTTTTGCAGGCGGGTGATATCGTAACCTTGATCACGAACGAGATTGGCCAGGCGCTGATAGTCGGCGTCGGGAATGCTGGGCGTGCGCGCCATGATCCACACATAGTCGCGTTGTTTGCGGCTGATGATGGTCTGGCTGTAATCGGGTGCGAGGTAGGTGATGCGGTAGTCTGTTTTTATCGGCCAGATGAACTGCATGCCCCAGATCGCGTTGGATTGCGTGTCGCGCACAAAGCCGCGCGGCGTGTACAGCTTGGGCTTGCCGTCGAAAGCACCGTCACGAAAGGTAAACGTCACCGCGATGGTGCCGTCGGCATCGATCTTGTACGACTCAACCGCGTTGTGTGCTCCGGTTTCGATGAACGTCGGAATATTGGCGATCACGTACCAGTCACCCATGAAGCGCGGCAAATCCACATGCGCGACGGCCGGCAACGGCTGGTCGGGCGCCGTCTGGCACGACGCCAGCGGCAACAAGGTCGCCCCGAGTATCACGGTAACTATTTGTTTTATACAGATATTTTTCACTTCAATAAATAGCGTAACTTGCGGCCGCCATCGAGCGTGGATTGCAACGCCAGCCAGGCGCTGGTTGAGCCGTCCGTGCCGTACCACAGTTCGATGCTGTGCTTGCCGCCGGAGATTCGATAGCGTTGTGCGGTGACCGGGGTGCCGCGCACGGAGATTTTATCTTCGCCGAGCGAGGCGATATTCACCGCCTCGACCTTGCCAGTCTGCGAGTTGAGCAAGCGCTTTTGCTTGAGCATTTCGGTGTTCCAGTAAGCGTAGGTCATCAGGCATCCGTCGACCGTTTCTCGCGCGGGTGCCGTGGTAGGCGCGGTAACCGTGTTGACCGTGACCCGGTCGCCCTGCTGCTCCACGTTGACTTCGCTGGGGTCACCGTTGTCGTTGGTGCGCGCGGTGAGACGCGCGAGACAATTGCCGCGCCAACGCTCACTCGCGTCGTGGACGTACTTGTAGGCGTTGATGAACAGCAGCTTTACGTCAAACCGCGCTTCGGACTTCAATTCACGTTCACCGTCGCCGCCGCCACCACGGAGGGTGAAGTGGTGATGACCGATGGGCCGGTCGTCGAGGAACACCTGAAAATTCCACTCGCGTACCTGCGCCTGCGCCATGCTACAAGCCAGCAGCAGCGTGCCCGTCGCCAAAATCCGTCGCCTACGCATCATGATTTTTTCGGCGGGCCGGGGAAAAACGCGTTGGTACGCGCGATGTAATCGCGATACGCCGGGCGGCGTTCGGTGATGTCTTTTTCCAGCAGCGTCACGCCGGAGACCTTCAGCAGCAACATCGACATCAACAACGGCGATACGATCGCCCACCACCCGCCGGCCGACAGCGCCATCAGGTAAAAGCCCCACCACACGCAAAATTCGCCGAAGTAATTCGGGTGGCGCGTGTAATACCATAGGCCTTTGTCCATCACTTTGCCGCGATTGTCCGCATGGCCCTTGAACGCCGCCAGTTGCGCGTCGCCCACGGTTTCAAATATCAGGCCGAACAGCATGATGGATGCGCCCAACGAATCCAGCCAGCTCCAGGCGCTGCCGCCCGACACCGCTGCCAGCAACGCCATCGACACGATCCACGCCAGCAGCGCCTGCATCTCGAACACGAGATAAAGGCTTTTGCGTTCGTAATCCGGCTGATTGCGTGCGCGGATATCGACGTAGCGCCGGTCCTCCGCCTCGCCCCAGTTGCGCCAGGTGATGTACGCCGCAAGCCGTATTGCCCACAAAGCGCCCAGCACCATCACCCAAAACGTGCGCGGACCGGTTTGCGGCAAGGTCAACACATACACCGCGCCGCCCAGGTAAATCAGCACCGACCATACGCTATCGACGATGCTGGCATCGTGTTTGGCCACGCTTAGCAGCCACACGCCAAACGCCAGCACCATCATCGCACCCAGACCGCACAGCGCCGCGAAAATCAGCGGATAACTTGCCACGAATGCGCTCATGCCGGGGTTCCTTTCGGGGTGATGCCATCAAAGCGATCCGACAGCCACATCAATGCGGGCATGATCACGCCCCAGCCCACCGCCAGCGCAATGATCGCTGTCATCGGCTCGGTAAAGGTGGCCGCACCCATGCGCCCGGCACCCCAGTACGACAGCGGGCCGCACACCGCGCCCAGCACGAAGGCGATCAGCCAGCGTTGTTTCATCCAGCGCATCGAAATGTTCAATGTGGTGGCGAACAACGCCCACATGGCCAGGATCCAGTGCGGCGCGACGCCCGCGATGAAGTTGCCGGTCGGATAGCTGATCCAGCCCAGCGCCATCAGCGCACTATCCCACGCTGCGCCGATAACCAGTGCGACAGCGATGAGTTTCAGTTCTTCCGGGGGCCGCGCCGCGCGCATCAGGTGGTAGGCCACCACGGCGGCGGCCACGCCCGTGCCTGCCCAAGGCATGGCGTGTGCCGCGCCCAACACGCAGGCGAACCAACCGATCTGAAACAGGACGATATTGACGATCATGCGCGGCGCTCGAATAAATAATGACTCACCCACCACTGTTGACCGTTATCGTAACCAAAGAGTTCGGCGCACGACATAAAAAATATACGCCAGCGCTGCCACCACAGCGTCAGTTGTTCACGCCCGTAGGTTTGTACGAGCACCGGTTGCACCGCAGCGCGGCGCGCATCCATGTTGGCGAGCCACGCGTTTGCCGTGCGCTCGTAGTGCGTGCCGTCCCAGCGCCACACGCGCGCCACACGTAAGTCGTCCTGACAGCGCAGCGCGAGATCGTCGCTCGGCATCATGCCGCCGGAGAAAAAGTAGCGGCTCATCCAGTCGTCTTCGCCGCGCTCGACAAACGCGTACGGCGTCAGGCGATGCACGAATACATGCATGAAAAACAGCCCATCCACCCTCAGCCAATCGTGCACGCGGCGAAACAACACCGGCCAGTTGCGCATGTGCTCGAACATTTCCACCGAAACAATACGGTCGTAACGCGCAGGCGCGTCAAAGGTATTCATGTCGGCAGTGATTATGCGCACATTGTTGAGGTTGCGGCGCGCGGCCTCGCCCTCGATGTAGGCGCGTTGCGGTGCGGAATTGGACACCGCCGTGATGCGGCTGGCGGGGTAATGCGCGGCCATCCACAGCGTCAACGAACCCCAGCCGCAGCCGAGTTCGAGGATGTCCAGGCCGTCTGTCAAAGCAGCGCGGGTGCAGGTGACTTCCAGCGCGGCGGCTTCAGCGGCATCCAGCGTGGACACGCCGGCGGGCCACCAGCACGAGCTGTATTTGCGATGCCGCCCCAACACCTCGCCAAAAAAAGCAGGCGGCACTTCGTAGTGCTGTTCATTGGCTTTTTCGGGCACCAGTGCGACGGGGGCCGTTCGCGCGCCGATGAGAAAATCCACGCTGACATCCGCCGCTGCCGTGCAATTGCCTGCGTGGATTTCCGTCAGCCGTTCCTTCACCAGACGGCGAATGCCAGCGCGGACAATGGCGTCCGGCGCGTAGCCTTGCTCGACCCAATTTATGGCGAGATGAGTAGCGGATGGCATGGGCGCGACAGGTTGGACATAAATGGGCGGAGGGATTGTGTACTGCCCTCGTCGCGCGTGCAAGAGGTGAGTGTGATATTTTACCGCTTTGCCACTAATCCTCGACGGACGGGCTACATTTTTTCCGGATCGCGGGCCGCTGACGTCACATTGATGAACGCCGCTATGTCGTTCAGCACCGGGCGGTAGCGTGGCAAACCACGCAAAGAACTGGACAGCGCGCCCACCAGCGTGGCGTGGCTAATGCCGGGATAAGTAATAACACGTGTTTGTGCACCCTGTTGGTGCAGTTGTGCCGCCAGACGTGAGCTGTTGCCCGGATTCACCACGCTGTCGTCCGCGCCCGTCACCAGCAACGCGGGCGGCGCGGCGCGCGAGGCGTGGTGGATGGGCTGCGTAGTGATGGCCGTGTCTGGGAAGCCGAATACCGCTTTGGTAATCTCGCCCGTCAGCGGCAAAAAATCGTAAGGCCCGGCAAGACCAATCAGCCCGCGTACGCGTGCCCGCTCGACTCCCGCCGCGCGTAGATACGCCGGATTCAACGCCAGCATCGCGGCATTGTACGCACCAGCCGAATGGCCCATGAGAAACACCTGTTGCGTGTCACCCGCTACGCCACCAATACCGGCGATATGGTCGAACACCCAACGTACGGCCTGCGCGCTATCCGCGAGAAAATCGGGGTAACGCACCTCGGGATACAGGCGATAGTCGGGCAACACCGCGACGTAACCTCGGGACGCCAGCGCCTCGCCGGCAAACAAATAGTCCGCGCGTTCGCCGCTATTCCAGTTGCCGCCGTAAAAGAACACCACCACCGGCGCTTTTGCACCTGCGATCGTCGGATTGGCCGGACTGGCGGGTTGATAGACATCCAGCAGATAGCGCGGGTGACTGCCGTAGCGGATACCCGCCGTCGCGCGGTAGTTGCCGCTCGGCGTCCAGTCGTTGACCAGCGTTAACGGTGAACAGCCTTGCAGCAGGCTCGCGCTGCCGGCCAACGCAAGATGAAGCAGGTCTCTACGCGTTGGCACGGCGTGCCTGCTGAATGTGGTTAATAACTCGTCGGCCAGTTGCGCAGCAAATGTTCGCCCACGCCGTTTTTCAGCCGCATGCGATGCACCTCCAGCGTGCGGATCAGATACTCGCGCGTGTCGCGTGGATCGATCACATTCTGCGCTTCGTACAGCTCGGCCAGGCCCCACGCTGAGGTATCACGCTCGACTTCGGCTTTGAGTTTTTTGAAGCGCTCGGGATCGTCTTCAAATTTAACCCCGTAGAGCACGTTGACCGACACCGCCGGATCCATGAAGCCCAAATCGGCCATCGGCCAGCAGGCAATTTCATCGGCGTTTTTGCCGCCGGCCATGTTGATGAACGCTTGACCGTAATTTTTGCGCATCATCACGGTGATTTTCGGCACGGTGACCAGCGTCATCGCATTCATCCAGTTGATGACTTTGCCCGGCATGCCACGCAACTCGCCTTCGATACCGATCAAAAAGCCCGGCACGTCCACCAGGAACACCAGGGGAATATTGTACGAATCGCACAGCACCATGAAGCTGGTGACTTTGTTGCAGGCATCGGCATCCAGCGCGCCGCCCTTGAACAGCGGGTTGTTGGCGATGAAGCCGACGCTCTTGCCGTTTAGCCGCCCCAACACGGTGGCAAGCGATTTGCCGTAGCGTTCCTTCAGTTCGAAGGTGGAATCCTTGTCGGCAATCGCCTTGATGATTTTGCGTGAGTCGTACACCTGATTGCGCGACTCGGGCATGATATCGAGGATGGTTTTGCTCGCCTCATCCGAGCCCGGCGGCACCGGCGCTTCGGGCGGGGCCGCCATGTTGTGGCCGGGCAGATACGACAAAAACTTTTTGATCGCATCAAGACACTGCTCGTCAGTATCCACCGCCATATCGACCAGGCCCGATATGCCCGTGAGCAATTTCCAGCCGCCGAGTTCTTCAGCGGTGATCGGCCTGTTGATCGCGATCGAAGTTACATTCGGGCTGGCAATGGCCATGATCGCGCCTTTGCGCATCACCACGAAATCCGACATCGCCGAATACCAGGTGGATGAGCCGTAGCACTGGCCGAGCAAGGCCGAGCACCACGGCGCTTCACGCAGGCGCTGATACTCGGTGGGGTCCTGCGCGATGATGGCGCGGCCCGCAGCGCCCATGCGATCCGGCATACGCGCGCCGCTCGATTCGCCCAGCAGCACCAGCGGCATGCCGCGCTTGGCGGCGACCTGCTTCACGTGCTTGATCTTTTTCATGTTGATCACCGCGCTGGAGGCACCCAGCACGGTGAAATCGTTCGACACCAGCGCCACTTCGCGGCCGTGGATTTTGCCGAAGCCCGCGACTTTGCCGTCCGACGGCGTTTTGTGTTTGACCTCCGGGCGGTTGCTGCGCGCGAAGCGACCGGATTCGATAAACGAATCGCTGTCGAGCAGATAATCGATGCGCTCACGCGCATTGAGATTGCCCTCGGCGCGGCGCTTGGCGAGCTTCGCCGCGCCGCCCATGCCGACGGCCTCGGCGGTGCGCTCCTGGAATTCTTGTATCAGTTTCTCAAATGCCACAATACATCCTTTAGAAAAATATCAATAAAAACAGATGCTTATGAAAAAAACTCAATCGACCCGTGCGCCGGTGGCCTTGACCACCTTCGCCCACTTGTCACGCTCGCTGTTCATCAGCTCATCGGCCAGTGCGGGCGCACCGACCTTCAACGTCGTACCGTGTGACAGCAAACGTTTTTTCACGCCCTTATCCTCCAGCGCCTTGTTTAGCTCCGCATTCAGGCGCTGGAGGATAGCCGACGGCGTGCGCGCAGGCGCCAGTATGCCCCACCACGAACTTGCCTCAAAACCGGGATACCCCGATTCGGCAAACGTCGCCAGATTTGGCGCGCCTTCCGATCGTTGCGCGCTGCCGATGGCGATACCTTTGACCTTGCCGCTATCGAGATGCGGCTTCATCGACGTGATCGCATCGGCCACCAGTGGAATGAAGCCCGCCATGGCATCAATGGTGGCCGGCCCAGCGCCTTTGTAGGGAATGTGCGTGAGATCGGCCTTCGACACCAGCTTGAACAATTCCACCGCGAAGTGCGACGACGTGCCGATGCCCGCAGTACCGAAGTTGAGCGTGCCCGGATGTGCCTGCGACAACGCCATCAATTCTTTCGCATTGCGCACGGGCAGCGACGGATGCGCCCCCAGCACAATCGGTATCACCCCGATCAAACCCACCGAGGCGAAATCGCGCCGCGTGTTGTAAGCGAGCTTGCTGTAGAGACTGTCGTTGATCGCCTGCGTAGTGAAAGTTTGAATGAACACCGTGTAACCATCGGCCGGCGCGGCAGCCACCAAACCGGCGGCCAGCGTGGTGCCCGCACCGCCGCGAAAATCGACAATAAATTGCTGCCCCACCAACTCGCCCATGCGCGGCGTGATGCTGCGAGAGAGAAATTCCCCCGTGCCGCCGGGCGCGAAAGGCACGACCATGCGAATGGGTTTGGTGGGGTAGGGCTGTGCTTGCGCGCACGCGTCCCCCGCCAGGAATGTGGCACAGGTAAAAAACGTCATGGCTCGAATCATAAATTCCTCTCCTCGTCATTCCAGCGAAGCCTGGAATCCAGATGATTGTCCGCGCGTTAGTTACACTTTTGCACATTATTTCAGGACGCTGCGCATGATTGAACGTACGGGGTTCCGGGTCAAGCCCGGAACGACGGCGGTTACATTACCCGTCGCGCAGCATATGCCGCGCTATCACCAATTGCTGTATCTGCGTGGTGCCCTCGAATATGCGAAACAGCCGCACGTCCCGATACAAGCGCTCCACCGCATACTCCTGCATATACCCCGCGCCGCCGTGGATTTGCACCGCACGGTCGGCCACTCGCCCCACCATTTCGGAGGCAAAGAGCTTGCAGCACGAGGCCTCCAGCGTGATGTTCGCACCGGCATCGCGCTTGCGCGCGGCTTCCAGCACCATGCTGCGCGCCGCGTAGATTTCGGTTTTGGAGTCGGCCAGCATCGCCTGGATCAACTGAAAATCCGCGATGGGTTTGCCGAACTGCTTGCGTTCGCGTGCGTAGTTCAAGCCCTCGTCCAGCAGACGCTGCGCAGCACCGGTGCATACCGAGGCGATATTCAGCCGCGCGCGATCCAGCACCTTCATCGCCGTCTTGAAGCCCATGCCTTCCACGCCGCCGATCACGTTTTCGGCGGGCACGCGCACATTGTCGAAAATCACATCGGCGGTGTGAGAGCCACGCTGCCCCATTTTGCGATCCGGCGTGCCGACGGTAAGCCCCGGTGTATTGCGCTCAACAATAAACGCCGACACGCCGCGCGCATCCTTTGACTTCGGATCAGTGCGCGCCATCAGCGTAAAAATGTGCGCTTCCGGCGCATTGGTGATGTACCGCTTGGCGCCGTTGACGAGGTAGTGATCGCCCTGCTTCTCCGCGCGGGTAGTGAGCGAAGCCGCATCGGAACCCGAGCCGGGCTCGGTCAACGCAAACGAACCGATGATCTCACCCGTGGCAAGCCGTGGCAGATACCTCTTCTTCTGCACCTCGGTGCCGTCGATCACAATCCCCATGCCGCCGATACCGTTGTTGGTGCCCATGATCGAACGAAACACCGGCGAAGCCTCGCACAACGCCATACTGGTGAGCGCCTCTTCCTCGGTGGTGAGGCCCAAGCCGCCGTATTTCTCGGGTATCGTCAGCCCAAACAACCCCATGCGCCGCATCTCGACGATAATGTCGGCAGGGATTTCATCCGTCTCAGCAACTTCGCGCTCGCGCGGGATTAACTTCTCGCGGACGAGGCGGGCGATGGTGTCGAGGAGGAGTTGGAAGGTGGCGGGGTCGCGAATCATTTTGTATTTTCGGGTAAGCAAGTCAACTTTAACAGACCAATTCGCCCAACGTGGGCGGTGATATAGATCGTCAATTTAACACGCGCTGCGTGTCAAATTGGTCACGACTCCGGGAGGAAAGAACAAGGGTACAGCGTCAGTTGCCGACGGCGGCTTTCTGCTTCAGCTCGGAAAGCAAGCGCACCCGCCGGCTCGAACAAACGGGCCTCAACTTCCGGCAACGCTGCGAAGGCTTCAACGAGCAATGGCCGCACGTCATCCCAATCCAATCCGCCATTACCGCAGCCCAGCGGCGGGATTGCGATGGATTGGATTTTTAAGCGCTGCACCTGCGTGATCAAATCCTTAAGCCCGTCCTGAATCCACCGGATTTCAGATTTCGCGCGCCAATGACCCTTGGTCGGAAAATTGATAATGAAATTCGGCTTCACCAGGCCACCGCTGTCAAATACAAATATGGTCCCGAGTTTGACCTGACCGGCTTTGCATGCCTGCTCGTAAGCCTGATTATTGGCGGGCCATTTGTTTCTGAACTGCAGGGCAATACCCTTGCCCATCACGCCCACGCAATTGACCGTATTGACGATGGCGTCTACATCGTCCTGCTTCAGCAGGTCGCCGTGCATCAGTCGTATCGTCATGGTCATTGCCCCAGAAAGTACCAGTCGCGCATTACATCCACCCGCAAGTTTACGCTGGCAGCCTGAAGAATCGTAACTCGCCGTCAGAACTTGAATCGCTTGAATTCGCGTTTGGTATGTGGCGAAGCAAACAATCCGGACTTGATGCGCTGAAGAACCTCAGCCGATACCGCCACATGCGGCTTAAACAGACCCTGCTCCACCAAGCGCAAAACGTGGCTTTCGGGTTCGATACGCGCGTTGCGATAGAACACAAAACTGGGGTGTCTTACGAATTCATGTTCGCCGGCGTCAAGCACACAAGTAGCGTCGTACGGCACGCCTTCCCGCACGGAACTCAGATTCACCAACACGACACAGGGATTTGAACCGTAACCCTCGAAACGGCCTGGATCGTTTAGCGCAATGAAAAGATGGTCGCCTTCATTTCCCGAAGGAATCAACAACGCGGCGCCGGCCAGGGCAATTGCATCAAATAGCCACCATCCCAAGTAATTGCTCACGATAAGAATCGCTGGTTGATGCGACCAAGCGTCGCGTCTTGATTCCGCCCTTGCGGGACTTATCCAGACGCAGAATATTGAGCACCATGCGACGCACGGC
>CAMBGJ010000118.1 GCA_945865805.1 Bordetella parapertussis
CGCCGACGATGCCGGTGGCGGTGGCGAATATCGCGCAGGTGACGATGGTCGCCACCGCCAGCGAACCCGGCACGCGCGCCGCCGCCAGATGCAGACTCTTGAAGAGTTTTTCGATCAGGTTGGCGCGCTCGACCAGATAACCCATGAACACAAATAACGGGATCGAAATCAGCACGTCGTTGGCCATCACGCCGTAGGTGCGTTGCACCATCAGGTCGAGCGTTTTCGTCAGGGGATCCGCCGCCTTCGCACTCCAGGCGTAATACGCGAAAGCGAACATCATGCCCATGCCCATCAGCGTGAACGCCGTGGGAAACCCGAGCATGATCGCCACCACGATCAGTGACAGCATCAACAAACCGAGATGCCCGCTGGTCATCTGCGACACCGGCGGCAGCAAAATAAACGTCACCACCACCACCAGCGCCATGATGGTCAAGCCGAACCATACGCCCTTGTTCATTTGGCCGCCCCTTTGCTGAGTGCGGCGATATCTTCGTCTTTCACGTGCACCATCTGCTTGAGTTTTTCAACATCGACTTCCTCGACGTCTTCCATGCGCGACGGCCACTCGCCCGTCTTCAGGCACATCACGCAGCGCACGATTTCCACCAGCCCCTGCAACAGAATCAGCGCGCCGGCCAGCGGGATCACGGTCTTGAAGTGATACAGCGGCGGCCCGTCGGCGGTGACGGACGAATGTTCCTTGATCGCCCACGAATCGGCGGCAAAGTAATAGCCGGCCCACACCAGCGCCACAATGCCGGGGATGAAAAACAGCAGATACAGCATGAGATCGAGCCCCGCCTGCGTGCGCGGCGTGAAAAATCCGTACAACACGTCGCCGCGCACATGGCCGTTTTTCGACAACGTGTAGGCCCCCGCCATCATGAACAGCGTGCCGTACATCATGATCATGGCGTCGAAAGTGAAGGCGTGCGGACTGTCAAAAAAGCGCCGCGAAATCACCTCCCACGAGACCAGCAAGGTCAACGCCACGATCAGCCAGGAGAACGCCTGTCCCACCCAGGTGCTGAACTTATCGATGGAAAACAATATTTTTTGCATGACCATAACCCCGAACTCGCAACCACTCTCAACAAAAAAGCCATCCGGGAAACCCGGATGGCTTTTTAGCAACATCGACTTTCGTTAACCTTTCTTGCCAGCAAAGAAATGGTTGAACGCCATGCGTGAACCGACCATGGTGTCCTGCTGCCAGCGCACGGCACGCTCGGCAAAGGCGCGTTGCGAGTCATAAATGCGCTTGAACAGGGGATTTTCCGCCGACTTCTTGGCGGCCACGCCGTCCCACACCTTTAACTGCGCCTGCAACACCGAATCCGGCGTCTTGTAGAACTTGACGTTGTTTTTGGTTTGCAGCTCGATGTAATCCTGCGAATAACGGTGCGCGGCTTTCCACGACATGTCAGCCGAGGATGCTTCCACCGCGTATTGCAGGATGGATTTCAGTTCGGCGGGCAGCGCGTCGTAGCGCTTTTTGTTGAACAGAATTTCATATTGCTCGCCCGACTGGTGATAGCTTTGCAGCATGCACACCTTGGACACATCGGGGAAGCCGAGGATGCGATCCGAGGTGGCGTTGTTGAACTCGGCGGCATCCAGCAGGCCCTTGTCCATCGCAGGAACGATTTCGCCGCCGGGCAGCGCATTCACCGCCGCACCCATGCCGTTGAAAATATCCACCGACAGACCCACGGTGCGGTATTTCAGGCCTTTGAAATCTTCCGGCTTGGTCACCGGCTTTTTGAACCAGCCCAAAGGTTGTGTGGGCATCGGGCCATAGAGGAACGACACCACGTCGAGGCTCAGGCCTTTGTAGATTTCCTCAAGCAGCACCTTGCCGCCGCCGTAGTAGTGCCACGCCAGTACCAGATTGGCATCCATGCCGAAGGCCGGGCCAGAGCCCCACAGCGCCATCGCCGCATTTTTGCCGTACCAATAAGCCGTAACACCGTGGCCGCCGTCGAGCGTGCCTTTCGATACCGCGTCGATCAGGTCGAAGGCCTTGACCACGGCGCCAGCGGGCAGCACTTCAATCTTAAGTTTGCCCCCCGACATTTCGTTGACTTTTTTCGCGTAGTCGAGCGCGTACTCGTGGAAGATATCCTTGGCGGGCCAAGTGCTTTGCCAGCGCATGGTAATCGGGCCGCTGCCGACAGCGGGGGCCGCCGCCGGTGCTTGCGCCTTGGCCATCATCGGCAATGCCGCCATAGCCGCGCCGGTGGTGGCCGCTGCCTTGGTCAGAAATTTACGGCGACTGGCACCGACGACCTTGGCCGACGCGTCAGCCTTGATTAATTTTTTCAACATAGCTCCTCCGATGGATGGTTTGAGTCAGGACAATGGTTTAAATACGGCAATTGAAAACAAGCAACGCTAGTGTCTCAAGCAGGGTAGTCAAAGTCAAAGCGAACACGGGCGATCAACGCGCAGCCCGCCAGCCGTCGATCTCTATGTATTTGTTTTTTTAGGGGTATTTACAAAGAATCCGCAGGCACCCGACGACAGGCAATACTATACCGGCCCCTACGTGAAATCAAGAATGCTGTCAGAAACCTGACAACGGCCTTGCCTATCGGACAGCCTGCACTGTCTACAGCAACGGCGGACCATCCGCCTCGCTGCGCTTCCAGCGCACCTGCTCCGTGCGCAAGCCTTTGGCACTCAAGGCGATTTTGCGTGTTTGCGCAACGCCTTCGTACGTTAGCGTCGCCACATAGGTGCCCGCGGGTAGCAGCGCCAGCAGTATCGGGCCATCCACGGTTTGTTCGATGACAACTTTGCCACTGGCATCGGCGACCTTCACCGCCACATCGGCAATGTAATCGCCTTCCAGGAAGGTGAATAAAAACTTGAGATTAAATTTAGCCTGCTGCGGACGCAGGATATTGTTTTCTTCAATGCCAATGCCGCCGGTGAGCGTGGGGACGGAGCCGCTTTGCGCCCAGGTGCTCTGCACAGCCGAAATATAAATAATCAATAAAAACAATAACTTACGCATTATCTTCCCCTTCAGAAACCAAAATGATATGCACCCGATACGGCCCATGCGCGCCAAGCGTCAACGTTTGTTCGATATCTGCCGTGCGCGACGGGCCGGAAATAAAATTCACCGCGCGTGGCATAAACCGCTCAGGCCCGTGAGTGTAGCGCAAGCGCTGCCAGGCCTCTTCCATCGACGGCACAATTTGTGACAATCGCAGCACGGCGATATGCGTTTCCGGCAACAGACTGGTGGCGGGCGGCGTATCCGCGCCGGATAGCGTCATCAGCGTGCCGGTTTCGGCAATCGCGCAGAACACGCTGGTCACCCCCACCAGATCAGATTCGCGCGCGGGGCGGTTTTCCATTGGTATGCCGCTGCCTGCCCAATCGAGCTCGCTCAACCCAGGCCAGCACACCGCCTGCAGTGGCAGATCATGCGCACGCAAATACGCGGCCGCCGTGGCGGGCACATCGCGCATCAGCGGCACTTCGGCTATGGTGCTTAACAGGCGCACGGCATTCGCTTTAAACAGCGCGGCAAGATCGCCGCCAATGTTTGGACGCGGACTCAAGGCACGCGCCGCGATGTGCGCCTGCACCTGGGCGAGAGCACCATCATTACTGTCACGCCGCAACGAGCCACGAATACGCGCGAGAATGTTCTCGCGCGCGCTCACGCGGCGACCTCGTAGCGGCTGCTTTGCTTGTTGCGAATCATCGGCTCCTGCCAAGCATGCGAGTGCCCCGGCTTGTTACGATGCGCGGCTATTGCCGCATCGTCGCGCCACAGTTCCGACAGCACGATTTTGCCCGCGCCGCCAGCATCATTACCACAAGGTTTCAGAATTTCCATACAAAAACATCCGTCGTCGCGCAGGGTTTCCTTGGCATCCGCATGGAGTCTCGCCTCGAATTGCGCCCGGCACTCGAGCTTCACGTCAAATTCAATGATGATAGCGATCAACCCAACACCGCACGCCGTTACTGGCTCACCCGCTTGCCGTCATCACCCCAACGTCGGCATATTAAACCCCGTAGGCACCGCATTCGCATCCGGCCAGCGGGTGCTGATCACCTTGCCGCGCGTGTAAAAGCGCACGCCTTCCATGCCGTGCACATGGGTGTCGCCAAACAGCGACGAGCGCCAGCCGCCGAACGAGAAAAACGCCACCGGCACCGGGATCGGTACGTTGATGCCGACCATGCCGACTTCGATTTCGCGCTCGAACTTGCGTGCCGCGCCGCCGGAGCGGGTGAACACTGCCGTGCCGTTGGCGTAGGGATTGGCGTTGATCAGATTAATCGCCTCGTCCAGTGTTTCGACGCGCACTACTGACAACACCGGGCCGAAAATTTCATCCTTGTAAATACTCATCGCAGGCTTGACGTGATCGAACAGCGACGCACCGAGGAAAAAGCCTTCCTTCGAGGTAAACGTGCGGCCATCCAGCGCCAGCGTCGCGCCCTCCGCAACGCCTTTGTCCACATAACCCGCCACCTTGTCGCGATGCGCCTGCGTCACCAGCGGACCCATGTCCGGTTCTTTGCCATCGACCTTGCCGGCACCCGGCCCGATACGCAGGCTGGCAGCTTTTTTCTTTATAGTGGCCACCAGCGCATCGCCGATGTCACCCACCGCCACCACCGCCGAGATCGCCATGCAGCGCTCGCCCGCCGATCCATACCCCGCGCCGATCAATGAGTCGGCAACAAAATCCAGATCGGCAGCACTGTTCATATCCGGCAGCACTACCGCGTGGTTCTTCGCGCCGCCGAGCGCCTGCACACGCTTGCCGGATTTGGCGCAGGTTTCGTAAATGTATTTCGCAATCGGCGTGGAGCCCACAAACGAAATCGCCTTGATGTCTGGGTGATTCAAAATCGCATCGACGGCTTGCTTATCGCCGTGCACCACGTTAAACACACCGTCGGGCAAACCGGCTTCCTTAAACAACTCCGCCAGCCGCATCGCGGTCGATGGCACTTTTTCCGAGGGCTTCAACACAAAGGTGTTGCCGCAGGCAATTGCCACTGGATACATCCATAACGGCACCATCGCCGGAAAATTAAACGGCGTAATGCCCGCACACACACCGATGGGCTGACGCAGCGAATGGCAATCGACACCAGTGCCGACTTCCTCGCTGTGTTCGCCCTTGATCAAATGCGGAATGCCCATGGCAAACTCGACCACCTCGAGCCCGCGCTGCACCGAGCCGCCGGCATCGGTCAGCGTTTTGCCGTGCTCGGCGGTGATCAGCGCCGCGAGTTCATCACGATGCGCGTCAATCAGCTCGCGATATTTCATCAGGATGCGCGCGCGGCGCAACGGCGGCGTATCGCGCCACGCCGGAAACGCCGCCTGCGCGGCTTTCACTGCCGTATCCACATCGGCCTGGTTGCACAGCGGCACCTTCGCTGTAATCACGCCCGTGGCCGGATTCGTGATGTCACCCATGCGAGTGCTACTGGCCGTGGCGGGCTTGTTGTTAACCCACAGCGGAATGTTCTTAACTATTTGATTTTCAACAGGCTTATTCATGGTTACTCCGTAAGCGTGAGTGCCAAAGCATCAGAGGCATTTTTTTGACACAGACTACGCAGATTTTCACAGATTTTTTAGCGGCCAATCTGCGAAATCTGTGTCTAAGGTTTTTGCAGTTCTTTGTACATTTCCCGAAACGTCTTACCCTGTGGCGCAGGCATGTCCCGCCCACTGGTCCAGCCGCTACCCAGCGGCAAAATATGTATGAGCCTATCACTGCTGCCCATCACCGCCAGCACGCGCGCGACCACCCTGGTAAGCATGGCATAAATCGTCGGGCGTTGCGCGGCCCAGCGCCAGGCGGCCAGACCCCACAATTCCATTTGTGGCTTCATGCCCTGCTCGAACTGCCGCTCACGCAATTTGCGCATTAAATCCGGCAACGGAATTTTCACCGGACACACCACGCCGCATTGATTGCACAGCGTGGAGGCATTCGGCAAATCAGGCGCGTTTTCCAGCCCCACGTAGGTGGGCGTCAATATCGAACCCATCGGCCCCGGATACACCCAGCCGTACGCGTGCCCACCGACGCTTTGATACACCGGGCAGTGATTCATGCACGCGCCGCAGCGGATGCAACGCAGCATATCCTGCATATCGCCGCCCAGCAGCTTGGTGCGCCCGCCGTCGAGCAGGATGATGTGGAAGTGCTGCGGGCCGTCGCTGTCACCCTGACGTTGCGGGCCCGTAGTCACCGACACATAGTTGCTGATGGTCTGCCCGGTGGCGTGACGCGGCAACAACCGTATCAACGTGGATAAATCTTCCAGCGTGGGCACCACTTTTTCGATGCCGGTAATCGCCACATGCACGCGCGGCAGCGTCGTCACCATGCGCCCGTTGCCTTCGTTGGTGACAATCAGCGTCGAGCCGGTTTCAGCGACGAAAAAATTTGCCCCGGAAATCCCCATGTCGGCCGTGACAAAATGCCCGCGCAACATGTCGCGCGCCTCTTTGCACAACTCGGGGATGCCGGTCTTGCGCGGCAGGTTGTGCTTTTCGGCAAACAGATCGGAGACTTCGTCCTTGATCTTGTGCACCACCGGCGCAACGATATGCGAAGGCGGCTCCTTCGCCAGTTGCAGAATGTATTCACCCAGATCGGTTTCAACCACCTGCACACCAGCGGCTTCCAGCGCATCGTTCAACGCGCATTCTTCGCTCACCATCGACTTCGACTTGACCGCTTTCTTCACGCCATACCTGGCGGCCAGTTCGCACACGATACGGTTCACTTCATCCGCAGTTTCCGCCCAATGCACCGTGGCACCCGCCGCCGTGGCCTTACGCTCGAATTCCTCCAGATAGACATCAAGATGATCCAGCGCGCGCGCACGAATCTCCGCCGCCGCATCGCGTATCGCGGGAAAATTTTCCAACTCCGCCACACGGTCAGCACGGCCCTTGACGAAGTTACCCTGCAGCTTCTTTAAAGCACCCTGCAGATTGACGTCGGCGAGCTTCTCGCGCGAGCGGGCCTTGAATTGGTGGGAGGTGAGTTGCACAGGGTGAATGTTACAGGCTAACCGTCATTCCACCACCGGCCAAATCCGCGCCGCCAGATTCGGCGACCCCGGCGCGTGCACCAGTTTGCGCACCACGTCATCCGTCCACTGCTCCATTTTCGGATTGGCTTTTTCGTGCTCGACGAAGCTGCCGTCGCGGGCGCGGGTGGAGGTGAATTCATACAAAATCATGTGCTTGGCCCAGCCCGACACCGAGGCATATTTGCGCACACGCACGCAGCCCGGCAGTTTTTCCATGCACGGCATGCGCCATTGGGCGTACCAGGCAGCGAGTTCGTCTTCGTCCTGCCCCGTGCCGGCATTGAAGCTGCCGAGCTGGATGCCAGGCGCCAGCCCCAGTTCCGGCGGCGACTTCACTGCCGGCCCATGAATACGCGCTTCTTCGGTGGCGATGTTGTAACGCTCGCCGATGCGCAGGGCGAGCATTTTTTTATCGACGTCGGACAGGCGTGCCCGCATTTGCGCTGGCGTGGGATTGACGAACACGTGCGCGTCTTCGGCACCAAACAATAAAATGTAGCGGTCGCCAATGGGTATCGACGGATCGTTCACATGGCCCAGCCGGTTCGGCGCGCCGGGCATTTTGACGTTGGTCTCCGAGGCAAAATGCGCGCCCCACAGATAGCCCGGCTGCTGCAACATGTTGGGAATGTAGTGGCCGTGCAGCCACGCGAGATAGTCGTCGCGCCCCTCAACCGGCAGGTTGTACCAGGTCATCCACACGCCGCGATCCACGCCTTGCACGATGTTCTCCTTGCGTTTATTTGTGATACGATTATACGGCTACAATGCGGCGTGTTCGCAATAACAATCGTGGAGAAAAACTTGAAAAAATCACGTGTCGTTCTCGGCACGGCGCTGGTTTTGAGCACGGCGCTTGTACACGCACAAGGCCTGGGCAACATCGGCGGACGGCCGATGCGCATCATCGTGCCGGTGGCGCCCGGCGGGCCATCGGATACCGCCGTGCGCATCCTGGTACCGCGCTTGAGCGAACACCTGCGCCAGACGCTGGTGGTGGATAACCGGCCCAGCAACAATGGCGTCGCGGGTACAGACATTGCCGCGCGTGCCAACCCGGATGGCCTGACGCTTAACATCGGCAACAGCGGCACGCACGCAATCAATCCGAGTCTTTACAAAAATCTGCCCTACGACCCGGTGCGCGATTTTCTGCCGATCGTGCAGCTTGTCACCAGCGGCATGGTGCTGGTGGCTACGCCGAAGCTGCCGGTGAATTCGTTCAAGGATTTTGTCGCGCTCGCCAAAAAAGACCCCGGCAAACTCAATATGGCCGTAGCCGGTGCCACCGGCGAACTCGCGGGCGAGGCGATGATGGCCATGAGCGGCATCCGCATGAACAATGTGCGCTACAAGGGCAGCTCGCCCGCCGAAATCGCCACGCTGTCGGGCGAATCCGACGCCAGCCTCTTGACACCGCTGGCGAGCATGCAGCACATCGCCTCGGGCCGGTTAAAAGCGCTGGGCATCAGCAGCGCGAAACGCTCACCCTTGCTGCCCAACGTGCCGACGTTGAATGAAGCGGGCGTTACGGGTTACGATTTTCAGATATGGCACGGTCTGTTTGCGCCGCTGAAAACCCCCGAAGCCGTCACCCAGCGCGTGCACAAAGCCGCAATGCAGGCGCTCGACGCGCCCGAGGTCAAGGAGCGTTTTACGTCGTTGGGCTTTACGATCATCGGCAACACGCCAGCGGAATTCGCGGCGGTGGTGAAAAGCGAACTGGCGAAGTTTCGCAAAGTGGTGACCGATGCGGGGATCAAGGTGGAGTAGGCTGCAGTTTTACGAGAATTTTTGGCGTCAGGAGGACTAGGCAAATGCGTAGCACCCTTCGTAATACCCGTCGCGGCAAATTCATCCACCGCCTTCGTGCCCTGTGCGCCCTGTGCCTTGCCCTACCCGCGCTGGCGACCGCCCAAACCTACCCCACGCGCCCGGTGCGGGTAATCGTGATGAGCACACCAAGCTCTGGCCCGGACATCCTCGCGCGGCTGCTCAATCCGAAATTCAGCGAAGCTTTCGGCCAATCACTGGTGATCGATAATCGCGCGGGTGCTGCCGGCATCATCGGCGCGGAAATCGGTGCCAAAGCCGCGCCCGATGGCCACACGCTCACGGTCTCGACCTCGCAAGTAGTGATCGTGTCGGTGATGTATGACAAGCTGCCGTTCGATCTGCACAAGGATTTCGCGCCGATTTCTCTGCTGGGTTCGACACCCTTCATCATGGTGGTGAATCCCTCGGTGCCCGCGAACAACCTCAAGGAATTTATTGCGCTGCTGAAAGCCAAATCCGGCCAGTTGCGTTATGGCTCTGGCGGCAGCGGCTCACCGCCGCATCTGGCGGCCGAGCGTTTTAAGTCGATGACCGGTACATCCATCGAACACGTGCCGTACAAGGGCGTCGGCCCCGCGCTCACTGACACTATCAGCGGGCAGTTGCAGATGACGATTTCCGTGGTGCCGATGATCATGCCGCACATCAAGGCGGGCCGCGTGCGTGCGCTGGGCGTCACCAGTCTTGCGCGCACACCGCTGGCCCCCGATCTGCCAACCATGGCCGAATCACTACCCGGCTATGAAGTCACCGGCTGGTATGGACTGCTCGCACCGGCGAAAACACCTGCGGCAATTTTGCAGCGGCTCAATACCGAGTTTGTTAAAGCGATGAAGTCGCCCGACATCATTGAAAAAATGTCAGGCTTGGGCGCGGAAGCCAAAGGCACCACGGCGGCGGAATTCGCCGCCCACATTCGCAGCGAAACCGAGAAAATGCGTGCAGCGGTGAAGGCTTCGGGCGCTAAGGTGGAATAGCCTCCCGAGATTGCTGCAATAATATTTCATTAAAAACAAATACTTACATAATTATCTATCGTGGCTTGATACCCGCCGCCTGGGCGATCTTGCGGTAGCGCTCGGCGTCTGCGATGACAAAGCTGCGGATTTCCGCTGGCGTGTAGTTCACGATCAGCGACGTGCGTGTCGCCTGATAGGCGCGTCCTTCGGGGCTGGCCATCGCGGCCTTGAAGCCATCATGCAATTTGTTGACGATGGCGTCGGGCGTTTCGCTGCGCGCAAAAATAGAGCTCCACGAGTAGCTGACGAAATCCGCAAAGCCGCTTTCCTTCATTGTGGGCACGTCGGGCAATATCGGCGCACGTGCCTCGCCGGTCAGCACCAATCCACGCATGCGTCCCTCGCGGATCAGCGGCGCCGCGCCGCCGCTGTCGATCATGCCGGAGGGTATCTGCCCGCCGATGACATCGGTCATCACCGGCGATCCGCCTTTGTACGGCACCGGCGTGATCGCCAGCCCGTTGACCAGCCCGAACCAGTGGCTGAGCAATTCGTACCCAGCGGAGTAGTTGCCCACCGCCAGCGGGTTGCCGACTTTCTTGATGGCGGCGGCAAACTCCTTGACGGTTTTGCCGGGCACGTTAGTGCCGACCACAAACACCGTGGGCGACAGGCCGAACAGAATCACCGGACGAAATTCCTTGATCGGATCGTGCGGCAAATCCTTCATCACCACCGGATTCACGGATATCGTCGAGGTAGTGCCAGTAAGCAGCGTGTAGCCGTCCGCCGCAGCGCCCTTGACGGTTTGCACGGCAATGATGCCGCTGCCGCCGGGCCGGTTATCCACCACGATGCTCTGCCCCCACAGCTTCGATACCCATTCGCCGTAAAAACGCGGATTCGCGTCAGCGCCACTGCCCGCGGCGAACGGCACGACGATGCGGATCGGCTTGACGGGATAAGGTTGCGCTTGCGCGGCTGCGTTGCCTGCGCTGGCCAGTAGGCATGCGAATAACAAATGTCTTTTCATGTCTTTCTCCAACGGACGGCGACGTGAGGGGTATGGAGTGTGCGGCCCGGTGTTATGGGCGTCAAGTTCGGGCGTCCTGGTAACAGCCACGCCCTGCACAGCAAATTTGTGGCAAAGTCGCGCCCATGATGATTCGAACCCTCGCAACAGCACTCAGCTGCGCCACAGCCCTATGGGTGCACGCGGCACAGGCGCAACCCTATCCCACCAAACCCCTGCGTATCCTCGTCGGCTTCAGCCCCGGCGGCGCTTCCGACATCACCACGCGCATTATCGGGCAAAAATTAAGCGAGGCCTTCGGCCAGCCGGTGGTCACCGACAATCGCGCCGGTGCCAGCGGCGCCATCGCCGCGCGCATCGTCGCGCAATCCGCGCCCGACGGCTACACCTTGCTCTCCGGCGCCACCAGCATCCTCGCGCTCAACCCGGCGATGCTGGCCAAACCCGGCTACGATTCGATCAAGGATTTCACGCCGGTGTCGCAAACGGTGTCGATGCCGCAGGCGCTGGTGGTGCATCCCTCCGTCAAGGCTGCCACGTTGAAGGAGCTGATCGCGTTGGCCAAGGCGCGGCCCGGCGAATTGAATTACTCGTCATCCGGCTCGGGCAGCTCCAGCCATCTGGCGATCGAGTTGCTGAAGTTCATGACGGGCATCAACCTGGTGCACGTGCCGTTCAAAGGTAGCGGGCAATCCATGCCCGCGTTGCTGGCGGGGCAGGTGCAGATGATTTTTGATCCGCTGCCGACCGCGCTGCCGCACGTGAAAAGCGGCAAGCTGCGCGCACTGGCGATCTCCACCGCCAAACGCTCGCCCGCCATGCCCGATCTGCCCACCGCAGCCGAGTCGGGCGTGCCCGGTTTTGAAAGCAGCTTGTGGTACGGCCTGCTGCTGCCGGCGGGCGCTGCCAGCCCGCTGGTGGACAAACTCAACAAGGCCATCAACGATACCCTGCGCGCGCCGGATCTGGTCGAGCGCTTCGCAGCACTCGGCGCGGAACCGCTCGGCGGCACGGCGCCGGGCTTCGGCAAAACCATTGCGGAGGAAATCATCAAGTGGGGCAAAGTCATCAAAAGCGCGGGCATCCGCGGCGAATGAGGCACGGCATGAGTATCTTGGCGAAATATGTACTGCTGGCCGCCGTAGGCGCAGCGCCACACGTGTGCGCACAAAACTACCCCGCCAAACCCATCAAGTTCATGGTCGGCTTCGCCGCAGGCGGCGCTGCGGATGTCACCGCGCGCATGCTCGCGCCGAAATTATACGAAGCGCTGGGCCAGCAAATCATTATCGAAAATCGCGGTGGCTCGGGCGGCATGATTGCGACCGACGTGGTGGCGAAATCGCCGCCCGATGGCTACACGCTGCTGCTGATGCCCGCTGCCGATACCATCCAGCCGGCGGTGCGACGCAAGCTCCCATACGATCTGGAACGTGATTTCGTGCCCGTGACGCGCATCGTCTACGGGCCGTGGTTCGTGGTGGTGCATCCGTCCGTGCCGGCGCAAAATATCAAGGAACTGATCGCGCTGGCGCGCGCGAATCCGGGCAAACTGAACTACGCGTCGTCGGGTGTCGGCAGTTCCGCGCATCTGGTGAGCGAACTTTTGAATTCGCTCGGCAAAGTCACCATTGCGCACGTGCCATACAAAGGTATTTCCGATGGCGTGACCGCCACCGCCAGCGGCGAAGTGGACATGATCATCGCCAGCATTCCCGCATCAACGCCCTTGATCACGGCCAAGCGAGCGCGGGCGCTCGCCGTCACCACCGGTCAGCGCACGCCCCTGGCGCCACAAATGCCCACGCTCAACGAATCCGGCTTGCCGGGCTTTGACCGCTCCGGCTGGTACGGCGTGCTGGCACCGGCGGGCGTACCGCGCGAGATTGTCGCGCGCCTGAACGCCGCCATCGTAAAAATCGTCAATACGCCCGAGATGCGCCAAGCTTATATGAAACAGGGCCTCGATCCGGCGCCCACCACCGCCGAGGAATTCGGTGCGTTTATACGCAACGAGATCGCGCAAAATATCAAGCTGGTTAAGGCGTCGGGGATCAAGGTGGAGTAGCGCGCCTTGCCGACGAAACCCCGATTCACCACGGAACACGCGGAATACACGGAAAAAAACAACTCGTGATTCGTATTATCGGTGCGGTATAACAAAAAAGCCCCATGCACGCATGGGGCTTTGGTTCGCCTGTAAGCCCGATCAGGTGTTGCGCGACTTGCGGCGGCGCGCGGCGTACCCCACCCAGCCCAGGCCCGCCAGCAGCAGGGCGTAGGTTTGCGGTTCGGGTACCGGCGACAGCGAAGTGACACGCACATCAACAAAGTGGCCATGCAAGGAACGCGACTCGCCGTCCACGCCGGGATAGAAGGCGTCAGCAAAACCCGGCGCGCCAGCCGCTGTGGAATTCACCGGGTCAAGGCCAAAACGCGTGGCCATTTCACCCGCGTCATTGTTCTGGATAAACACGTTATTGGGGCTACCCAACGTGGTAAACCGCAGGCCAAAGGTACGCGTGCCAAAAAACGTACCGGCGTTAAAGGACTTGTTAGCTGAAAACAATGAATTTGCGGCAGTCGTGCTGTTAACGCCGCCACCGAGTATGGTAAGACCATTCAATTGCGTGCCGAGTGTATCGGTGGCATCGCTCATATCGGTGTCTATGCGCCCGGAGAACGAACCGGCAAAAGCCGAGGCTTGTATGCCATTGTCGCTGCGCACAGTACGATAGCAGCGCAGCAGCGTATCGACCGACACCGAATAACCGGAATTGGTGGCATCCAGTATGGTAAACGTCAAGTCATAGGACGCTACGTGGCCACTGGTCAAAGCCGCGTTGGGCCCATCGGGCTGCACCACCACCAGGGAATTCTGATACATGAAATGATTGTTCAAACTCAGCGCCCCTGTGCTGAGGCTGTTGTCGGTATGCCAGGAACGCGCTATGCCAAGGCCGCCCGTACCGGAATTGGCGGCGCTGTTGTTGGTGGCCGACGCACCAGTAACGGACACGGCGGCTTTCACAGGCGCTGCGATCGTCACGCTCAGCAGCACGCCACAGGCCGCCAGGATTTTTCCGGTGTGGTAAACCTGCTTGATTATTGTTGACATGGACTAGCCCGACTTCACCAACTGGCGAGACCGAAAGAAGCTAAGTAATTGATTT
>CAMBGJ010000119.1 GCA_945865805.1 Bordetella parapertussis
CAGACTTGAATCCGCCCACCGAAAGAGGCAGATACGTTAAAAAATCGATGTGAAGAGGGAAAATATCGGGCGATTGCGCATGCCGTGAACAAAAAATGCGCACTGCGCTTCGACGTTTCTCAAAAATTGATTAAATCTGCGTTTCCTTAACGTTGCGTATTGCGCCGAACACCGGGCTTGCCGGGCGTGCGTGGGCGAGCGCCCGACCGGTATGGCTGCCCGACATCCGCCTGGTGGCGGATCTGCATCTGCCGGCGGTCAAGGCGGGGATGCGCTCCGGCATGGCATTTCCGGTATCGGTGCAGGGCGAAGTCCGTGGCGTGATGGTGTTCTGGAGCGTCGAGCCACGCGAAGAAAGCCGCGACACGCTCGATATGTTTCATGCGATCAGCAACCAGATCGGCCAGTTCATGGAGCGTGATATCCAGAGTGCAAAAGTGCTGCGTTTGTCGCGCATGCATGCGGTGTTGGGCGGTATCAACAAAGCCATCGCGCGCGCCATGGAGCGCCAACAACTCTTTAACGATATTTGTCGTATTGCCGTCGACGACGGCAAATTCGGTATTGTGTGGATCGGCGCGTTCGATGGCCAGTCGCTGGAGGTGACGCCGGTTGCCTGGGCAGGGGAGGATGCCGCAGCGCTGGTGGGTTCGGCCATGAGCACGGCGGATCCCGGCGTGCCGCGCGGACATTCCGTGCTGGGCCGCGCGCTGCGTGCCAAACAACTGGTTTACACCAACGATTTGATCACCGAGACCAGCCCCGTCGGCACGCGCCGTCTGGAAGCGTTGCGCCGTGGTTACCGCTCGTTGCTGGTGATGCCGCTGATGGAAAACGGCCATGTGACGGGTGCCATGTCGTTTTTTGTAAAAGAGGCGGATTTTTTTACGCCGGATGAAGTGGTACTGTTGCAGGAAATGTCAGGGAACATCACCCTGGCGCTGACCTATCTGTCACGCAAGGCAGCGTCGGCAAGATTGATTAACCGCGATGCGCTGACCGGTGCGGCCACCAGTGGTTTATTTGACGAACTCACGCAACTGGCGATGGCGCACGCCAGTCGCGACGGGCACCTGCTGGCGATTGCCGTGCTGAAGCTCGAAAACCTCAACGATATTTACCAAAGTCTGGGCGACAACGCCGGTGATGCGCTACTCAAGATCGTGGCGGCGCGCATTAACGATTGCATCCGCAAGACTGATAGTCTGGGACGCTTGACCAGCGATACGTTTGCGTTGGCGCTGCCACTGAAGGCGGACGCCAGCACGGTTTCCCATGTGATGGATCGTCTGGCAGCCCACGTCTTTAATCAGGATCGTGTAGCGGCCATGCTGCAGAGCGTACTCGATGAGTTGCGGCGTCCGTTGACGTTGGCGGGCGTGAAAATTGATCTGGCGTGTGGCATGGGTGTGAGCTTTTATCCTGCGGATGGCAGGCATAGCGAGCTGTTGCTGGAACATGCCAGTGCGGCAGCGGTACGGGCGAGCAAGCCTGGTGGCAACGCATTTGAAATTTATTCAGCAGAACAGGATCGGCACGCGTAGTAACGCGAGCAGCGCCTCAGATGACCAGCACCGCTGCAATCACCGCCCGACCTTCGGCCAGCAGGATATTATAGGTGCGGCACGCGGCCGGGGTCGCCATCACTTCCACGCCAATTTGCGCGGCGGCAAAGCCACGCAGCAGCGCCGGTGACGGAAAGCGTTGTGTGGCGCCGGTGCCGAGAATCACGATCTCCGGCTTTAGCGACAGCAAAAACGCCATATGCGCCGCATCGAGCGCGTCGAAGGTATCGACGCGCCAGCTATCGAGCACTTCATCCGGCGTGATCACCAGCGAGTTCTCGTAGCGCTGATGGTTCACCGCGACGTAGCCAGTACCGTGGCCGGTGAATTGATTTTTGCCGCTGCCGGACGCCAGGTGCAGTTTCATAGGAGTTTCATAAGTTTTTGATTTGCTTGAAGTTCCTCGCTCGGCTAAAATTATACGCTCTCATCTTTGCTTCATTCATTGCTACACTAATTCAACGAAATCCGCGCATGGAAGAGTTTCCTCGAATCAAACGGCTGCCTCCGTACGTGTTTAACGTCACCGGCGAACTGAAACTGGCCGCGCGGCGGCGCGGCGAAGATGTCATCGATTTCAGTATGGGCAACCCCGACGGGCCGACGCCGCGGCACATCGTCGACAAGCTGGTCGAATCCATCCAGCGGCCGGATACCCACGGCTATTCGGTGTCCAAGGGTATCCACCGTTTGCGCAAGGCGATCTGCAACTGGTATCAGACGCGTTACAACGTGGAGCTCGATCCCGATAGTGAGGCGATCGTTACCATCGGTTCCAAGGAAGGCATCGCACATCTGGCGCTGGCGACCCTGGATCGCGGCGACGTGGTGCTGGTACCGAACCCCAGCTACCCGATCCACATTTACGGCCCGGTGATCGCCGGTGCTGACATCCGCCACGTGCCCATGAGCATGGATGTCGATTTCTTTGACGAGCTGGAAAAGGCCATACGCGACGGCTATCCCAAGCCCAAGATGCTGATCGTGAATTTCCCCAGCAACCCCACCGCGCAGTGCGTGGATCTGGCGTTTTTCGAACGGCTGATCGCCATCGCGCGCGAGCACAATATTTACGTGGTGCACGATCTGGCCTACGCCGATATCGTGTTTGACGACTATCGCGCGCCGTCGATACTTGAAGTGCCGGGCGCGAAGGAAGTCGCAGTCGAGTTTTTCACCATGTCGAAAAGCTACAACATGGCAGGCTGGCGCGTGGGCTATATGGTGGGTAACCGCGAGTTGGTGAACGCATTGGGCCGCATGAAGAGCTATCACGACTACGGCACCTTCACGCCGATACAGGTAGCGTCGATCATTGCGCTGGAAGGCCCGCAGGATTGCGTGGAAGAAGTGCGTCAAACCTACCAAAACCGTCGCGACGTGCTGTGCGCGGGCCTGCATGCCTGCGGCTGGCAGGTGGATATCCCCAAAGCCACCATGTATGTGTGGGCAGCCATCCCCGAAGCGTATAAAAAAATGGGTTCGCTGGAATTTTCCAAAAAGCTGCTGGCGGAAGCCAAAATTGCGGTGGCACCGGGCACCGGATTCGGGCACTACGGTGACGGCCACGTGCGCTTTGCGATGATTGAAAATGAAGCCCGGACGAGACAGGCTCTTCGTGGCATTAAAGAAATGTTCCGTAAGGATGGTCTGTTATGAAACCTATCAATGTAGGCCTGCTCGGCATCGGCACAGTGGGTGGCGGCACGTTTACCGTGCTCGAGCGCAACGCCGAGGAAATCTCGCGGCGGGCGGGCAGGGCGATTGCCATTACCGTGGTGGCCGACAAGGATTTGAAGCGTGCCCATGAAATCGTCAAAGGCCGCGCCAAGGTGATAGACGACGCGGCCGCCGTGGTTGACGATCCCGCCATCGATATCGTGGTCGAGCTGATCGGTGGGACAGGCATCTCCAAGCAATTGATTTTAAAGGCAATTTCCAACAAGAAACACGTGGTGACGGCGAACAAGGCGTTGCTCGCGCAGCATGGCAACGAAATTTTCGCCGCCGCGCAAAAGCAGGGCGTGATGGTGGCGTTCGAGGCAGCGGTGGCCGGCGGCGTGCCGATCATCAAATCGCTGCGCGAAGGTTTGGCCGCCAATCGTATCGAGTGGATCGCTGGCATTATCAATGGCACTTCGAATTTTATCCTGTCGGAAATGCGTGAAAAGGGCGCGAGTTTTGACGACGTGCTGAAGCAGGCGCAACAGCTCGGTTACGCCGAGGCCGATCCTACGTTCGATATCGAAGGCATCGACGCTGCGCACAAACTCACCATCATGGCGGCTATCGGTTTTGGCATACCCATGCAATTTTCGGCGGCCTACACTGAAGGCATTTCCAAGCTCACGCGCGAAGACATTCAGTACGCTGAAGACTTGGGCTATCGCATCAAGCTGTTGGGTGTGGCCAAGCGTAAAAGCAACGGCATCGAACTGCGCGTGCACCCCACGTTGATTCCGACGAAACGCCTGATTGCCAACGTTGAAGGCGTGATGAACGCGATTTTGGTCAAGGGCGATGCCGTTGGCCAAACCATGTTTTACGGCGCGGGTGCCGGCGCGGAGCCCACCGCTTCGGCGGTCGTCGCCGACTTGATCGATGTAGCCCGCACCATGACTGCCGATCCGGAACATCGCGTGCCGCATCTGGCATTTCAGCCCGATCAGTTGTCGGACATCGCGATTCTGCCTATGGGCGAAGTCGAAACCGCCTACTACCTGCGCCTGAGGGTGGAGGATAAACCTGGCGTGCTGGCCGATATCACGCGCATCCTCGCCGACCTGGGCATCTCCATCGACGCGATGGTGCAAAAAGAGCCGCGCGAAGGCGAGGCGCAGGCCGATATCATCATGCTCACGCATCGCACGGTTGAAAAACACGTCAATACGGCGATCACAAAAATTGAAGCACTGGCGGTGGTGACCGGTAAGGTCACGCGCATACGGCTGGAAGAGCTGGATAAGTAGCGCAGTGAACCGTAAACAGTGACCGATAAACAGTGGGCTTTGCCATCGACGCTACTTCGTTTTTTGAATTTCGATTTGTCACGTAAGCCGCGCCTGCGGACGATTGCTGTTTACCGTTTACCGTTTATTGTTCACGAGGCAGCCTAGTGCGCTACATCAGCACCCGCGGTGGCATGCCGCCGCGTACCTTCCGCGAAATTCTGCTTGAAGGCCTGGCCACCGACGGCGGATTGGCGATGCCGGAATCGTATCCACGTTACGACGTGGCCGATCTGGCGCGACTGCGCAAGCTGAACTATCGTGATCTGGCGTTCGACATTCTGTCGCGCTACATCGATGACATCCCCGCGCCGGATTTGAAGCAGCTCATCGACAAAACCTACACCGCCGAGGTCTTCGGCAGTGACGACATTACGCCGCTGAAAACGCTGGAACCGGGTTTGCACCTGTTGCAACTGTCGAACGGGCCGACGCTGGCGTTCAAGGACGTGGCTTTGCAGTTGCTCGGCAATCTGTTCGAGTACGTGCTGGCGGCGAACAATGGTGCGTTAAACATCCTCGGCGCCACCTCGGGCGACACGGGCTCGGCGGCGGAATATGCCCTGCGCGGCAAGCGTGGCGTGCGCGTGTTCATGCTGTCGCCGCACGGCAAGATGAGCCGTTTTCAGACGGCGCAGATGTATTCCCTGCAAGACCCGAATATTTTTAACATCGCGATCAAAGGTGTGTTCGATGATTGCCAGGATATCGTCAAGGCGGTGTCGAACGACGAGACCTTCAAGGGCCGCTATCACATCGGCACGGTGAATTCGATCAACTGGGCGCGTGTCGCGGCGCAGATTGTGTATTACTTCAAGGGCTATTTCGCCGCTACGCAAAACGATACCGAACAGGTGTCGTTCGCGGTGCCGTCGGGCAATTTCGGCAATATTCTTGCCGGCCATATCGCGCGCATGATGGGTTTGCCCATCCACCGCCTGATACTGGCGACCAATGAAAACAACGTGCTCGATGAGTTTTTTCGCAGCGGGCGTTACCGGCCGCGCGCGTCGAAGGAGGTGCATCAAACCTCGAGTCCTTCGATGGACATCTCTCGCGCGTCGAACTTCGAGCGCTTCATCTTTGATCTGACCGGCCGCGATAGTGCCTTGTTGCGTACGCTATGGCAGTCGGTTGATGGCGGCGGCGAATTCCGTCTGGCGGATACCCCGCTGTTGGGCAAGATGCCCGGCTTTGGTTTTGTGTCGGGCACCAGCACCCACGCCAAACGGATCGCGACCCTACGCGATATCTATCAACGCTATGGCGTGATGATTGACACGCATACAGCGGATGGCGTCAAAATAGGGCTCGAACATCGCGAGGCCGGGGTGCCGCTGATTTGTCTGGAAACCGCCTTGCCCGTAAAATTTGCCGACGTGATCAAGGATGCATTGGGCGTGGAAGCGGAATATCCTGCGAGTTGCCGGGGCCTTGAGCAGTTGCCGCAACGCGTGGATGTGATGGCGGCAGATGTTCCGGCGGTGAAGCGGTATATCCAGGAACGCTGTAAGTGATATTGTTATTTAATTGTTTAAAAACAAATACTTACGATACATTATCAGAAGTTGTCGAATTGATGATGTGGTACGCGATGTGGTACGAATAGGCCGCACCTGCGCCGCAACGCGCCCGTTTAAAACCAGGCCTTCCTGATGCACGCGATGCTTTCACGACAGTTGCGCAGGGCTTTGCAGGCCGCCTCGCCTGAGGATGCTGACAGTCTGCTGCACGAGGTGTTTGCGCTGGCGACGGGCAACGGCTTGAACGCACGGCAGGCGCAGGCGTTGAATGGTCTGCGCGAAGTGCTGGCGCGTGTCGAAGAAAGCTACCGTCAGTTTGATCGCGCACAGGAATTGCGGCTGCGCAGCCTCACCATCAGTTCATCGGAGCTGATGGAGGCCAACCGCCGCCTGCGCGAGGAAACCGAACAGCAGCGCGCCCTGATCGATGCCATGCGCATCACCGCCAATCATTTGTTGTCGGCGGCGGGACGCGCGCCGATCCCGGTCAACGAAATGTCCGCCCCGCACGTGGCGCAGTTGATGGAACAACTGATCGCCGAGAGCGAGGCCGCGCATGCGCGCGTGACCGAAAGCGAATCGCGATTTCGCGGACTGACCAGCCTGTCGTCGGATTGGTACTGGGAGCAGGATGCGCAGCAGCGCTTCACGCAAATGTCGCAGGGGATAACTGCAGTGACGGGTCTGAAGCCCGAGGCGTTCATCGGGCAGACCGGAGAGGAGGCCTTTGCCGGCGAGCCGGCGCAGCCCAGCTGGAACACGCAACAACGCCTGTTGCAAATCTTGCGCGAGCGCCAGCCGTTTCGCGAGGTTGAATTGTGTTTCACACCTGCCGATGGCGAGCCGGTGTTCATCACCCTGAGCGGCGAGCCGTGTACTGGCGCGGACGGCAAATTCAGCGGTTACCGCGGCGTGGCGCGTAATATCACGGCGCAAAAACGAGCTGAAAACCGTTTGCAGGAAGCCCTGCATCTGATGGAAACGCTGCTCGACGTGACGCCCACGCCGATCACCATCAAGGATGCTGGCCTGCGCTTTGTGCGCGTGAATGCGGCATTTTTGCGCATGTTCGGCATGACCCGAGAAGACTGGATCGGCAAGACGGCGCGCGAATTACGCGGCGACGTTGCCGCGCGGGGCGAAGCCGAGGAGCAGGATTTGCTCGCCCATCCTCGCGTCATTCGTTACGACCAGCAGCGCACGCTGGCCGATGGCCGCGTTGCGTCATACATCGTCACCAAGGCGCCGATGCTGGGTGCCGATGGCAGCGTGTCGCGCGTGATCTCCACCTACACCGACATCACCGAACTCAAGCTCGTGCAGGAGCAGTTGACCGAACAACTGGCGCTTACCGATGCGTTGATTGAATCGATGCCGATGCCGGTATCGATCAAGGATCGTGAGCACCGTTTCGTGCGGCTCAATGCCGCTTACGAGCGTGAATTCGACGTGCGGCGCGACGAGGCGCTGGGACACACGGTACTCAATGCGCTTAACGCCTCAGCCCTCGGCGGGCGTGAAGTCGAAGTGGAGATGCTGAGCCATCCGAGCGTACGGTCGTATACCCGCAGCCGTTTGCGCAAGGACGGCAGCGAAAGTTATTTCGTCATCACCAAGGCACCGCGGCTGGATGCCAGCGGCGCGGTGACCGGTTTTATCACCACGCACGCCGACGTGACCGATCTGAAGCAGATCGAACAACGGCTTGATGAGCAATTGCGCTTCACCAACGTCATTCTGGAAACCTCGCTCGAGCCGATGATGGTGAAAAACCGCTCGCGCGAAATCACCTACGTCAATACCGCCTATGAAAAACTCTTCGAAGTGGAGCGCAAGGACATCATCGCACTAAAGATGCGCCCGCTGTCGATTGCCGCGACGCAGGACATTCAGCGTATTGAATTGGCGTTGCTGGCGAATCCCGGCACGCGCCAGTTCGAATACACCTTGCCCACGCAAAGCGGTCGCGATGTCTACTGCATCGTTACCAAATCGACGTTTCTCGATCGCGAGGGTAGCGTCGGCGGCATTATCACCACCTACAGTGATGTCAGTGGCCTGAAGGCGGCCGAGCAGGCGAAGGCCGAGCAATTGCGTCTGACCACCACCTTTCTCGACGCCTCGCCCACGCCAACCGTGATCAAGGATAAGAACCTGATCCTGACCTGATGCAATACGGCGTACGAGCAACTCTTCGGCGTGCGGCGCGAGGATATTCTTCATCAGCCGATGAGCGGCCATCGCACGCAGTTTGCCGAAGAAGTTAATGTCATCGAGCGCCGCTTGCTGGAGGAGCCCGGCACGCATCGTGTGGAGCGCACCTTGCACGTGTCAGGCAAGCCCGACATTTTTTGCGTGATTGAGAAATCCACTTACTTCAATGGATCGGGAGAGGTGGAGGGCGTGATCACCACGTTCACGGATATTTCCGAACTCAAAAAAACCGAGGAAAGCCTGCGCGAAGCTAAGCTGGCGGCGGAGCAGGCGATGCGCACGCGCTCGCAGTTTCTCGCCAACATGAGTCACGAGATACGCACGCCGATGAACGGCGTGCTGGGCATGGCCGACGTGCTGGCCGGCACGCCGCTCGCGGCCGAGCAAAGGGAGTATCTCGATATCATCCGCAACTCGGGCGAGAGCCTGTTGAAAATCGTCAACGACATCCTGGATTTTTCCAAGATCGAAGCGGGCAAGGTTGAACTGGAATGGATTGCTTTTGATTTGCATTCGCGCGTTGCCTCGTTGATGCAGTTATTTTCGGCTTCCGCGCGGGAAAAAAATCTGACGCTCGAGACGTATTACGCCGAGGATGTACCGGCATTAGTGAGCGGTGATCCGGTGCGTATTTCGCAGGTCTTATCCAATCTGATCGGCAATGCGATCAAGTTTACCGATGCCGGGACCATCGCCGTTCATGTCGGCGTATATGCCCGCGCGGGCGACGATTTGATGTTGCGGTTTGACGTGCGAGATACCGGCATTGGCATTTCGCCGGAAGCGGTGGAGCGCATATTCGATCCTTTTTCGCAGGAGGACGCGAGCACCACGCGGCGTTTCGGCGGCACCGGCTTGGGCCTGACGATTTCACGGCAACTGGTGGGCTTGATGGGGGGCGAGTTGTCGGTCGTCACCACGCAAGGTCAGGGCAGCGTGTTCAGTTTTACGGTGAAAGTCCAGCATGGATCGGGGGGCGCGGAGGCACCGTCCGCGTTGTCAGCGAAGTCTGCGGTGACTGTGCAGGGTGAATTTGCCGCGCTGCACGTGCTGCTGGCGGAAGACAACACCATCAATCAGATTGTGGCCAACGCCATCCTGAAAAAACTGGGCTGCGCGGTCACCATCGCCAAGGACGGCCAGGCAGCCGTGGACGCGGCCAAGGCGCGGCACTACGACGCCATTCTGATGGATTGCCATATGCCGGGTGTCGATGGTTTTGCCGCCACCGCCGCCATACGCGAGCTGGAAAAGCAGGGCTAGCCACGTCACATTATCATTGCGCAAACCGCCAACGCCATGGAAGGCGACCGTGAAACCTGTCTCGCGGCCGGCATGGACGATTACTTGGCAAAGCCGTTGAGCAGCAATGCACTGGCGCAGACGTTGCGGCGCTGGGCGCCGCCAAGTGCTTAGCGCGCGTTCACCCCGCGAAGCGCATCGACAAATCCACCGCTTTCACGTCCTTGGTGAGCGCGCCGATGGAAATGCGGTCCACGCCGGTTTCCGCGATTTCGCGCACATTGCCGATGCTGATGCCGCCGGAAGCTTCGAGTTTTGCGCGGCCCGCGGTGCGGTTCACCGCCTCGCGCATTTGCGCAGTGCTCATATTGTCGAGCAGTATCAGCGTCGCGCCAGCGGCAAGCGCCTCGTCCAGTTGGGTGAAATTTTCCACCTCGATCTGTATCCACACGCCCGCCGGTGCGGTGCGTTGCGCTTCCGCCATCGCGGCGCTCACGCCGCCGGCCGCGGCGATGTGGTTTTCCTTGATCAGGATGCCGTCGTAGAGGCCCATGCGGTGGTTCATGCCGCCGCCGGTCTTGACCGCGTATTTCTGCGCCACCCGCAAGCCGGGCAGGGTTTTTCGGGTATCGAGTATGGCGGCGCGCGTGCCCGCCACCGCATCCACGTAATGCCGGGTTGCCGTCGCCACCGCTGACAGCATTTGCAGGAAATTGAGTGCCGCGCGTTCGCCGGTAAGCAGCGCGCGCGCATTGCCGTTTACCGTGCACAGCGGCGTGTTCGGTGCCACCGGTTGGCCTTCCTCGACCTGCCAGGAAATGTTCACCTGGTTATCCAGCGAGCGAAACACCGCATCGAACCACGGTCGTCCGGCGATGGTGGCCGCGCTGCGGCATATCACGCTGGCGCGCGCTTCACGTGTGGCGGGCGTCAGCCGCGCCGTCCAGTCCCCGCCGCCGACGTCTTCGGCTAACGCGGCAGCGACATTACGTTCGATTTCGGGTGCGATGTTCATGGAATTGCTCTATATTAATTGCACGTATATCGGTGACGGCGCTCACCCAGGCCGGTGACCATCAGCAGGAGCCATTTTAGCAGGGCAACGGAGGGGTAAATGAACGGCATGGTCGGTGTGATTTCCTACGGCTTGGGCACGATCCTCGGTTTGGCGTTTATCGCCTGGTTGGTGATCGCGATAATTCACGATGTGACGCAGAAGAAGCACACCGTGCTGCGCAACTATCCGGTGATCGGGCGGCTGCGGTTTTTCTTTGAAGACCTGGGCGAATATTTTCGCCAGTATTTTTTCGCCGGCGACCGCGATGAAATGCCGTTTAACCGTGCCACCCGCGGCTGGGTCTACAAAGAGGCGAAGAACGAAGGCGGCATTATCGGCTTTGGTTCCACCAACGATCTGCGCGAGCCGGGCAACATACTCTTTGTCAATCATCCCTACCCGGTGCTCGAAGAAGACCGGCTGCCCACGCCATCGTTATTGATCGGCGAAGGCTATTGCCAGCATCCGTTTGAGGCGCGCTCCATCGTCAACGTCAGTGGCATGAGCTTTGGTGCGATTTCCGAGCCAGCGGTACGTGCGCTGTCGATGGGCGCGGCCGAAGCGGGCTGCTGGATGGATACCGGCGAAGGCGGGCTGGCGCCGCATCACTTGGTGGGCGGTTGCGATGTGATCATGCAAATGGGCACTGCCAAATACGGCATGCGCGATCACGAGGGCAATTTCTCGCCGGAAAAAGTGAGAGAGCTCGCCAAGTCCGTCAAGGCGTTTGAGATCAAACTCTCGCAGGGCGCCAAGCCCGGCAAGGGCGGCGTGCTACCGGGCGGCAAGGTCACCGAGGAAATTTCACGTATCCGTGGCATACCGATGGGCGAAGATTCGATCAGCCCGAACCGCCACCGCGACATCGCCAACGTCAATGATCTGCTCGATAAAATTGCTTATCTGCGCGAACTGACAGGGCGGCCAGTGGGTGTGAAAACCGCCATCGGCGGCTGGGAATTCACCAATGAATTGTGTGATGCGATCCTGCGTCGGGGACGTGAGTTCGCGCCCGACTTTCTCGCCATCGACGGCGCCGAGGGCGGCAGTGGTGCCGCGCCGCAAACGCTGTTCGATCACATGGCGCTGCCGATCGCCGAGGCGCTGCCGCGGGTGGTGGATTCGCTGCTGCAGTCCGATCTGAAATCGCGCATCCGCGTGATTGCGTCGGGCAAGCTGGTCACTTCCGCGCGTGCCTCGTGGGCCTTGTGCGTGGGGGCGGATTTCATCAACACCGCGCGTGGCTTCATGTTCGCGCTGGGCTGCATACAGGCGTTGCGCTGCCATCAAAACACCTGTCCCACGGGGGTGACCACACACAACAAGCGCTTGCAGCGTGGCCTGGTGGTCGAAGAAAAATACCTGCGTGTGGCAAACTACTGCAAGAACATGAACAAGGAAATTGACATGATCGCGCACTCCTGCGGCCTGCAACACGCACGCGAATTTAAACGCGAACACGTGCGTATCGTGCAGACGGCAAATCAAAGCATCGCGCTGAACATGCTCCACCCGTATCCGGCAGTGGGCTCGCGCGGCCCTGCCAAGGCCGCTTAGTCGATAGGAAAATTATGAATAGAATCAAATACTTACAAAACAATTTTCGACGTGACTTTCTGGCGCGGCTGGCAGCTGTGGGTGCGGTTGGTACGGGTATCACAGGCCACCAGGCCACCGCGCAGGATGCCATAAAGCCGCCTGCCGATCCTGCGGGCACGGTGTCGAACAGCGCGGTAATGGCCGAAAAAATGCCCGGCATGACGATGCATTCCGAGCGTCCGCTGACGGGGAGCGTGAACGCCGATCAGCATCACTTTGCGGCTACGCCCAACGATCGCATGTTTGTGCGCAACAACCTGCTGACGCCGGATATCGATGCGGTGAAGCACCGCTTGACCGTCAAAGGCTCGGTGCACAAGGAAGTGTCGTTTTCACTGGACGAACTGCGTAAGAACTTCCCCGTGGTGCGCACGCAGGCCATGCTCGAATGCGCGGGTGCGGGACGCACAGGCTATGTGCCGCGCCCCAGCGGCACGCCGTGGTCGGTGACCGGCGGCATGGGTTGCCCGGTATGGAACGGAGTACGTCTGCGCGACGTGCTGCGCGCGGCAGGACTACAAAACAATGCCGGCCACGTGGCAGGGCAGGGCGGCGACTTCGGCGTCATTGCCAGTGCCGCGCCGGTGATCCGTTCGATTCCGCTGGATAAGGCGATCGAGCCGCACACGCTGGTTGTGTTCGGCATGAACGACGGGCCGCTGCCGAAAATACACGGCTACCCGCTGCGGCTGATGGTGCCGGGCTGGGCGGGCAGCGCCTCGACCAAATGGCTGCACACGCTCAGCGTGCTCGATGCGCCGTTCAAGGGCACGTATATGGACACCAGCTATCGCATCCCGCGCGAGCCGGTAAAACCCGGCGAAAAAATGCCGCCGGACGCGCTGGTCACCGAAGCCTGGCCGGTGAAATCGATGATCACTTATCCCGCGCCCAATGCGGTGTTCAAGCTGGGGCGGTCGGTGTTGATCGAGGGTCGCGCCTGGGTGGGTGATGGCGCGATTACGCGCGTGCAGATTTCGCTCGATGAGGGTGTGAACTGGCAGGATGCGCAGATCAACAACCCCGGCGACAAATACGCGTGGCGCACTTTCAGCACGGAGTTGCGTGCCGAAAAAACCGGCTTTGTCACCTTGGTGGCGCGCGCCACCGATGACCGCGGCAACACGCAACCGATAGTCGCCAAATGGAATCCTCTGGGGTATTTCTGGAACGGTCTTCATCGCGTTGGGTTCGTGGTCGAAGCGTGATGCGACTATTCGTAGCCACGTTACTGTTGCTGGTCGGCGTCGCCAGCGCGCAGGATGAAGCCGAGCCGGCGAAAACATTAGCACCCGGCAAAGGCGTTGAACTCACCACTGCGCGTTGCGTGATTTGCCACGACGCCACGCACATCACGCGCACCAAACTCTCGCGTGGCGAGTGGGAGTTCAACATCAAAAACATGATCGAGCGCGGCGCGCCCATCGCCCCTGCCGAGATCGCGCCGATCCTGGAATATTTATCGGCTTACTACAATCGGGAGGTTGCGCCGCCTGCGGCTGCTGCTTCAGCGGGTAGCGGTGATCCGATGGCGAATTTGCTGAATGCCAACGCCTGCACCGCATGCCATCAGATCGACAAGCGCGTGGTGGGGCCGTCGTTCAAGGAAGTGGCGGCGAAGTACGCGGGTGATAGTGGCGCTGCCGCCAAGCTTGCCGCAAAAATTAAACAAGGCGGCGGTGGTGTGTGGGGTGCGGTGCCGATGCCACCCAATGCCTCGATTGCCGACGGGGATTTGCAGCAACTCGCTAACTGGATATTGCGACAGAAGTAGGCTGTGTTTAACGTCAACAGCTTCACCACAAAGACGCAAAGGTAACGCAAAGGAACACGATTTTAGTGTTGAATTTCATTGCGTTTTCTTTTGCGCCTTTGCGGCGGCTCTTTGGTGTTAAA
>CAMBGJ010000120.1 GCA_945865805.1 Bordetella parapertussis
CGTAACCTGGACACGTCCGGTCAGTCGAGAATAGGCCACCCATCCCTCCCAATCACCGCTCAACCCCGCTGCCGCCTTCCGACTTAATGGGCAGGGTAGACTGCGCTTGTCGTTCTGAAATGCTGTGAAATCAATTCCACATAATGCCAGACACTTGAGATCGGATTGTTTGTGCAACATTCGGGTTAGACAATATCAGACAATATCGGCTTTCGCCGCGCCGGGCCGCCGCTATAATCAATAGCTATGGCTGATTCTCATGACGTCATCGAATTGCCCGCTACGTGGTTGTCGCGCTGGGCTACTCAAGTGCAACCGGGTGGACGGGTGCTTGATGTGGCCTGCGGTCATGGGCGGCACGCGCGGTGGTTTGCCGCGCGCGGGCACCCGGTCGATGCTGTGGATCGCAACGCGGATGCATTAGCCACTTTGGCGGGCGTGGCAAACATCACTACGCTATGCGCGGATTTGGAGCGTGAGGACGGCATCTGGCCTTACCAAGGGTCACGAAGCGCCTACTCCTGCGTGGTGGTGACCAATTATTTGCATCGTCCGCTTTTTCCGTATCTGATCGAGGCGTTGGCATCCGGCGGCGTGCTGATTTACGAAACTTTCGCGCTGGGTAACGAGCGCTTTGGTCGCCCGTCGAATCCGGATTTCTTGTTGAAGCCGGGCGAATTGCTCGAAATCGTACGCGGGCGGCTGTTTGTGCAGGCCTACGAAGACCTGGTAGTGGACGCCCCTCGCCCGGCGCGGGTGCAGCGCATCTGCGCGGTGCATGCAACCAACGCGGTTTGAGCGTGTCACACGAGTGTATCCGGGGTCTGCTGACTTCAGGTACAATACGGATTGGGGACGAAGACGGGCCGTAAAGTCATAAAAAGCTAAGGAAAATCAATAACATGGCAACATTGCGCGGAAGCCTGGTTGCGATAGTCACGCCGATGCTGGAAGACGGCGCGCTGGATCTGCCGTCGTTTCGCAAGTTGCTCGATTGGCACATCGCCGAAGGCACCGACGGCATCGTGGTGGTCGGCACCACCGGCGAATCGCCGACAGTGGATAACGAAGAACACTGGCAGTTGATCAAAACGGCGGTCGAACACGTGGCCAAGCGCGTGCCGGTGATCGCGGGCACGGGGGCCAACTCCACGCGAGAAGCTATAGCCCATTCGCGTCACGCCAAACAGATGGGCGCTGATTACAGCTTGACCGTGGTGCCGTATTACAACCGGCCGACGCAGGAAGGCCTGTATTTGCATTTCAAAACCATCGCCGAGGCGGTGGATATCCCGCAGATTTTGTACAACGTGCCGGGTCGTACCGTTGCCGATATGCAAACCGACACGGTGCTGCGGCTGGCGCAGGTGCCGAACATCATCGGCATCAAAGAGGCCACCGGCAGTATGGAACGCGCGTCGGATTTGATCCGCCGCAAACCGGCGGATTTTCTGGTGTACAGCGGTGATGATGGAACTGGTTTGCCACTTATGCTGCTGGGCGGCCACGGCGTCATTTCAGTGACGGCCAACGTGGCGGCCAAAGCCATGCGTGACATGTGCGCGGCGGCCCTCTCGGGCAATATTGCCAAGGCACGTGAGATCAATGATCGCTTGCTGGGGCTGCACCAGCATCTGTTCTGCGAGGCGAATCCCATACCGGTGAAATGGGCCGCGCAGCAAATGGGTTTGGTCAAGGGCGGTATCCGCTTGCCGTTGACGCCGTTGTCGCCCGCTTTTCATGATCGCGTGCGCAATGCCATGCGCCAGGCCGGGATCGCGACTTAATGTTCAGCGCCAGACTTTTCTGGACGTGAGGTAACCCATGCGATTTATTCGAATACTACAGATGCTGTGCTGTCTTGCGGCAGGTGCCATGTTGGCTGCCTGCAGTGCGCTGGATTTCACCATTCCCACCAAAAAAATCGATTACCGCTCTGCAGGCAAACTGCCCTCGTTGGAAGTGCCGCCTGATCTGACGCGCCCCACGGCGGATGATCGCTATGCCATTCCTGAGGCGCGCAAGGGCGCGGCAACATTTTCGAATTACACGCTGGATAGAGAATGGCGCCAGCAAACCGGTGTCACTGCAGGCAGTGCGGGGGCGGGTGTGTTGACGGAGCAAAGCGAGGCGCGCGTGGAGCGTGCCGGCACGCAGCGCTGGCTGGTGGTGAAAGGCGATCCGGCGCAGGTGTGGCCGGTGGTGAAAGATTTCTGGCAGGAAGTGGGCTTCGTGGTTAACGTTGAAACGCCCGAAGCCGGCGTGATGGAAACGGATTGGAACGAAAATCGTGCCAAGGTTTCCGACGGCGTCCTTCGCGGGCTGCTGGGTAAGGTGTTGGATTCGGTGTACTCGACGGCAGAGCGGGACAAGTTCCGCACGCGCCTGGAACGCAGCGTGCAGAGCGGCATGACGGAGGTTTATATCAGTCATCGCGGCATGCAGGAGGTATACATCACCGAGGGTAAAGATCAAACGCGTTGGCAGCCGCGTCGGCCCGATCCCGATCTCGAGGCGGAAATGCTGCGTCGGCTGATGGTGCGCTTTGGGGTACAGGAAGCACGCGCCAAGCAACAGATTGTCGCTGCCGCAGAAGCGCCGCGTGCCTCGATGGCGTCTCAAAGCGGCGGCATCCTCACGGTGAATGAACAGTTCGACCGTGCATGGCGTCGTGTGGGGCTGGCGCTGGATCGTGTGGGGTTCACCGTCGAAGACCGCGACCGTTCCAAAGGCATTTACTTCGTGCGTTATATCGATCCTGAAACCGATGTGCAGACCAAAAAAGGCGGTGAAGGTATGATCGGCCGCACGCTCGGCGCGCTTAAATTCTGGGGCGACAGCGCACCCAAGAAAAGCGAGCAATACCAGATTGCCGTGCGCGACATGAGCACCACGGCGCAGGTGAATGTGCTTGGCAAGGATGGCAAGCAGGAGCAATCCGCTACGGCTAGCCGCATACTGACGTTGCTCTTTGAGCAGCTCCGGTAGCGGGCGGCAGACGAGCACAGCGGGGCATGCGGTTCGCATCGCTGGGTAGTGGCAGCGAGGGCAATGGACTGATTGTTCAGGCGGGCGCAACCACGCTGTTGCTGGATTGCGGCTTCGGGCTGGCCGATACCGCACGGCGTTTGCAGCGCCTGAATCTCACCCCCGGCAAGATCGACGGTATCGTTGTCACCCACGAACACGACGATCATGTGGGCGGCGTGCCGCGTTTCGCGCGCAAGCATGAAATTCCGGTGTATCTCACGCACGGCACGCTGATGGCCGCTGGCGTGGCACGCTTCGACGGCGTGGTGGTGAACGTGATCGACAGCCACTACGCGTTGCCCGTGGGCGATATGCAATTACTGCCGTTTCCGGTGCCGCACGACGCGCGCGAGCCGGCGCAGTTTGTGTTCAGCGATGGTGACAAATCGCTGGGTGTGTTAACTGACACCGGTGCATCCACCAACCACATTGAGGCGATGTTATCGACCGTTGACGCGCTGGTGCTCGAATGCAATCATGATCTGGATATGCTGATGAACAGCGCCTATCCGTACACGCTCAAGCAACGCATTTCCGGGCGCTTGGGGCATCTGGATAATAGTACTGCCTCCGGCTTGTTGCGCGCGTTACGCATGCACAACAAAAGCCGCATGCAGCACGTGATTGCCGCGCATTTGTCCAAACAAAACAATACACCCGATCTGGCGCGCCGTGCGCTGGCAGAGGCGCTGGATTGCGGCGAAAACTGGATCGGCGTGGCGACGCAGGATGACGGTTTCGCCTGGCGCGACATTCGCTAAGCGGCAAATGCCGTGGCAGGCCCCCCTAAAGTTATAGACGCAAAAAAACGGCCCCTGAAAATCTCAGGGGCCGTTTTAGTTTGACTGACTGAACTGCGATTACTTCTTCATCGCGTCCATTGCGCCGGATTTCGCGCCAGCAGCGGCACCTGCTACGCCACCGCCGTCTTTCGCGCCAGCAGCAGCACCAGCAGCGGCGCCCTTGGCGACATCCATGGCTTTATCTTTTGCGTCGCCCATTTTGTCTTTGGCGGCGTCTTTGGCTGCGTCCATCGCACCACCAATTTTGTCCTTGGCGGCATCTTTGGCGGCGTCCATTGCGCCTTTCGGTGCGTCACCGGCTTTGGCGGCATCGGCAGCAGCCGGAGCAGCGCCAGGTGCGCCAGCATCGGCCTTGGGTGCGTCGGCGGCTTTGGCGGCATCGCCAGCCGGAGCAGGCGCGGCAGCAGGCGCGGGAGTCGGCGCAGGTGCAGCGGCTTTAGGGGCCGGCGGCGTCGCGGGTTTATTGTCGCAGGCAACAATGCCGACTGCCATCAGTGCAGCAAGAATCAGGGTAGGTTTCATCGTGGTATTTTCCTTCGAAGGTAAAATTATTTAAAAAATACTAACCGGATTACATCGCGTTTTTAGTCCAGTCATGTGTTCGTCTAATCAAGCTACTGACCCCTTAGCTGCTGCCCAGCTTCCATACGCAGTACCGTCTTTAATACCGTTATTGCCATTACCTGCTACTACTGATGCTTACTGCTAGTGAGCCAGTGGGTTGAAGCACCACCGATTTTAACTCGCGCGATGCAACATTGTCCACTTGCCGGGTGGCGCCGCAAGGTAGTTTCGCCTGATTTTCAAGGGAATTTCGGCATTTTTGCCATCATGGCGCTGTTGGTAACAAATCCTTCAAAGACCGCTGGCAGTGCCAAAGCTAACCGGTGTGGAGACCTCCCATAGCTCCTGATGACGGTCCAGCAAGGCTTGCGCACCGTCCACATCGTGTGTGCCGATGGCGGCTCGCATGTGCGCGTGGTGAAAACGGTGCAGGTAGTGGCTGGCGTCAAAAATCACAAAAGGATCATACAGATGCCGTGCCATTTTGGGCGTGCGCCGCAGCTTGAACGCGTGGCCGAAATCCCGCTGCAGCTCGACCAGCCGCGGCAGTTGGCGCTCGATCAGGTCGGTTTCGTGCAAAACGATATAGAGCCGATTGAGCGGGTTGTTGCGCAAAAACTGCCGCAGTAGCGTGTCACGCTGCGTGCTGTTCCAGGCCACCGGCAAGGCGTTGTCGAATACGCGTACCACCGTTTCGGTTTGCGGCAAAAGGGTGTCGATCAGCGTTTCGTATTCCTTGAAGCTTTCGAAGCGCCGGTAGCTGGTGATGGGCAGCGATGGGCTTGTCTCCGCCGTCATGGCGTACCTTTATTGTGTCTGGTGAGGAGGGTATTCATGGCACGAAATTTCAACACAGTTCAACATACCCGGCGCAATACCACGCGTATAGCAGGTGCGCGGCACCGGACGAGGGCATGAATGCTGGCACCTCTCGGCGATCGGCCAGTCGCACGATCGCGGCGCGGTCGCGCGCGGGCAACGGGTGGTTCTCGCCATTGATGAACACGGCGTTGCCTCGAAACAGCATGCGCGTCGGCAATGCCAGTCGTACGCCTTTGGCTGCCACGTGCCGGGCGAACGCGGGCAACGCGGCGGCGCGGCGCGGGCGAATAAACACCGTTTGCGCGGCCGGCTCGCTGAGATAGCGTCCGGCGAATTGCTGCACGTCACGCTCGTCCCAGCGTATTTGTCGCAGCGCATGCGAGATCCGTGTCAGCATCGCCGCCGAGAGTTCCGCCGGATGTTGTTGTAGTTGCAGATCATGGTCGGTGTACAGGGCGTCGGGCTTGCCACTCGGTGACAATTCATCCTGCAGAAACTCCAGAAAGCGCGAGGCCAGTTCCTGCTTGCGCGGCGCGCGAAATCCCACCGACAGTGTCATACACGCCTCGGTAGCCACGCCATCGTGCGCGTAACGCGGCGGCAGATATAGCAGATCGCCTTGAGCGGTGTTCCATTCCTGCGTGTGTCGGAAATTTTTCAGGATGCGTAGCGGCGCGTTTTCAATCAGATCGAGATCCTTCTGAGCACTGATGCGCCAGCGCCGCGTGCCGGCACCCTGCAGTAAAAAGACGTCGTAACTGTCGAAATGCGGCCCGACGCCGCCGCCGGGTGGCGCGTAGCTGACCATTAAATCGTCCAGCCGTGCATGCGGGATAAACGAAAAAAACTGCAATAAATCAGAGGCTTGCCGCAGATGCTGCTCCACGCCCTGCACCAGCAACGTCCAGCCACGCGATGGTAGCCGTCGCAGCTCACTGCGCTGAAACGGGCCATGCCGCACCGACCAGCGCCCATGCACACGCATCACCAGACGCGACGCGACCTCGTCGCGCGATGCCAGTTCAAACAGCGTGGCCGGTTGCAGCCAGTGGCCGCAATCGGGAATCGCATCGCGCACCAACAACGGACGCTTTTGCCAGCGGCGGCGTAAAAAAACCTCGCGGCTGAGATCGCCGAGCAGGCCGGGCGGCGTTTGCGTTGGGGCTACCGGTCGTGTCATGGAGCGAATTATAATCGGCACGAAGTTACGCGGATCACGCGAGCCACACGGCCGCATCACAATCAGACCTGGAGAGCAGCGAATGAACGTAGCGCAAGACACCGTGGTATCCCTGTCATACGAACTGTATGGCGCCGACGGCGCGTTAATCGAAAAGGCGGCTGACCCGCTGGTGTATCTGCATGGTCACGCGGGCATTTTCCCGTTGGTGGAAAAAGCGCTCGACGGCAAAGCCGTGGGCGAAGAATGCAAGGTGCGTCTCACGCCGGCCGATGCCTTCGGCGAATACGACGCCGAGCTGGTGCGCGTCGAGGCCCGCGAGCAATTTCCCGCCGAATTGACTGTCGGCATGCAGTTCCAGGGCGAATCCAGCAAACAGGGCGAAGTCATTGTCTAAACCGTGACCGACATCGCCGATGGCAAAGTGGTGGTGGATGGTAACCATCCGCTGGCCGGTCAAACCTTGAACTTTGCCTGCACCATTGCCGCTGTGCGTGCCGCCACGCAGGAAGAGTTGTCACATGGCCATGTGCACGGCGCGCACGGGCATCATCACTGAGCGCGTGGGGTTGTGTGTGGGGCGTTATCAGCCGCCCGCATCACCTGGCGTGGGCGTAAACACAATTTTGCCGTCGCGTTCGCTCACGCGCACACGCACCCAGTTCTGGAACGGGTAGCCGAATACCTCCAGCCGCGTGAGGTTGCGCAGCGTCTTGCGCCCACGTGGATCAGCGAGCGGCTGATCCATGCGATAGCGGTGCGAGTCCCCATGAATCACCAGCACCTCGCCGCTGAAATTCACCGTTTCGCGCGTCAGCGCGCGGATTAGCGGTGCGTACGTGCCACGCTTGGTGTCGCTGCTGAAGGGGTTGGCCTGTATCGCGATGACCACGGCCCGGCGCGATTTCGCGCGTGCGCTGTCGAACGTGCCACTGATCCATGCGTCGTTGGCCTTGTCGCGTGCCGCCATTTCCGCTGGCATGCGGCTGTTGTTGCCGCCCGGCACGTTCAACGTCGCGAAAACGATGCCCTCGTGCTCCCAGCGTGCGTTCTCGGGATAGGCTGGACCTTGATGCGCCAGCGGAATTTTTTGCTGGCCCAGCGAATAGCCGTCAGCGAAAAAAAGCGTGCGCAGTTTTTGCAAACGTTCAATCGGATCGTGCGTCGCGCCCAGCGCGCGATGACAATCGGTCCATTCGTTGTCGCCCGGCGTGTAAATCAACGCTTGGTGGAATAAAGCAAACCATTCGCGCCGTTGCATGAACAGGGCGTCGGTGCACGGCGACCAGCCGCTTTTGAAATCCCCCACATGGATGGAAAACGCGGGCCGCGCGCGATTGATTTCCGCAATCATACCGACAAAGCGAGACTCCTCGTCCTCGGTGTAGGGCGTGTCGCCGAATGCCACGAAAGTGAAATCGGCGCAGCGTGCACTTGTCGCCATGCAGGCAAAAAGGCCTGCCATCGCCAGGAATCTGAAACAGCTATTCATACGTAAGTATTTGTTTTAATTGATATTTTATGAATCCAGCTTTTGGCGTAACTGATACAGCAAAGCGAGCGCATCACGCGGCGTCAGCGCGTCCGGGTCGGCGGCGCGCAACGCGGTGAGTATGGGATGCTCCAGCGGCAGCTCGGGTTCCGCCGGTGCGGTGGCGGCGCCGGAAAATAAATCGCGCTGGGGGCTGGCCGTGGCACTCTTTTCCTCAAGCGCTTGCAGATTGCGCCGCGCCGCGCGTATGACTGTGGCGGGCACGCCGGCCAGTTGCGCGACTTGCAAACCATAACTCTGATTCGCCGGGCCTTCTTCGACGCTGTGCAAAAAAACAATGTGATCTTTGTGCTCCACTGCGTCGAAATGCACATTGGCGACTTCCTTGAAGCGCACCGCCAGCGCCGTCAGCTCGAAATAATGCGTGGCAAACAGTGTGTAGCAGCGGCTTTTCTCCACTAGGTGGCGCGCGATTGCCCCGGCCAGTGCCAGCCCATCGTAGGTGGATGTGCCGCGGCCGATTTCATCCATCAGCACCAGGCTTTTTGGCGTGGCGTGATGAAGTATGTAGGCCGCCTCGGTCATTTCCACCATGAAGGTGGAGCGCCCGCCCACCAGATCGTCGGCGGCGCCGATGCGGGTAAAAATATGATCCACCGGGCCGATGCGCGCACGCGCCGCCGGTACGAACGAGCCGCAGTGCGCCAGTAGCACAATGATCGCCACTTGCCGCATGTAGGTGGATTTGCCGCCCATGTTGGGGCCGGTGATCAACAGCATCTGCCGTGAAGGTGTGACGCGCGCATCGTTGGGGATGTATTGATCAACTTGCGCCTGCACCACCGGATGACGGCCGGCGTCGATTTCGATACTGTAGTCGTCACCGAATTCGGGCGCGTTCCAGTCGAGCGCTGCGGCGCGTTCAGCAAAGGTGGACAGTAAATCCAGTTCGGCGAGCGCGCCTGCGGCTTGCTGTAGCACCGGTATATGGGGGGCCAAATCATTGAGCAGCTTTTCGTAGAGGAGCTTCTCGCGGGCGAGGGCGCGATCCTGCGCCGACAGCGCTTTGTCCTCGAAGGTTTTCAGCTCCGGCGTGATGTAACGCTCGGCATTCTTTAATGTCTGGCGGCGGCGATAATCGTCCGGCACGTTGTCGCTTTGCGCGCGCGAAACCTCGATGTAAAAGCCGTGCACGCGGTTGTATTCGACTTTCAGCGTGGTGATGCCGGTGCGTGTTTTTTCGCGTTGCTCTAATGCCAGCAAAAACTCACCGCAGTGGGTCTGGATGCCGCGCAGCTCATCCAGTTCTGCGTCAAAGCCGTCGGCGATCACGCCGCCTTCGCGCAGCACGCTCGAAGGCTCGGGCTGTATGGCGGCGGCAAGCGTCGCGGCGATATCCTCGCGCAAATGCAACGCTTGCGTGATGGCCACGATGCGCGGGCTGGCGCTGGCGGCGACGATCGCTTGCACCGCAGGCAGTTGTTTTAACGTATCGCGCAGACCCGACAGATCGCGCGGGCGCGCTGTTTTGAGCGCCAGGCGCGACGTGATGCGCTCCACATCGACAAACGTGCGCAGCAGCTTGTTCAGCCCTTCATGCTGGCGCGTTTGGGTGAGTTCGCCCACGGCGGCGTGACGCGCGCGCAGTATCGCGCGGTTGGTCAGCGGATGGTGTATCGCGTGGCGCATGAGACGGCTGCCCATGCTGGTGGCGCAATGATCGAGCAGCGACAGCAGCGTGGGCGCAGGCTCGCCGCGCAGGGTTTCGGTCAGCTCCAGATTACGCCGCGTGGCCGGATCCATGCGCACCCACTCGCTGGTTTGTTCCACGGTGAGCGCGCGCAGGTGGGCCACAGCCGCACCTTGCGTCGATTTCACGTAATCGAGCAATGCATTCGCCGCGCCGAGGGCAACCGTCAATTGCTCCGCGCCAAAGCCGCTTAAATCGTGCGTGCCGAATTGCGTGCACAGATTGCGCTTCGCCGCATCCGCATCAAACTGCCACGGCGGCACGCGCCGCAGCGGCACCTTGAGGCTGTCGCCGATATTACCCAGAGCGTGTTCCAGATTCTCGGGTACCAATATTTCTGCGGGACGCAGCCGTTCAAGCTCCGCATCCAGATTGCGCCATGAAGTTTCAATCACCGCAAAGCGGCCGGCAGCCAGCGATAGCCAAGCAATGCCGAGCGTATCGCGCACACGGTGCAACGCCAGCAGAATGTTGTCGCGCTTGTCGTCAAGCAGCGCCGCGTCGGTCAACGTGCCCGGCGTCACCACACGCATCACTTTGCGTTCCACCGGGCCTTTGGATAAAGCCGGATCACCGATCTGCTCGCAAATCGCCACCGACTCGCCAAGCTTTACCAGCTTGGCCAGATACTGCTCCACCGCGTGATACGGCACCCCAGCCATTTTGATCGGCACGCCCGCCGAAGCGCCACGGCTGGTCAGCGTGATATCCAGCAGCTTCGCCGCACGCTCAGCGTCCGCATAAAACAATTCGTAAAAATCACCCATGCGGTAGAACAACAGCTTGTCCGGGTGGTCGGCCTTCAGACGCAGATATTGCTGCATCATCGGCGTGTGAGTCGTGGGGCCGGCGTCGGTCAAGGGGCTGCGTCCGTGGGGAATATCGATAGACAGATGTGCTGCTTGCGGCCCGGATTATCGCCGAAGCGGGGCACTTGCAGGTGGTCTGATGTGACTGGGCGCAGGGGCAAGGCGACGCGGGGCTAGGCGCTGGCGAGTGAGCGATTTTAGATTAAATAACTAAATAAAAACAAATACTTATGATATTATTTGAGGATATCTACCGCAGTAAGCGTAGCCTGTATGGAGCGCAGCGCAATACGGGGATGTTGCGGTATGAAATCTGTATCCCGTATTGCGCTGCGCTCCATACGGGCTACGACACTGGAAATCCAAACCCTTTAAGACTCATGTTCCATGTCCGAGGATAAGTAAAAGCACGCGTCAGGGAACCTGCGCATTAATATTTGGTGGCAACCGGCGCCAACGCGTAACACAATTGAAATATATGCCCGTTATGATGGAACGATTGAAACAATTCTGTCACATGGAAACGGGTATGAAAATTGAAGCGGAATCTCTCGATGGCGGGATTCAGAAAATTGTGTTGGCCGGACGCATGGATGTTCAGGGCTCTCAGGAAATCGACCTTAAGTTCACCAGTTTTACCGCCAATCAAACTGCGGTGATCGTGGATATGAGCGGCGTGGATTTTTTGGCGTCCATTGGCATACGGACGCTGTTACTGAGCGCCAAGGCCGTGTCGTCGCGGGGCGGAAAACTGGTGTTTCTCAACCCCGATGCCAACGTCACCCATATCCTTGAGATGGCGGGTGTCGACACGCTGATACCGATCTGCCGCTCGCTGAACGAGGCTCGTAGCGCGATTGCTGCCTGAGGAGCGCGCGCATCATGAACACGGCCATGCTCGGTGAACGGCTAATCATCGCTAATCGCGCCGACGAGCTGCGCCGCATGTCCCGGTGGTTAAGCTGCGCCTCGGCCCGCATGGGGCTTGCGGCGAACGAAGCGTTCAACCTCGACGTGTGCGCGAACGAGGCGGTGTTTAACATCATCAGCTACGCCTACGACGATGACCAACCGCACGAGATCACGCTGGATCTGACGCGCACGGACACGGGTGTGCGCCTCACGATCCGCGACAGCGGAAAACCGTTCAACCCGCTGACATGGCCGGCTCACCAGGGTGCCCTGCGTCTTGAAGAGGCGCGGGCAGGCGGCCTCGGCATACACCTTTTGCGGCAACTGGCGCCAGGCAGCGCCTACCGGCGCATTAACGGCACAAACGAACTGAGCCTGGATGCCTGGCGTGATTCGCCACGCCGCGATGCATAGCCGCGGCTCCGACCGCAGACAAATCGATCCCGCTGGCGCCTGCGCGCCTTGCGTCGTGCCCGATAGACGCCGGCACATGGATCGCCGGCGTCTGGGATTTATTTCGCAAATGCGGCTGTTTGCGTCGATTCCGTATCAGGCGATTGAACACTTGCTGGCCGACTGCACGATGCGGGAAGTCCCCGCCGGCACGGTGCTGCTCGAACCGGGCCAGGCCAATCACGCGATTCATCTGCTGGTCGAAGGGCGTTTGCACATTCATTTCGGCAGCGCGGATTCCGCGGACTACGTCGCCATCACCCAGGGGGAATGCGCCGGCGAGCTGTCGATCATAGATGGCCGCCCCGTCTCCGCCTACGTGGTTGCTGTCGAACCGAGCCGCATCCTGATGATTCATGAAACAGTTTTCTGGGACCACCTGATCCCGTACCCGGGCGTTGCGCGCAATCTGCTCAGAACGCTCTCCGAACGCATGCGCGTAAACGGCGGGATGATTCTGAAACGCCTCGAAGACACGCTCACGTTGCAGCATTTGCAAAAAGAACTTGCCGTTGCAAACGCCATTCAATCCAGCATGTTGCCTGCCGGTGATCGTCTGTTTCCGGATCACGCCGAAGTTCAGGCTTACGCGGTCATGGAACCCGCGAAAGAAGTAGGCGGCGACTTTTACGATGCCTTTTTCGTGGCGCCCCACCATCTTTTTGTCGCCGTCGGTGACGTATCGGGCAAGGGCATACCGGCCGCGCTATTCATGGCACGTACCATCGGTCAATTGCGTATGGAAGCGGGCCGCCGCCGCGCGCCCTCCGCCATACTCGACGCCGTCAACCGGGCGCTTTGCGAGGGCAACGACACCGGCATTTTTGTCACGCTTTTTTGCGGTGTGCTGAATACACAAAATGGCCAGTTCAGTTTCGCCAACGCCGGCCACAATCCCCCGTTGCTGCTGCGCGCCCATGGCGCCTGCGATTTTCTACCGGTCAAAAAAGGACTGCTTGCGGGTTTTGTTCCCGATGTGCGCTATCCGGTCGCGAAAATCCGCCTGAAGCCGGGTGATTCAGTGCTTGTCAACACCGACGGGGTCACGGAAGCCGCCGACCCCGGCGGCGATCTTTACACGGAGTCACGATTGTTATCGGCGGCGCGCAATGCCCGGCAGGACGATCCGCGCGCGCTGATCAATACCATCCGCGCGTCGATCGCCAGTTTTGGGCAAGGCGCTCCGCAAGCCGACGACATTACGCTGCTGGCGCTGCGTTATTGCAGCGCGTGACGCGCGCTACCCCGCGCATAAGTATGGGGTCAGACACGATAAAAATGTGATAAGCTGCACCACCGCACTCAAAATATAGCCGACGAGACGCCTATGGCCCGCCTTCCCCGTTACATCATCCCCGGTCAGCTGCAGCAAATTATTCAGCGGGGCAACAATCGACAAGCCATCTTTGCCTCTGACGAAGACTACCAGTTTTTCCGCGATGCGCTGGTTGATGCCTCGGTAAAACACGATTTGGCCATACATGCTTACGTGTGGATGAGCAACCACATTCACTTGCTGGCAACGCCTGGCGCTTCTGACAGCATCAGCAAGGTCTTCCAGTCCGTGGGCCGCAAATACGTGCAGTATTTCAACTACAACTACAAACGTAGCGGCACTCTGTGGGAGGGGCGCTATCGGGCTACGGTAGTAGACAGCGAGCGCTATCTGCTAACTGTCATGCGCTATATTGAACTTAACCCTGTTCGGGCGGACATGGTGGCGCATCCGCGCGAATATCCATGGTCCAGTTACGCGTTCAACGCGGGCGGCGAAATGGGGAAGAACGTTGATTGGCTGGTTCCCCAGCGGGAATACCTTCGATTGGGGCGTTCGGTTCGGGAACGGCAAGAGGCTTACCGCCAACTCTTTAAAGCCGCGTTGCCCAAAGATGACCTGAAAGCGATCCGCGACAGCACACACAAAGGCTGGGCCTTGGGGGGCGAACGATTCATCAAGAAGATCGAAGCGCTAGGTCAGCGACGTGCCCTGTCCAAGGGGGTTGGGCGTCCAAAAATCGAGGGCTGAAAGCATTAACCTGCCACATAATGTGCCACCTCGAATACGACTCAGCGTCAGCGGGTGAGCAACCCTCAGGCATACTCCTCGTCTGTTGAAGCTGGATTGATCAAACACAGGATGTTGATATTCGCGAGTTCAAATTCGAAGTGCAACTCTGATTAATAGGTTGGGTGG
>CAMBGJ010000121.1 GCA_945865805.1 Bordetella parapertussis
GAAAATCAATGGTGGAGGTCTCTGTGTCCTCTGTGACCTCTGTGGCAATAACGTTTTTCAGTTAAACGTGAAAAGTTAAAAACCCAATAAAAACAAATACTTACGATATATTACTCGGCGGCAACCCGTTACGCCCAACTCATGGTTTCACGATAACGCGCTTCAAACGCCTCGATCTCCGGCAGCCGCCGCAGCGTGAGATCAATCTGGCTCGCGCCTTCGAGCAGGCAGCGTTTGCTGAAGCCATCGATGTCGAAGGCGTGTTGATTGCCATCAACGTCGATAACTTTTTGCGCGGGTAGATCCACGGTCAAGGTGCTGCCCGGTTTGGCGTGGAGTTGATTGCGGATGGCAGCGGTGGTGGCATCCGGCAGGCGTACAGGGAGGATGCCGTTTTTCACGCAGTTGTTGTAGAAGATGTCGCCGAAGTTCACCGCGATCACGCAGCGTATGCCGTAGCGGTCGAAGGCGATGGCCGCCGCTTCGCGCGAGGAGCCGCCGCCGAAGTTGGCGTTGCCGACAAAAATTTGCGCCGCGCGATACGGCGCTTGATTCAGTACAAAATCCGCCTGCTCGCTGCCGTCGGCTTTCAGGCGCAGATCGCGGAACAGATACGTCGGATACTGCGGATCGGTGCGGCGCTTGTGCAAAAAGCGCGCCGGCAGTATCTGGTCGGTATCGACATTCAGCCGGTCGTAGGGCGCGGCCACGGCGGTGAGTACGGTGAAGGGTTGCATTACACGCCTCCTTGGAGGAATTCGCGCACGTCGGTAACGCGCCCGGTGAGCGCCGATGCGGCAGCGGTGGCGGGGCTGGCGAGATGGGTGCGCGAGCCTGCGCCTTGTCGACCGACGAAATTGCGATTCGAGGTGGACAGGCAGCGCTTGCCCGCGGCCACGGTGTCGCCATTGGTGCCGACGCACATCGAGCAGCCGGGATGCCCCCAGCTAAAACCGGCGTCTTTGAAAACGCGATCCAGCCCTTCGCGTTCGGCCTGCGCCTTGACCAGCCCGGAGCCCGGCACCACCAGCGCGGGCACGCGCACTGTGCGGCCCTTGCCCTGGCTGACCACACCGGCGGCGATGCGCAAATCCTCGATACGCCCATTGGTGCACGAACCGATGAACACTTGATCGATGGCCAGACCACGCAGCGCGGTACCGGCTTTCAAGCCCATGTAATCGAGCGCGCGTTCCATCCCACGGCGGCGGTCGGCGTTGGGCTCGCTGGCGGGGTCGGGCACCGCGCCGGTGACTGGCACCACATCGGCAGCGGTGTTGCCCCAGCTCACCATCGGCGACAGGGTGCTCGCATCCACGGTGAATTCGTGATGGAAACGCGTGCCTTCGTCCGACGGCAGCGTTTTCCAGTAGGCCACGGCCTTGTCCCACTGCGCGCCCGTTGGTGCGAACGGCCGCCCCTGAATGTAGGCGATGGCGGTGTCATCCGGCGCCACCATGCCGCTGCGTGCGCCGGCCTCGATCGACATATTGCACACGGTGAGGCGTTCTTCGACGCTCATCGCGCGGATCGCTGCACCGGCGTATTCGATCACGTGACCAAAACCGCCCGCCGGGCCGAGCCGGTGGATGATGGCGAGGATCACATCCTTGGCCGAAACAAAGGGCGCGCGCGTGCCTTCAACCAACACCCGCATATTCTTCAGCGGACGCTGCCAGATACATTGCGTGGCCATGATGTGCGCGGTTTGTCCGCCGATGCCGAAAGCCAGCGCACCCAGCGCGCCGTGGGTGGAGGTATGCGAATCGCCGCACAGCAAAAACAGGCCGGGCAGGGTGATGCCCTGTTCCGGCGCCACCACGTGCGAAATGCCCAGACGTGGATCGCCGAGGCCGAAATGCGTGAGACCAAACTCGGCGCAGTTTTCGCCCAGCGCGCTCACCAGTTCGCGGCGCTCGTCGTCGGCGATGTCGGCCAGCGTGGGGCCACGGCTGGCGGCAAAGTGATCCGGTTCGCCGAAGATTTTTTTCGCATGGCGCACCTTGTAGCCCGCCGCGCGCAAATGGTCGAAGGCGTGAAACGACGAGGTGTCCGTCAAAATCAAACGGTCGACAAACAGCAGTGCTTCGCCGCTGGTCTCGTCCGTGGCGACGGTGTGGTTGTCCCAGATTTTCTGGAACATCGAGCGGGGCTGGGGCGTGGCCATGAGAAAACTCCGGGACAGTTGTGACAGACTGCGGAAATAATAGGGCAGGGAAACTTTAGTCCGCACCCAGAAATTACGCAATAGGGTTAACGGCACGGCTGGCCCGGCCCGGCGTGCGGTAAGCTCCCGCCATGACAACAAAAAAACTGCCTGCCGCGCAAGAAGACACCAGCGCCCTGCTTGCGCTGGGCGTGCGCGACTTTCGCCTCTACTGGTTGGCGTTGATCACGCAGGTGATCGGCCAGCAGATGTTCGCGTTCACGCTCGGCTGGCTGGCCTTTGAAATGACCGGCTCGCAGGCGCAACTGGGGTTTATTCATCTGTGCGGATTCCTACCGCAATTCGCGCTGACGCTGCTGGGCGGCGTGCTGGCCGACCGTATTGATGCCCGCAAGCTGATCGGGCTCTCGCAGATCAATGCCGCGCTCGCCATGATCCTGGTCGGCGTCACAGCGCTGCTCGGCGTCGCGCAGTTGTGGCACCTGGCGCTCGGTGCCTTCTTGTGGGGATTGTCAGCCGCCATCGACGAGCCCGCGCGGGCTTCGTTTTTTCCGCGCTTGCTGCCCAAACCCATGCTGCGCTCGGCGGTGCCGCTGATCTCGATGGCCTTTGGCGGCAGCCGCGTGATTGCACCTTCGTTCGCCGGGTTTCTCATTGCTGCGGCAGGCGCGCCGGTTACTTTCCTGATGAGCGCAGCGGCGGTGTGCACCATGATCGCGGTGTTGCTGCTACTGCGGCCTGAACAAGCCGAAGTTCGCACCCATGGCAGCCTCTTCGACAGCTTCACCGAAAACCTGCGTTACATCCGTGCCAACGAAGCCTTCGCCAAAATCATCGGCGTGGCGCTGCTGCACGCCACGCTGGCGATGGGCTTCATCCACGTGCTGCCGGTGTTCGCCAAGCTGCTGCAGGTTGATTCGCGGGGCCTCGGCATGCTCGCCTCCGCCGCCGGCATCGGCGCGCTGGCCGGCTTCATGTCCTACAACTGGGTGCAGGCACGCATCTCATGGCGCAACCTCGTCGTGAGCTCGCTGACGATATACAACGTGGTGCTGATCGGATTGGCCTTCAGCGAGTGGTACTGGTTTTCGTTTTGCATGATTCTGATTTCCGGCGTGTGCCACGGCTATTTTCTTACCTGCGCGCAAGTGATGCTGCAAACCCTGGTCGAGGACCGCTACCGCGGCCGCGTGATGAGTATATTCGCGCTGGTGTGGAGCCTGATGTTCCTCAGCGGATTCCTGCTCAACGCCGCAGGCGAGTGGGTGGGGCCGCGCCTGGCGTTGGCGGGTGGGGCGACGATCATGCTGGCCTATGTTTGGCTGTCGCTGGTGCGGGCGACCGCGTTTAAGACTATCGTGGTGACGCCGAAGAAGGGGTGAAGTGCGCGGGTGACAGTGCTGCTGCGGACGGCTTTGAGCCTGACGCGGAAGGAACCCCGGTTTCGTAGGGCGCATTAACCGAAGGCCAATGCGCCGTATGTGGTGCATCGTGCAAGGCATGCGGCGCAATGCGCTACGCTTATTGACGCCCTACGGATGGCGAGTTTCGCACGCTATTCCGACGGCACGCGCGCCGCGCTGACCACTTCAGCGTATTTACTGCGTTCCGACAAAATAAAGGCGGCGAATTGCTGCGGTGAATTCCCTACCGGTTCCGCGCCTTCATCGGTGAGCCTCGATTTGACCTCGGGGTGATGCAATACTTTGACCATTTCGCTGTTGAGCCGGTTGACGATGGCCGCAGGCGTGCCGGCGGGCGCGAGCGCGCCGTACCATGAGGTTAATTCGTAGCCCGCCACGCCGCTCTCTGCGAGGGTAGGCGTGTTGGGCAGCACCGCCGAACGTTTGGCGCTGGATATTGCGAGCAATCTCAATTTGCCCGCGCGCACTTGCGGCATCGTCGAGGGAATTGAGCCGAACATCAATTGCACGTGTCCGCCCATCAGATCGATGATGCCCTGGCCGGTGCCCTTGTACGGCACGTGGACCAGTTCGAGTTTGGCCATACGTTCAAACAGCGCCATCGATAAATGCGTGGCGTTGCCCGCGCCCGACGAGGCATAACTCAGTTGACGCGGCCGCGCGGCGGCAAAAGTCACCAGTTGGCGCAGCGTATTCACCGGTACCGAGGGGTGCGTGACGAGGATGAAGGGAATCAGTGTCGCCAGCGTGATGGGCGCGAAATCCTTCACCGGATCGTAAGTGAGTTTTTTGTAAAGGCTGGGGTTGATGGCGAGCGAACTCGAGGTGAAGCTCAGCGTGTAACCGTCGGCGGGCGACTTGGCGGCCAGATCCATGCCGATGTTGGCATTGGCCCCGGCGCGATTTTCCACCACGAAACTTTGGCCGAATACCTCGCTTAATTTCGGCGCCATGGTGCGCGCCACGATATCGGTGCCGCCGCCTGCGGCAAACGGCACTATCATGCGCACGGGCTTGGCGGGGTAGGTTTGCGCTTGTGCGAGCGCGGCCGCCACGGGCAACAGCGTCAACGCCATAACGCTACGCAAGTGATTAAAAATTATCATTTAAATCAAAGACTTACATTCTATCTATGATTGCGGCAGCGAGGCTCAATCCACACGCATGCCGGTTTCTCTGACCACCACGCTCCACTTCTTGATTTCGGCGCGCACGTATTCGGCGTAGCGTTCCGGCGTCATGAACAACACGTTGGCACCGAGCGTGCTGAAGCGATCTTTGACATCCTGCGTGTTGAGTATTTTTTCAATTTCGCTGCTCAGGCGCGAGAGGATGGGTGTGGGCACGCCAGCCGGCATCACCATGCCGTACCAGATCGTGCTTTCGTAGCCGGGTAATCCGGCTTCGGCGATGGTGGGCACGTCGGGCAGGCTGGGTGAGCGCTCTGCGGAGGTCACTCCCAATGGCCGCAGTCTGCCGACTTTGACGTACGGCACCGCCGAGACGATGGTGGCGAACATCACCGGCACCTGTCCGCCAGCGACATCGATCAGCGCCGGGCCGCCGCCTTTGTACGGCACATGCGTCATCTTGACTTTGGCGAGGTAGCTGAATAGCGACGCCGTAAAATGATTAGCGCTGCCGATGCCCGCCGACGCGTAGGCGAGCTTGCCGCCCTCAGCCTTGGCCAGCGCGATGACATCAAGCACGGATTTCGCCGCGACGTTGGGGTGCACCACCAGCAGGTTGGGCATCGACACAAAGTTGGCGACGTAAGTGAAATCCTTTAACGAATCGTAGGGCAGATTCTTGTAAAGGCTGGGATTCACCGCCATGGTGCTGGTGGCGGCCAGCAGCATGGTGTAGCCGTCAGGCGGCGATCGAGCGATCATGCCGGCCGCCGCCGAGCCGGACGCGGCGGGGCGGTTGTCGATCACCACCGGCTGGCCCAGGGATTCACTCAAGCGTGCGCCGACGATGCGTGCCACGATATCCGATGCGCCGCCCGGCGCGAAGCCCAGCATGAAGCGCAGCGGTTTGTTGGGATAGGTTTGCGCGGTTGCGTCGTGACTGCCGACCATCAATGCGGCCAAGCCCGTCAGCAACAAACCACATTGCGGCAACGCGCGATGCGTACGTGGCCCACGGCGCAATCTTTGAATGAAATCGAGTAGCATTGTGCGAGCTATTCTGCATCAGGAAAGGGCAGCCGTCGAGCGGCGGCCAAGTTTACGGCACAACAAGGTGGGAATAAAAACATGTCTGATTCAAAATCGTTGCGTCTGGTGGTGATGGGCGCGGGGGCCGTGGGCGGTTATGTCGGCGGCCAATTGGCGCGTGCGGGCTACCGCGTGGCGCTGGTGGATGCCTGGGCCGAGCACGTCGAGCAGATCAAAGCGCACGGTATCCGGTTGACCGATCCGTTGGGCTCGGTGGTGGCACCCGCCGAGGCGCTGCATTTGCATCAGGTGCAGTCGCTGATACGTGATCCGGTGGATATCGCGTTTGTCTGCACCAAGTCGTACGACACGGCGTGGAACACCCAGATGATCAAGCCGTACTTACGCGACAACGGCTGTATCGTCTCAGTGCAAAATAGTTTGAACGAACACGAGATCGCCGAGATCGTTGGCGCTGATCGCACGCTGGGTTGTATCGCCAGCACCATCAGCGTGAGCCTGACCGGCCCCGGCGTGATCGAGCGTGCGCGTACACCGGGTGGCGAGGCCTACACCGTGTTTCGCGTGGGCGAGATGCACGGGCGTGTGACGCCGCGCGCACTGCAGGTGGCGGAAATTCTGTCATCGGTGGATAGCTCGAAAGTGACCGCCAATCTGTGGGGCGAACGCTGGGCGAAGCTGGTGACCAACTCGATGCATCACGGCATTCTGGGTGCGACGGGCATCCATGATCATCAGTTGATGCAGGATGTGCGCACGCGCATGCTGGCGATCCAGTGCGCGGGGGAAGCCATACGCGTGGCGCAGGCGCTGGGCCATGAGCTGGAGCCGATTCTGCGCATGCCGCCTGATCTGTGGTGCGCGGCAGCGGAGGGCAGTGAAACCGCGCTGCGGCAAATCGAGACCGGGTGGTTCAAGTGGATGGAGCGTTCCAGGGAACCGCACTATGGTTCCGTCGGTCACGATTTGGTGAAATGTCGCCGCACGGAAATTGATTACACCTGCGGCTACGTGGCGAGCATGGGTGAAAAAGTAGGGTTACCCGCGCCCACGCATGTCCGGCTGGCGGCGCTGGTCAAGCGGGTGGAACGCGGCGAAATTCAGCGCGGCATGCACAACCTTGACGGCTTTTAGCCGATAAACGGACCTCACAATCATGGGCAAACACATCGTATTCGTAGGCGCGGGCGCGGTCGGCGGTTATGTCGGGGCGCATCTGGCACGCGCAGGGGAAGACATTGCACTGGTCGATCCGTGGCCGGAACACGTGAACACCATCAACCGCGACGGCATGCGCCTCGGTGGCTCGCAGGGCGATCATGTGGTGCGGGTGAAGGCCATGCACATTCACGAAGTACAAAGTTTTGTGCGTAAGCCGATCGATGTCGCCATCATCTGCACCAAATCGTACGACACCGAGTGGGCAACGCGGATGATCAAGCAGTATCTGAAGCCGCAAGGGTTTATCGTCTCGATGCAAAACGGCGTGAATGAGGAGCGCATCGCCAGCGTGGCGGGCTGGGGCAAAACCGTCGGTTGCATCATCAGCACCATCAGCGTGAATTGCTACAAGGCGGGGCATATCAGCCGCTATCAACAGCCGGGCGGCGATCATCACGTGGTGTTTCGCGTGGGTGAGGTGCATGGCCGGGTGACCACGCGCGCAACGGAACTGGCGAAAATTCTCAATGCGGTGGATACCGCCAATGTCACGCAAAATCTGTGGGGCGAACGCTGGACCAAGTTGACCGCTAATACCATTACCCACGGTTTGCTCGGCGCGATCGGTCTGGACAATCGCGTGGTGTACATCGAGCGTGGCCACCCGCATCGCATCGGCGTCAAGCTGGCGGCGGAAGCGATTGCCGTCGGGCGCGCGCAGGGTTATCAGCTCGGCACCATACTCGGCATCAAGCCCGACGACTGGCTGGGCGCGGGCAACGGCGATGCAGCAGCGCTGAAAACCGTGCAGGAGGGCTTGACGGCGTGGATGGCGACGCTGCTGGAGCCGTCGCAATCATCGGTTGGGCGCGACGTGGCGCGCGGTCGGCGATCCGAAATCGATTTCACCAATGGGCTGGTGGCGGAAAAGGGGGCAGAGGTTGGTGTCCCCGCGCCTACGCATGCGGCGTTGACGGAATTGGTGCGGCGGATTGATCGGGGGGCGTTGAAGCAGGATGTTAGGAATATTGAGGCGATTGTGGCGTAATGAATTGTTACCCAACGGTAATCGGATAAAACAAAAAACGTTACACGTCATTCCTGTCTGCGCGGGAATGACTGTAAGGGTATGTTTCCAGCGAGTCTCCCGGATAAACCAGCAGTCAAAAGCAAGGTAAACAATCATGTCAGGCTGTCTAAATGGAATCAGAGTTCTGGAACTCGCACGCTTTCAGGCAGGCCCGCGCGCGGGCATGATCCTGGCCGACCTCGGTGCCGAAGTCATCAAGATCGAAAAATTCGGCGGCGAAGAAACGCGTAAATCCGCGCCGATCGTGCGCGGGCAAAGCGTTTATTTCAGCGTGTATAACCGTGGCAAGAAAAGCGTTTGCCTTGATCTGCGCAAGGCCGAGGGCAAGGCGGTGTTTTTTGATTTGCTCAAGACCGCCGATTTCGTCATCGAAAATTTTCGCCCCGGCACCATTGAGGACATGGGGCTGGGCTACGACGAGCTGATCAAGGTCAAGCCCGATATTATTCTGGTGCGCTGTAGTGGCTTCGGCCAGACGGGGCCGTATAAAGACCGGCCGTCGTTTGATCCGCTGGGGCAGGCGATGAGCGGATTGATGTCGTTGACCGGCAAGCCGCTGGGTCGGCCCGTGGGCACGGCGTTTTCATTGGTTGATCGCACCACCGCTTTGCACGCGACCATCGGCGCGCTGGGTGCATTGCGTCATCGCGATCAAACGGGCGAGGGGCAGATCATCGATGTGTGCCTGCTCGATTCCGCGATAACCATGGTGGAAATTCCCGCGTGTTATTACCTCGATACCGGCGAGGAGGGCGGCGAATCGGGCCGTCTGCCGTATCAGGCCGAAGACGGCTGGGTGGTGGTCACTGGCGGAGTCACGGCGAAACTCACCGAGCGCTTGGCCGACTTGATCGGCAGAGATACTCAGGCGCCGCAGGGTGCGGGTGGTTCGCTGTTCGGCCACAACAATCCGGTGCTGACAGCCTGGTGCAAAAGTCACACCGTGGCGTATATCTGCGAGCAGTTGCTGGCGATCGGAATACCGGTAGCGCCCGTGCTGACGATTCCGCAGGTGGTGAAAGACCCGCACCTGTGGGAGCGCGAAATGCTGGTGAAGGTGCCGGACGCCGTGGCGGGCGAAATGTACGTGCCGGGTTTGAGCATCAAGTTGTCGAAGACGCCGGGCGCTGTCGGGCAAGTGCCGGTGGCCGGGCAACACACGGATGCGTTGTTGTCGAAATTGCCGGGTTATGGTGACGCCAAGGTGGCGCAGTTGCGGTCTGCTGCGGTTATTGCGTAGCGGGAATTTGGTTTTATTCACGATGCGATTTTTTATAGAAAAATCAATAAAAACAAATACTTATGATGATTCCATGAATCGTGACTTCAAGCGGCAGATAGCCTGTATCGTCCTGCTGTTGGCAGCGTTACCCGCCGCCGCGCAAGTTTTTCCGCGCGGGCCGTTGCGGCTGATCTCACCGTTTCACCGGGCGGCGGCACGGATACTGTCGCGCGCGTGATCGCGCAGCGATACACGGAGCGCTTTTCGCAACCGGCGATCGTGGAAAACCGCGTGGGCGGCAACGGCACGCTGGGTACCGCGTTTGCCGCCAAGTCCGCCGGCGACGGGTTGACGCTGGTGTTGGTGCCGGCCGGGCATGCGGCCAATCCCAGCCTGTATAAAAACCTGCCGTACGACCAATCGCGTGATCTGGCCGCGGTGGCGTTGCTCGCGTCCGGGCCATTGGTGCTGGTGGTGAACCCGGCGCTGCCGGTGCAAACCACCAAGGCGCTGATCGCACTCGCGCGTCAGCGTCCGGGTGATTTGAATTTTGGATCGCCGGGCCACGGCGCGCTGCCGCATATGTCGGCGGAGTTGTTCAATTTCATGGCGGGAGTGCGCATGGTACATGTGCCGTACAAAGGGCCGGCGGCGGCGGTGGTTGATTTGATCAGCGGCCAGGTGCCGGTGTATTTCATGAACATCACCACGGCGTTGCCGCTGGTGGCGCAGAAAAAACTGCGTGCGCTGAGCGTGACATCGCCGCGCCGCAGCGAATTCGCGCAGGATTTGCCTACCATCGCGGAAAGCGGCCTGCCCGGCTACGAAATGACCAACTGGTACGGCATGCTGGCACCAGGCACGACGCCGCCGGATTTGATTGCGGTGATTAAAACCGAGATGGTGAGAATTCTTGCGCTGCCTGACACCCGCAAAAGTTTAACCGCCACTGGCATGTCGGTCGAAGGTGGCACGGCGCAGCAATTCGACGCGTTTTTGAAGACCGAGGCGGTGAAATACTCGCGCATCATTCAGTCGGCGGGCATCAAGGCGTCGCTATAAACGCAATGCGCGCAGCGTGGGTTTTCATCCGCACATTTCTCGCGTAGATTCGGCTTGATCGCTTACGACACACAAGGAGCAACAGCATGGCCCGCATACAACACCTCGCCATTTCCAGTCAGGATCCGGAAAAGCAGGCAGCGTTCTTCAAAAACGTATTCGGCTGGACGGAAATCCGCCGCCTCGACAATCCGCGTGCGCGCGGCGTGGTGTTGACCGACGGCGCGATCAATATTTCGGTGCTGTATTTCAAGCAGGACCAGATCGACCGTGGCATGGATTTCACCGGGCCGCATCACTTCGGCGTGTATGTTGATGATCTCGAAGGCACGGCGAATCGCTGTCTGGCGAATGGTGCGGTGTCGTACTCGGAACTGCCGGAGGACGCGAGCGAAAAAGCGAAAAATTACCGCTCGAAGCGCTCGGACAAGTTCAAGGGTTTTGAGCAGTGCCTGTTTGATATTGCTGATGAGCCCTGGATCGGCACGGCACCGGCGAAATAGCCTGCCCGGCGTTACATCAATATCCGCCCACCATTGATATCCAGCGCCACGCCGTTCAGATACGACGCGCTGTCGGACGCCAGAAACACCATCGCATTGGCGTGATCCTCCGGCACCGGCAGGCGGCGCAGCGGAATGGTTGCTGCGATTTGCTCGATATTAGCTTCGGTGCGCAAGGCCTTCACGCGAGGCGTGAGCGTGGTGATCGGCGCGATTGAATTGGACGTAATGCCCGAAGGCCCGAGCTCAATCGCCAGAAAGCGCGTGAGCTGAATCACGCCTGCTTTCGAGGCGGCGTACGCGGGCGAGGTCGAGCCAAACAGCGTGCGGCCGGAGATCGACGACACGTTGATGATGCGTCCCGCCTTGGATTTCTTCAGATACGGAATTGCGCGCTTGCACATCAGGAACGTGCCACGCAGATTGAGCGTTACCGTGCGATCCCAGTCGTCCACCGGCAGTTCTTCCACGCCGGTGAGTTTGCCGTAGCCACCCGCGCTGTTGACCAGAATGTCGATGCCGCTGAATTCGCTGGCCACGCGCGCCAGGGCATCGGTGACAGAAGTGTCGTCGGTGACATCGGTGCGCACGCAAATCACGCGCGTGCCTTTGATTTCGGCGGCGACTTTTTGCGCGCCGGCCTCATCGATATCCAGCAGCGCCACCAGCGCACCTTGTTGAGCGAATTCGCGCACCGTCGATGCGCCTATGCCTTGCGCGGCGCCAGTGACGACGGCGACGCGGCCTTTTAATTCGGGGTAGATAGCCATGATTTAAGTATTTGTTTTATAGGGATATTTATGGATGTTATGCGGGCAGTGCCGCCGCCATCAGTTCGGGCGCGATGCCATGCACCTCGGTGTTGGCAAAGTTAAGTTCGATTTTCACGCCGTTCGGATCGAGCATGAAAAGCTGAAACAGCCCCTGATCATCGACCATGCGTTTGTGAAACGGCACGCTGTGTTTTTGCAGGCGCTCCATGGTCTCGCGCAAGCCCGTGGCACGAAACGCGATGTGATCCACCACGCCCGAGCCGTGCGTCGCCTCGCTTTGTTGGCCGAGATACGCCTTGCGATTTTCGCTGACGTTTTTGCCACCGACTGTGAGATGCAGCACGTCGGTGTCGCCGATGTAAAGCCACACCACCGGGAATTTAAAATCCGGGCTGGGGCCGACGCGCATGCCCAGCGTGTTGACATACCAATCGCGCGTGCCGTCGAGATCGGCGGTTTGAATCAGAAAGTGTTCGAGGTGATGTAGTGGCATATCCGTTCCTGCAGTCTGTTATTTCGTCGCGTCGCCGCCATCGACGATGATCTGATCGACCTCGCCCGCGCCGGGCGCGCGGCGGAACGCGGCCGCAGCCTGATACTCGGGCGACTGATTACACTTAACCGCTTGCTCGAAGGTGTCGAATTCGATCACCACGAAGCGGGTGAATTTATCGATGCCTTCCATGATCTGAAAGCGTCCGCCGCGCGCCAGCACGCGGCCGCCGTATTTCGCGATGATGCCAGGCACGAGGTCGGTGTATTTTTTGTATTCGACGGGGTTGTCGACTTTGCAGCGAGATATCCAGTAAGCAGCCATGCGTAGCACTCCAATTATTTGGCGACCACGTTGCCCAGGCTTGGCAGCCAGGTCGCGAGTTGCGGGAAGGCGGCGATCACCACGATCACACCCAGCAGGCAAATCCAGTAGGGGATGCAGCCTCTGAAGATTTCGCCGAGCGTAGCCTCGTTAGGCATCGCCGCTTTTACCGTAAACACGAGTATGCCAAAGGGCGGCGTGAGTAGGCCGGTTTCAATCGCAAGGATACCGAGGATGGCAAACGCCAGCGGGTCCATGCCGAGCGCGGCCGCCACCGGCGCGAACACCGGCACGGTGAGCAGGATGATCGAGATTGAATCGATCAGCATGCCGAGGATGAACCAGATCAGCACCATCACCGCCAGCACGCCCCAAATGCCGAGGCCAGAGGTGAGGAAAAACTCTTTCGCCATGCCGGTGATGCCGGTCATCGACAGCACGCGCGAATACAGTTGCGCGCAAAAGAGCAGAATCAGCAAGGGTGCGGAAGTGCGTCCGACCGAGAGTATCACCTCAAATAACTCTTTCGCCTTCATGCGTTTCCACATCGCCAGCAGCAGGGCGAGTGCCGCACCCACGCCCGCGCCCTCGGTGGGCGTAAAAAAGCCCAGCCAGATGCCGCCCAGCGTGATACCCACCAGCAGGAACACCAGTCCGGTGCTGATCAGCAGTTCGCGGAATTCGGCGTCGCTGATTTCAACATCGCTTTGCACCTGCGCGAGTTTGGTGCCCGCGCCGACGAGTTCGGGTTTAAGCATGGCGGCGCCGATGATGTAGGCGCAGTAAAAAAACACCAGAATGAAGCCGGGGATGATGCCGGCGATAAAGATTTTGCCGATCGCCTGCTCGGTCAACACGCCCCACACGATCATCAGAACGCTGGGTGGTATCAGCATCCCTAAGCACGCGCTGCCGGCGATGCAGCCGAGCGCGAATTTTTTATCGTAGCCGTAGCGTTTCATTTCCGGATAGGCAATGCGCGAGAAGGCCGCCGCCGCCGCGATGGAGACGCCGGTGACGAAGGCGAATACGGCGTTGGCGAGCACGGTGGCGATGCCCAGCCTGCCGGGGATTTTTTTGGTCAGACGATTGGTCAGCGCAAACAGATCGCGCGCCGCCCCGCATTTGGCGAGAAATTCGCCCATCAGCATGAATAACGGTATTACCGCGAACACATAATCGCGCAGCGCCTCGTAGGCGGTGGTGCCGATGAACGAATACACCACTTCCATATTGCCCTGCATAAGATAGATGCCGAGCACGCTGGCCATGCCCAGCGCGACAGCGATATGCACCCCGGCGAACACCATCACCAGCAGTGCCGTGAGCAATATCGCTATTTCAGTTGATCCAAACATTTTATTTTAAAAACAAATAGTTAGCGTTATGTTCGCACGTCATCGGGCGTGCCGGACGCCTGCACCGGCCGGCCCCAGGGCAATTGCATCAAATAGCCACCATCCCAAGTAATTGCTCACGATAAGAATCGCTGGTTGATGCGACCAGGCGTCGCGTCTTGATTCCGCCCTTGCGGGACTTATCCAGACGCAGAATATTGAGCACCATGCGACGCACGGCGGCA
>CAMBGJ010000122.1 GCA_945865805.1 Bordetella parapertussis
AATCGGGAACCTTGGCTACGATCTGCGCGAAAATTTCCTTGTTGTCTTTCAACTTCGACGCATCACCCTGACGATGAAACAGCGCCGGCGCGATCGCCATATAGCCCAGTTGCGCAAAACGCCGGCACACATCCTGGATGTGTTCGTGCACACCGAAGATTTCCTGCACCACAACAATGATGGGCAACGCCGAGGTCGATAACGGCGGCACGCGCGACGGCGCGGGCTTCGCAAAGTAGGCGGGGATCGTGCCATTCTCGGTGGGCACCTGCACCATCTCTGCAGTGAGATAACGCACATCCGTGTGCACCACCGTTTGCGCGCACACCGGCTGCGCGGCCAGCGCGAAGCCGGAGGCGACGCCTGATGAAATCGCGCCAGCCATAAAATCACGGCGCGACCAATGGGCTTTGTGGTTGGTAAGCGCGATCAAATCTTCGCATGCGTTGTTGCTGATGCCGTGACGGGCATTACGAACTGAATTTTTCATTTTCGTATCAGGTAGGCGACGCTAAAATCACGTAGGTAATCATGACAGTAAGCCAAACGTTCAGCGCTGGCAAGCAATGTCACGTGCCGCGCAAAATGGCACTATTTCGCCCGATAACGGCGTGATGGCGCGGTGGGCGCAGGGGTGGTCAGCGGCAGCGCCGTTTTGTATTTGACCTGCTTTAACGCAAAACTCGAACGGATATTCGATACGCCCGGAATCTTGGCGAGGTAATCCACGATAAACCGTTCCAGCGATTGCATGTCGGACACCACCACGCGCAGCAGGTAATCCGCGTCGCCTGTCATCAGGTAACACTCCATCACCTCGCCGCGGGCAAGCACCGAGTTTTCAAAGGTATCGAGCGCGCCGCGCATCTGTTTTTCCAGACTCACCTGTATGAACACGCTCACCGTCAGGCCGATTTTCAGCGGATCGAGCAGTGTCACGTAACGGCGTATCAGCCCGGCTTGCTCCAGATCGCGCACACGCCGCAGGCACGGCGACGGCGACAGAAAGACTTTCTCTGCAAGGTCGGCATTGGTCAGCCGTGCGTCGTCCTGCAGGGCGGCGAGGATGCGCCAATCGGTGTCATCCAGCACGGCCGTCTTCGGCTTCGAATTATTCATGCTCATGCCAGCACCTGGCGAATTTGCTCACGATCCGGCGCAGGCATCACGCCACGTTCGGTGATCAGCGCCGTCACCAAATCGGCAGGCGTCATGTCGAACACCGGGTTTCGTACCGCAACGCCCTCTGGCGCCCATCGCGTACCGCCGTAACCGGTGACTTCGCTGGCGTCGCGTTCTTCAATGGTAATGCCATCGCCGGATGGCGTGGCGGCATCGATGGTCGATAGCGGTGCCGCGACATAAAACGGGATGCCATGCCGCCGCGCCAGCACCGCCACGCCATAGGTGCCGATCTTGTTGACCACATCACCATTGGCGGCGATGCGGTCAGCGCCCACGATCACGGCATCGATCTCGCCCAGGCGCATCAGGAGGCCCGCCGCGTTGTCGGCGATCAGCGTCACCGGAATGTTGTCCTGCATCAGCTCCCACGCGGTGAGCCGCGCGCCTTGCAAAAACGGCCGCGTTTCATCGGCATAGACGTGCAGGCGCTTGCCCGCCTCGACCGCAGAACGAATCACGCCCAGGGCCGTGCCATGCCCGGCGGTGGCCAGCGCGCCGGCATTGCAATGCGTGAGCACGCGCATGTTGTCGCGGAGCAGTGCCGCGCCATGCGTGCCCATCGCGCGATTGAGGCGCACATCCTCATCGAGGATGGCGTGCGCTTCGGCCAACAGGGCCTCCGCTATGTCGATTACGTTTAGCGTTTTATCCGCGAGTAAGCCATCCAGCTTGCCGCGCATACGATTCAGCGCCCAGAAGAGATTCACTGCCGTGTGACGGCTCGCGGCAAGTGTTGCGATGCCTTGTTCCATGCCCGACAGAAAACTCTCACGCGTAACGTGGCGCAGCCGCAGCGCTTCCAGCGCCACGCCGAAGGCCGCCGCACAGCCGATCGCCGGTGCGCCGCGTACCACCATGGTTTTAATACCGTCGGCGACAGCGGCAGCCGAATCGAAGCGCAGATACGCCACGCGCGTCGGCAGCGCGCGCTGATCGAGCATTTCCAGTGCGCCGAGGACCCATCGTAAGGGATTGTTTTTATTCATATTTTTTCCAAGCCATTAATTTGCTGCGATGGCTTCGCGGCATACCCGCCATAGTCAAACCCCGCCAGCGCCATCGCCGCTGGCGAGGCCGCACAATATCGCCCGTGTGCACTGGCGCGGGTGATGATGGCGATATCGTGCTGATACATCTCAAGCGCCATTTGCGCCTCACGCGCCGTCGTACCGAACGCGATGACGCCCACGTCAGGGTCAAGCACGATGCGCGGCGCGGCATCCATCAACGCGCTGGCGGCTTTGCCCAGATGCACATCGAGATAGTCGCGATAAGCTGCCGCAAACGCCTGCACATCACGCCCGATCATTGGCACACGTTTGGTGTACACCGCATGCTGTGGGGTGGCCGGGCCTTGCTGCGAAATGTCTGAAAGGTCGGCACGCCGGACGAAAGTCATGCACTGCGTGTCAGTGGCGATTTGCATGACGAGGGATGCACCGGCGGTAGCATTAACTTGTTCATGCAATTCCGCCAGCGCCTGCGTCGCTGCGGGCGGCGGCGTGAGAGGCGCTTGCGCGACATCCCACGCACCCCGCGCGCGCAAATAATCTTCGGCGCGCGTCACCAGTTCAATCATGTTTTCATGCGACGAGCGCACGTCATCGCCAAACGCCACCACGCCGTGAAAGGCGAGAATGAGGCCGATGGTGTTGCCAGTGCGGCGTGCATTGAACGCTTCCATGCACGCACGCGCCAGCGCGTGGCCGGAGTGACAATAAGGCACCAGCGGCGCGCGGTCGCCATAGACTTCAGCATGCACGCGTTGGATGGCGTCGACATTCATCGCCGCGAGCACCGCGTCAGCATGTGTGTGCTCGACACAACGAAACGGCAGCCCGCCATGCAGCAACGTTTCAATCGAAGGGCGTGGTGCAGGTCGTCGCGCGAGGCAGGCATCAAGCGCCTGCATCATGGCTGCGTTGTTCAATTCCGATTCGCCAAGAACAGCCTGTACGCCATCCAGCCGCAACGGTGTAAACGACGACGCGTCGACACGTGCCAGATCGCTGCCAGTGCCTTTGACGTACAGCACGGCGGCGGCGTTTTCATTCAGCTTGATCGAGGTATTGCCGCCGCCGTGCAGCACCATCGAGGCATCGCCACCCAGCAGCCGCGAGCTGTAGGCGCGCAAGGCAAGTTCGTCCGGGCAACGTGCAGCAGCCGTATCGTTCCACCGGCTTTTCATGGGCAGAGGGGCATGGTGTGGTTGACGGCGTGCGAGGATCGAATCATTGGTTAGGGCTGGAATTATGTGTAACTGAGCAATTTTATATCGAAATTTTCAATTATTTTACGATTTATTAAGGAGAAACCCAAATATGTCCTGTGTGAAAGGCGACTTCTTTCCCTGATTCTTCGCGTTATCAAGACACATTTGCATTACTTAGTAATAATTGCTTATTTTAGATTATCAGTAGCAAAAATCGCAAGCTCATAGCATGGCAAAAGACCTACCATAAGCGAATCGGGAAATGGGGATATGGCATTGGGGGACAGAACGTTTGAGGTATCCCTGAGCGATAAACGGTAGACGCGTAGTGTAAAAGAACTTCCCCTGTCATTCCCGCGCAGGCGGGAATCCATAACACAGTGCCATAGGGCACTCCTTATGGATTCCCGCCTGCGCGGTAATGACAACGGGGGTATTGAACGTACCCGATAATTGGATAGGTGCGACCTTCGACGAGGCATCACTGATGTCTCGTTCGACGTAAACAAACAACGGAACAAAACCACATGAACTACCCCACCGATGCCGATCCACAAGAAACCCGCGAGTGGATCGAATCCCTGCAATCGCTGATCGCCAACGAGGGCGAAGCACGCGCGGAGTTTATTCTGCAGCAGTTGTTCGACACCGCACGGCGCAGTTGTCGCGGGCTGAAGTTCAACGCCACCACCGCCTACTGCAACACCATTCCGCTATCGGAACAGCCGCCGTACCCCGGCGATCTCGCCCTGGAGGAACGCATCACCGCGCTGGTACGCTGGAACGCACTGGCGATGGTGGTGCGCGCGAATCGCGAACATCCCGAGCTGGGCGGGCATATTGCCACCTACGCGTCGGCGGCCGATCTCTACGAAGTCGGTCTCAATCACTTTTTTCGCGCCGGACAAGATGGCGATCTGATTTATTATCAGCCGCATTGTTCGACCGGCATCTACGCGCGCGCGTTTCTCGAGAGCCGACTCACCGAAGATCAGTTGATGAAGTACCGGCAGGAGACGCGTGGCGGCGGGCTGGCGTCGTATCCGCACCCGTGGCTGATGCCGGATTTCTGGCAATTCCCCAATGCGTCAATGGGCCTGGGGCCGATCAACGCCATCTATCAGGCGCGTTTCATGCGCTACCTCGAAGATCGCGAAATCCGTCCCAAGTCGGACCGCAAAGTGTGGGCCTTCGTCGGCGATGGCGAGATGGACGAACCGGAGTCACTCGCCGGTCTGTCACTCGCGGCACGCGAAAAACTCGACAACCTGATCTTCGTGGTGAATTGCAACTTGCAGCGGCTCGACGGCCCAGTCCGCGGCAACGGCTCCATCATTCAGGAACTCGAAGGTCTCTTCACCGGCGCAGGCTGGAACGTGATCAAGCTGTTATGGAGCAGCGATTGGGACACACTGTTCGCGCGCGACAAAGAAGGCGTGTTGCTGCAACGGCTGCACGAAACCGTCGATGGCGAACTGCAAAAATATGCCGCCACCGATGGGCGTTTTAATCGCGAGCATTTTTTCAATAAGTATCCTGAGCTGCAGGCGCTGGTTGCGGATTTGTCCGACGCCGACATCGACCGGCTGCGGCGCGGCGGGCACGATCCGCTGAAAGTCTATTCCGCCTATCACGCCGCCACACGCAGTCGCGGACGCCCGACCGTGATCCTCGCGCAAACGAAAAAAGGCTACGGCATGGGCCAGTGGGGCGAAGGCAAGATGACCGCGCACCAGGCGAAGAAACTGGAGACCGATGCGCTGCTCGCGTTTCGTGATCGTTTTGCGTTGCCGATTTCGGACGCCGACGTGGCAGCACTCAAGTTTTACAAGCCCACCGAAAATTCCCATGAAATCAAATACTTACATGCGAGACGCAAAACCTTGGGCGGGGCGATGCCTGCGCGCGTACGCACCGCGCCCGCGTTGCCTGCACCCAAGCTACCCGCATTTGCGCGCGTACTCGAAGGCTCCCACGAGCGCGAAGAATCCACCACCATGAGCTTCGTCGGCGTGCTGTCGCAGTTGTTGAAAACCCCGGAGATCGGCAAGCACATCGTGCCCATCGTCGCCGACGAAGCACGCACGTTTGGTATGCAAACGCTGTTCCGCCAGTTCGCGATTTATTCCTCCACCGGGCAAATGTACGAACCGGAAGACCGCGACGAATTGCTCTATTACAAAGAAGCGAAAAACGGCCAGATCATCGAAGAAGGCATCACCGAAGCGGGCGCGATGTCGTCATGGATCGCCGCCGCCACCGCCTACAGCGCGCATGGCGTGACGATGGTGCCGTTTTATATTTTCTATTCCATCTTCGGGTTTCAACGCGTCGCCGATTTGATCTGGGGCGCGAGCGATGCACGCGCACGCGGCTTTTTGATCGGCGCAACCAGCGGGCGCACCACGCTATCGGGCGAAGGCTTGCAGCATCAAGACGGCTCCAGTCACGTGACAGCGGCGACGTTTCCCAACTGCGTGTCGTACGACCCCACCTACGGCTACGAACTCGCCGTCATCATTCAAGACGGCCTGCGCCGCATGCTGGATGAACAGGAGGACGTGTTCTATTACCTGACAGTGACCAATGAGAATTACCGCATGCCGGCGATGCCTGCTGGTACCGAGGAAGGCATCCTGCGCGGCATGTATTTATTGAAGCCAGGCAGCAAACACAAACACCGCGTGCAGTTAATGGGCTGCGGCACGATATTGCGTGAAGTGTTGGCGGCAGCCGAAATCCTCGAAAGCGACTATCAAATTGCCGCTGACGTGTGGAGCGTCACCAGCTTCACCGAACTCGCCCGCGACGGCGCCGCCTGCGAACGCTGGAACCGGCTGCACCCCGAAGCCGCACCGCGCGTCACCTGGGTGGAGCAAGCACTGCGCGACCACGCCGGGCCAGTCGTCGCCGCCACCGACTACGTGCGCAATTTCGCCGAACCGATCCGCGCGTGGGTGGATCGCCCCTACACCGTGCTCGGCACCGATGGCTTTGGGCGTAGCGACACGCGTGAGTTGTTGCGGCGGTTTTTTGAGGTGGATCGTGGGCATATCGCGGTGGCGGCGCTCAAGGCGTTGGCGGATCAGGAAGTTTTGCCTGCGGCTACGGTAACGGGAGCGATACAGAAGTTTGGAATTGGGGCGGATACTGTGGAGCCATGGCGTACCTAGCTTCGCACAGTCATGTTTTCATTCATAGTAGGCTACCCCTACGTTCGACTACCTTTCTCCAGACTCTGCTGCCAGCGACGTCGCACGAGATATCATTCTCTTAACCTCCGACGAGACATGCAATGGAACCAGTTCTACGTTCGGGTGCTTGAGTCTGAAGACGCGAAACACCTCATCTGCAAACGCCTGTCCGATAGAAGCCACGCCGGTAAAATCAAGCATCACGACCTTGAACCTGTCAATTCGCATCAACAGTCGCTTCGCTTGTGATCGGCAAACGAGATTGTCATCCCCGTATCGCATCAGATTTACAGGCACCACTGTGGTGTTAAATCCGTAGTCTTCGCCAGATGTGAATTTGTCGAAGACCTTTTTTGTTGTGCGGGCAGTGTGGTTATGCAGCGCCATAGTTACCAGCGTACCGCCACGCAGCCTATTTCCCTGAATAATCCAATCTTCCTTCTCGTCAAACTCGTGCGAAAAGTACACCTCGCCCGAGAGAATGTCGAACTTGTCAAACATTCTGGACGAGAAGAAGATTCCTTCGCCGGAATGATTTTCCGGATCTGTTGTGAATTTCCCTTTTGCAAGCTCAAGAACCGCGTGCCTTTCATCCACTAGGTTAAGTGCCGCCTGTATCTTCTTGAAAATACCGACACCATCATCATAAATCTCGATTTTTGTCGCCGCGGCGGTCTTTTGAACAGACACACTTGCGATATGCGCCCTCGAGTGGTCAATGACATTGTTGAACATTTCTGTAAAGCCGTAATGCCAGATGCCAAGCACGTTGTCAGGCAGTTTATCCAACAATGGCGCTATATCATTCCGCCAAACGGCGTCTTCCGCCAGACCTCGCGTAACTTCGTACTGCCGCGTCCATTCCAGAAGAGGAGCAAGGCTGTATCGCTTCCGGCGCGTGTTCCCGGCAACCAAAACAGCACCCTCGTCGACCAATCGCTTGAGGTGTTTGTGAACAGCTTGTCTGGTGCAATCGAACTTTTCGCTCGCCACCTTAACGACGTCTGCCGGGTGGGCGTCAATATTCTTAATGAGGAACTTGCGCACCAATTCCCCGCCGACTCTAACCTTGCTCATTGTCAACCTCTCTTACATTAATTGTCAACCTTATGATTACGGTTGTCAACCTGACAGAGGGTTAACCTCAACCGGGCACGGAATCCCCCGAAAGCTACTTGACTAGGGTGTCTGCGTGCGCCGTCACCCGTTTGCCTCACAACCCCAACGCATCGGCCGCCAGCTTACGCATCTCAAGATGCAATTTCTCGCGCGTAGCGCGATGAGCAGGGTTTTTAGCTAAGTTATTGATTTCAAACGGATCTTTATCAAGATCATATAACTCATCCAGCTCGCCGTTTTTCGCGCGATTCACCCACTTAATGTATTTGTGCCGATCCGTGCGCACGGCTTTGTAGGTCATGCCGACCAGCCACGGGTAGGCGTTTTCCGCCCAGTATTCGATGAATACCGATTTACGCCACGCCGGTTTTTTACCGCAGAATAACGGCACCAGCGAGCGACCTTGTATGTGTCCGCCGGGTTTGCCGCCGGCGAGTTCGATCAGTGTCGGTGCCAGGTCTTGCAGGATCACCAGTTGCTTGCGGTGTGCGCCGGCTTTGAGCAGCCTGGGGTAGCGCACGGTCAGCGGCGAGCGGATACCTTCTTCGTAACCAAAACGCCGATCGGGGCCGATGCCGTGTTCGCCGAAGAAAAAACCGTTGTCGCCCAGAAACAAAATCACCGTGTTGTCGAATTGGCCGGTTTGTTCGAGCGCGTCGAACAGCATGCCGACACCTTCGTCCACCGATGCCATCATCGCCGCGCGCAGGCGGATTTCTTCCTGCGTGAATGAATGCAGCGGATCGGTGATCGCCAACGACTCTTTACTCTTGCGTAGCTCAACCGCTTCGGTCCACACCGGTTTGTGTTTGAGAAATTCCGCTGGGCTTTGCATGTTGGGTTTTTTCGGGAACACGCAGCCCTTATACAAATTCTCGTGGCGCTTGGGCACGCGGTAGCCGTCCATGCGGATGGTGCCGTCGGCGGCCTGCTCCGCGTCGGGGTGCACGGCCTTGTGCGCGAACCACAGCGACCACGGGTTTTTGTGTTTTTGCTTCACAAAATCCACCGCCATGGTGTTCATGATGTCGGTGATGTAGCCCTTGCGCTGCACGTATTTGCCATGCTCGTTGAGCAGCGGATCGTTCAGCCGACCATGGCCGTCGTACGCCACCCAGTAGTCGTAACCGGGCCGCGGCTTGCCGTCGTTGCCCATGTGCCACTTACCCAGATGCGCGGTTTCGTAGCCGAGCTTTTGCAATTCGAGGTGGTAATTCGGAATGCGATGACTCGCCGCGTCGCGCGCGACGTTGTCGATAATGCCGTGGCGGCTGGCGTATTGCCCGGTAAGTATCGACGCGCGGTTGGGCGAGCAAATCGGCGTGGTGTGAAACGCACGGTCGAACATCATGCCCTCGTGCGCGATGCGGTCGATGTGCGGCGTTTTCATATACGGGTGGCCGCCTGCGCCGAATTCGTCGTAGCGCAGATCGTCGACGAGGATAATCAGGAAATTGGGTTTCATCGTCATAGTATTTATGTTGATTATGTTGAAAGTGCTTACATCACTCTGGCTTGACGTTCGCGAGCTTCACCACCCGCCCCCATTTGGCCAGCTCCGCTTTCAAATAGGCGGTGTATTCTTCCGGCGTGCTGGGCGCTGGCACTGCGCCATCGGCCAGCATGCGCTGCGCGGTGTCGGGTTGCTTCAGTGTATCGACAATGGCCTTGTTCATCGCGGTCACCACATCACGCGGTAAATTGGCTGGCGCGATCACCGCGCCCCAGCCGAAAGCCTCGAATCCCGGCAGGCCGCTCTCAGCGACAGTGGGGAAATCCGGCAGCGACGGCACGCGTTGCGCCGTGCCCACGCCCAGCGCCTTCACGCGGCCCGCGCGCACATGCGGTAGCATGCCAGGGATGCTGCTGAAGGTGAGCTGCGTCTCGCCAGACACCAGTGATATCACTGATGGCGCATTGCCTTTGTACGGGATATGCAGCATCTCGAGCTTGGCCGTCGCCGCAAACAACGCCGTGGCCAGATGCTGCCCGTTGCCCGTGCCGGGCGAGGAATAGGCGATCTCGCCAGACCGCGACCGCGCGAGCGCGATGAGTTCCTTCACGTTTTTCACCGGCAGCGACGGGTGCGCCACCAGCAGATAGGGAAACGTGGTGATGATGCCGATGCCGGTGAAATCGCGCACGCTGTCGTAGGCGAGCTTGCGGAAGATGTGCGGATTGATGGCAAGCGGCCCCGACGATGTGGCGCCGATGGTGTAGCCATCGGGTGCCGCGTTCTTGACGAGTTCCATGCCGATGATGGCGCTCGCACCGCCACGGTTGTCGATCACCACCTGTTGGCCCAGGCGCTCGGACATGCCCTTGGCCACGACGCGCCCGACGTAATCCACCCCACCGCCGGCCGGGAAGGGCACGACCATGCGTATGGTTTTAGCAGGCCACGCCTGAGCCAGCGCCATGGTGGGCACCAGCGCGAGCCATGTGAGCGTAACGGTACGGGTAATCATCATAGTTTTCATCATGGTTCCTTGAACCCCGCTTTCTTTAGCGGTCGTGTATCCTGGCAGGAGGGCATGGTTCTTGATAGCCGTATCCGGGGCGGTAGCTTAGCGCATAGGCCCGTTCATGCCGATCATGCCGTGACTAGCCGCGTTCGGCGTCGAGTTGCCGCAGCGCCTGCAGCGATTGCGCGATCAACGTCTGACTGTCGACATGACGGCGCGTGAGCGCCGCGACATCGCCTGCCTTGGCCAATTGTTCGAGCTCGGCAAACAGGTCGCCCAGCGCCTGTGCGCCCACGCCACGGCTGGCGCCTTTCAGGCTGTGCGCGTGGCGAATAAGCGCCGCATCCGGGGTGCCGCGGGTTGCCGCCAGGGCATCCAGGGCATCGGCAAATTGGGCCAGATCCTTGTCCAAATTACCGATCATTTCCTGATACAGGTCGGCGCCTGTTTCACGCATCAGATCGCGAATCTCGAGCGAGCGTTTTGCATCCAACAACAACGCGGGTGCCAGCGGCATCCCGACGGGCACCGCAGGCGATGCGGCGGGCGGTAATCCCTGCGCTTGCGACAGGGCGCGAGCGAGCGTGGCTTCGAGCTCCGCCGGCGTATACGGCTTGCCGAGAAAATCATTCATGCCGGCCTCGACGTACGACTGCCGGTCTTCGTGCAGCACATTGGCGGTGACGGCGATGATGTAAGGCAGCACGCCGAGGCCCGGCAAGGCGCGTATCGCCCGTGTCGCTTCGATGCCATCCATTTCCGGCATTTGCACGTCCATCAGAATAATGTCGTAGGGCTGGCGCCGCACCGCCTGCACCGCCTCAATACCGTTGGCCGCCACGTCGGCGCGGCAACCGAGGCGCTCCAGCATCAAGTGGGCCAGACGCAGGTTGATCTGGTTGTCTTCGGCCACCAGCAGACGTACGCCACTGAAATCCAGCGAACGGCCCGTGTGCAGGCCAGCGCTCGACGACGTTTCACGGTGCGGTGAAGCACCCTGCGTGCCAAACACCGTGATCAGCGTCTCGAACAACTGCGATTGACGCAGCGGCTTCATCAGCCGCGCCACGAACAGCGCGTCGGCGCTGGCAGGCGTCATCACCTCGGATGACGAAAACAGGATCAGCGGCAGCGTGGCACCGGCAGGCATCGCGCGCATACGCTGCGCGAGCGCGATGCCGTCCATTTCCGGCATATGGTAATCGGTGATCACCGCGTCAAAACGCGGTGCAGATGGGGATTGCAGCAATGCCAGCGCCGCCTGCGGTGAATCCGCCAGCGTGCAGGCCATGCCCCAGCGCTGCAACACGGTATCCAGAATCATGCGGCTGGTCTCGTTGTCGTCCACCACCAGCACCTGCTTGCCCGATATATCCGCTGCTTTGGGCAAACCGTATCGCACGGCCTCGGCTTCGGCCAACGGCGCCCGCAGGGTAAAGGTGAAGGTTGATCCCTGGCCCGGCTCGCTTTGCACGCCGACCGTGCCGCCCATCAGGGTGGCCAGCCGTGCGCAGATCGCCAGCCCCAGCCCGGTGCCGCCATACTTGCGCGCCGTGCTGGCTTCCACCTGGTAAAACGGCTGAAACAGCGATTGCTGGCGCTCACTGGAAATGCCGATACCCGTATCACGTACCGCGAACTCCAGCACGCTCGCGCCCGGCACCATGCGAATTTGCGTTACCTTGACGAAAATTTCACCACGCGTGGTGAATTTCACGCCGTTATTCACCAGATTCACCAGTATCTGACGCAGGCGCGTGACATCGCCGAGAATCCACTGCGGTGCCTGATTGTCGACCAGATATAAAAGATCCAGGCCTTTCTTGTGCGCCTCGGGCGCGACGATGCTGAACACTTCTTCGATGCAGCGCGATATGTCGAACGGCTGCACTTCAAGTTCGAGCTTGCCGGACTCGATTTTCGAATAATCCAGCACGTCGTTGATCACCGCCAATTGCAGATTGCCGCTGACCCGTATGGTTTCGACAAACTCACGCTGGTCGCGGCTTAACGGCGTATCCAGCAGCAGCCCGGTCATGCCGATGACACCGTTCATCGGTGTGCGCAATTCGTGGCTCATGGCGGCCAGAAACGCCGATTTCGCCTGACTTGCCTGATCCGCCCGTGCGGTTTCTTCGCGCAGGCGGGTGATGGCGCGGCGCAGCGCCGCCAGCGGCAGCGTATGCACCACCAAATACAACAGTATCGCCAGCAGCAGCGCCAGCAGCGCCACTTTGAGCGTCGCCCACAATTGCGGGCGCTGCGTGCCGGTGATTTCCACTTCGCCCACCTGCACGCCTGCGTCGTAAAGCGCCGCCTTACTCAGGCGGTGCGGCGTGTCGATGTGCTTTTCCGATTGCGCCACCAACTCGCCACCCAGCAGGGTCATACGCACGTTGAATTCGAGCTCGTCGTGCAAGCGGTCGTCGATGATTTCACGCAACGCGTTCTGCTGAAAACGCCACAACAGGGGGTCGCGATTGATCAGCGTCGTAACCGCGCGCGCGCGCGTCGGCCTCGACGCGCAACGACGAATCGAGCTGTCCCAGGCGCAAGACATAATAGACCGCAGGCAGCGCAACGGCGACGATCACGCACATCACCACCGCAATGAGGGTGATGCCCTGCAGGATGGATTCGCTGTTACCGTTGGCCGTGTCGTTACTGGTGTCAGATGCCTGCGCCATCAACGCTTAATCCTTGCTGCTCTTGTTGTCGTTGAACGGGCCGCTCCAGCAACCAGCGGCGTCGAGCAGTCGCCGGGCATCGGCGGATTGCACAAATGCCACGAAGCGCCGCACTGCGGGAGAGGCATCCTCGCGAATCGCGAGAAAGTGCCGCTTGTAGTAGGGATACTCACCACTCTTGATGGCCGCGACCGTGGGTGTCTTGCCAGCCAGCGTCAAAGCCTTCAGCGGGCGTTTTTCAGCGAGAATTTGCCCCAGCGTGGTGCCGCCGATGGCGCCCGGCAGGCGGACTATCGCCGCCACGGCATCGTCGTCGGTGGCGGCCACGTAATTGCCGGAACGTGCCAGGGCGGACTGCATCGCTTTCTCAACGCCAGGTGAAAACGACATGATGATGCGGATATCCACGTCGTCCTTGGGCCGCAACACCAAGCGCACGTGACTGCCGTCGGGCCATGTGGCGTCGGTCTTCTCCAGCAACTGGGTTAGCGCCGGTAACGTCAGATCGCTCAAGGCGCTGGTGCTAGCCACCGCAATCACAAACGGCGTGCGGGCGAATTCAACCGCAGTCAGCTTGCCTTTGTTGATCTCGTCGCCACTCAACGGACGCGAGGCCAGCGCCACATCGAGCGCTCTGGCATCCAGCGCCTTGATCCCGCCCGGCGTGCCCAGCGCGGCAGCCACCTGCACGGCGTCCGCCGGATTCGCCTTATTAAATGCTTCAGCCAGCACCCGCACCACGGCAGAAGTCGAACCCGACCCGCCCGCGCGTAGCCCTTGCGCGGATGCCATCCCGTGAATCAAAAAAAACACAATAAAAACACATACTTGCGTTGTGTTATCGCGCTTGAACCGCATGCGACCTCCGATTGGTGCGTGCTGAGTTTTTGATATTTTTTAGCCTGAATTTTGCATAAAAAGGGCAAAGAACACTGTAAGTGATTGGTACAATGTGAGTTATTGAGAAACACATTCGTCAACACGAACAGGTCTTTGCCCACCACGGATTCTACGCCAGAACAACTGCGATTTGCTTCGATTCCGGGCTGC
>CAMBGJ010000123.1 GCA_945865805.1 Bordetella parapertussis
GGGCTGATGCTGTCGATATTGTGTTTGCCGAAAAAGGGTTTGAGGTAGAGATTGATTGCACTAACATAACTGCGGTACGCACTTTTTCCCGTACCTGCGGTTAGTTCTGCATTCAGTGCCGCCACTACCGCGTCAGCCACAGCACCAAACCGTCGTGTGTTTTGCGGCAGCTTGTTCTCACGCTTAAATTCAGCGTCGTAGTACAGCTTCATTGCCGCTTTGCCAGCCGCTACGCTATCTGTAGCACCCGTGCTTACACGCCGCCAACTGCTGTCAGCTAATTTCAGTCGTGCTTGCCAACGTGCGCTACGATCGCGTCGGTAAAGTACGACCAGGCCATCCAATATGTGTATAAGTTCGGACGTAAGCTGTGCTCCGCGCAAAATTGTGCGTTAAAACCACAGCTTTATTGTAGTACCAAAATCAAAAGTGTGCTACGGGTGTGCTATGGAATTTTTAGCACACTTTTTAACGTAACTCATTGATTATTGGTGGCCAAGGGCGGAATTGAACCACCGACACACGGATTTTCAGTCCGCTGCTCTACCAACTGAGCTACTTGGCCCCGTACTACAGGAAGGGCGCGTATTTTATCGTACCGCGCTTATAGCGCAAACCCTTGATTTAAAAAACATACTACACCAGCAAAATCAGGCAAAAAGAAACCCCGCAAAGCGGGGTTTCTTTTTGTGCGGAGGGAGGTTACGGAGGGAACCGCAGGTTCCCTCTGTTCGACTCCGCCCGAAGGGAATATAAGGCTTCGCCTTACATTCCCATCCCGCCCATGTCACCCATGCCGCCGTGACCATGGCCAGCGTGACCGCCGCCGTTATCTTCTTTCGGTGCTTCTGCAACCATGGCATCGGTGGTGAGGATCAAACCGGCAATCGATGCGGCGTTTTGCAACGCGCAACGGGTTACCTTGGTCGGATCGAGCACGCCCATTTGCACCAGGTCGCCATACTCGCCTGAACCGGCGTTGTAGCCAAAGTTGCCTTTGCCTTCAACGACTTTGTTCAGCACGACCGAGGGCTCGTCACCGGCGTTCGAGACGATCATGCGCAGCGGCTCTTCAATCGCACGCAACACGATTTTGATGCCGGCTTTCTGATCGGCGTTGTCGCCTTTGATTTTGCCCATGGTGCCGCGGGCGCGGATCAATGCTACGCCGCCGCCAGCCACGATGCCTTCTTCGACGGCTGCACGGGTGGCGTGCAGAGCGTCTTCAACGCGGGCTTTTTTCTCTTTCATTTCGAGTTCGGTCGCAGCGCCGACGCGGATCAGTGCAACACCGCCGGCCAGTTTGGCCACGCGCTCTTGCAGTTTTTCTTTGTCGTAGTCGCTGGTGGCTTCTTCGATTTGGGTGCGGATGTTTTTCACCCGGCCTTCGATGCTGGCCTTGTCACCGGCGCCGTCGATCAGCGTGGTGTTTTCTTTTTCGATCTCGATGCGCTTGGCGCGGCCGAGGTCTTTCAAGGTGGCTTTCTCGAGTGACAGACCGACTTCTTCGGCGATCACGGTGCCGCCAGTCAGAATGGCGATGTCTTCGAGCATGGCTTTACGACGATCACCGAAGCCCGGCGCTTTGACGGCGCAAGTTTTCAGGATGCCGCGCAGGTTGTTCACCACCAGGGTGGCCAGCGCTTCGCCATCGACTTCTTCGGCGATGATCAGCAGGGGCTTGCCGGCTTTGGCGACTTGCTCCAGCAACGGCAGCAGTTCGCGGATGTTGGAGATTTTCTTGTCGTGCAGCAGCACGAAAGGATCGTCCAGCACGGCGATTTGCTTGTCCGGGTTGTTGATGAAGTAAGGCGACAGGTAGCCGCGGTCGAATTGCATGCCTTCGACGACTTCGAGTTCGCTTTCGAGGCTCTTGCCGTCTTCAACGGTGATCACGCCTTCTTTGCCCACTTTGTCCATGGCATCGGCAATGATTTTGCCGATCGAGGCATCGGCGTTGGCCGAGATCGAACCGACTTGCGCGATTTCTTTGTTGGTGGTGCAGGGCTTGGAGAGTTTTTTCAGCTCTTCAACAATGCCGGTGACGGCTTTGTCGATGCCGCGTTTCAGGTCCATCGGGTTCATGCCGGCGGCGACATACTTCATGCCTTCCTGCACGATGGCTTGCGCCAGCACGGTGGCGGTAGTGGTGCCGTCGCCCGCCGTGTCGCTGGTCTTGGAAGCTACTTCCTTGACCATTTGCGCGCCCATGTTTTCGAACTTGTCTTTCAGTTCGATTTCTTTCGCCACCGACACGCCATCCTTGGTGACGGTGGGGGCACCGAAGCTGCGCTCCAACACCACGTTACGGCCTTTGGGGCCGAGGGTGACTTTAACTGCGTCGGCGAGTATGTTCACGCCGGCCACGATGCGGTGGCGGGCATTTTCATGAAATTTGACTTCTTTAGCTGCCATGATTGATTCTCCAGATAAGTTTCAGCGGTGGATTATTCGACCACGCCCATGATGTCTTCTTCGCGCATTACCAGCAGCTCGTCGCCGTCGACTTTGACAGTTTGGCCGGAGTATTTGCCGAAGAGCACACGGTCGCCGACTTTGACATCCATAGGAATGAGTTTGCCATCTTCGCCGCGTTTGCCCGTGCCTACGGCTTTGACTTCGCCTTGGTCGGGTTTTTCAGCAGCGGTGTCGGGGATAACGATACCGGAAGCGGTTTTGCGTTCCTCTTCCAGCCGCTTCACGATGATACGGTCGTGCAACGGACGAATTTTCATAAATTTTCTCCTGTTGAATTGATCTGATACACAAGCTGATACGAGAACGGAATCTTCGGAGCTGCGGCGGCCAGACATCGACCTTGCATCGACCTTGCCGCCTTACCATAAACAGCCTTGGAATAACTCGCGCGACTAAAAACCGCTAGATGACGCGAGATTTCTCCATGCCGCAGGCACTGTTAGCACTCAACTCCGACGAGTGCTAATAATAATGCTGTACCGCACCAAATTCAACTGGTTTGTACGGGAAAATCTGTCGTCGATGATTTAAACCATGAATTAAGGGAGTAATTATGATTTCGGGTGCCTTGCCCTCCCTTCGACGTCTACCGCATGATCCCGCGACGCCTAAATCGTTGACCCACATCGCCATGATACAGCTCCTTCCCCTGCTTGCGGGGGAAGGCGGGGATGGGGGCGAGCCGTGGCACGAGCGTCGCCCCCTCCCCAACCCTTGTATGCGCGCAAGGGAGGGAGCGCGGCATTACCCTGCTTCGCGACATCAGTTTGAACCGCACCCGTATCCTGAAAATACGCACCACGTCTATCGGCTTGGCCCCAGCGTTACTCTGGCGTGTTTTGTGACGCACCTTTTTCTGGCTGAGATGAATCCCGTAGGAACGCGTATTAGTAGCGCCCTTCGGCGTAAGTTTGCCGAAAGAAATTTCGACAATTATCGGCGTGTGGCATGGTCGTCCAACGCGCCATACAGGCTGTACGTGGAATATACTAGGCACCCGGTATCAGGCACTGGAATATTCACCCCATAACCGGTATACCGTTGGGTATTGACTGGCTTATGTCGGTTTGTGCGGGAAGATATAGCGATTTTTATTTGAAGATTTTATGAAAAATATTCTGGTACTGTTTCCCAAGGATTGGGATCGCGACGAGCTCGAACAGCCGCGTTATCGCGAACGCTACCAGTTTTTCTACGAAGGGTTTGATTTATTTACCTTTCCTGAAAACGCGCGCTTGATGACATTTAATGCGCGCCGTTACGCCGACAAGCTGGTAAAAAAGTATGGCGGCCGCATCGATGGCGTAATCAGCAACAACGAGCAGTTCGGCGCGCTGATCGCCGCCGTGGTAGCGCAGCGGCTGGGTTTGCCGGGCACCGACCCGGCGGTGATTATTGCCGCGCAGCACAAGTATTATGCGCGCTGCCTGCAACAAAAAATCATGCCGGAGGCGACGCCGCGGTTCTCGGTGTTTCCGTACCAGATGCACAGTGCCGCCGATGTGGGGTTGCCGTTCCCGCTGTATGTGAAGCCGGTCAAGGCCACCTATTCGGTGCTGGCGCGGCGCGTGGACAGCTTCGACGAGCTACAAAAACATCTGCGCTTTAACCCGCTGGAAACGTTGATCCTGCACAAGCTGGTGACGCCATTCAACGATTTGATGGAACGCTTTACGCCGTTCACCATCGACGCGCATCACCTGGTGGGCGAAGAGATCATGAGCGGCTTGCAGGTGAATCTCGATGGCTTTGTGCACAACGGCAAGATCACCATTCTGGGCATCGTGGACGAGGTGATGTACCCCGGCACGCAGGCCTTCATGCGCTTCGAGTACCCCTCGCGCCTGCCCGCCGATGTGCTTGAGCGCATGAAAGCGCTGGCAGAAAAACTCTTCACCGGCATCGATTACGGCTACGGCTTTTTTAACGTCGAGCTGATGTATCAGCCGGAGACCGGTCGCCTGCAGATCATCGAAATCAATCCGCGCATGGCCTCGCAGATCGTCAATCTTTATCGTCGCGTGGACGGCTATGATCCGTATGAATTGCTCATCGATCTCGCGTTGGGCAACGCGCCCGCGGTAACGTTTGGCCAAGGCGCGTTTGGCGCGGCGGCGAGTTTTGTGTTCCGCCGTTTTGACGGACGCGAGGTCAAACGCGTACCCAAGCCCTCGCAGATTGAATCGGTGCACCAGCGTTATCCCGATGCCCGCCTGATGTTGTATCTCAAGCGCGGCGCGAGCCTGGCGCGCGAAATGAAATGGCTGGGCAGCTACCGCTATGCGGTGTTAAACCTCGGCGGCGCCAGCACCGAAGACCTGCATCAGCGTTACGACGAAATCCGCCGCGAACTGTCGTTCGAATAAGCGGTGGTCACGGGTGCGCTCAGCGCACCGAGCGTGGCGTCTTGCAACAACATCATCGATTTGCCGCGTGGCGTGAGCACGTTTAGGGCCAAGGCATCATCCTCGGCCAGCACAAAGTAATCGGCGTGTTTCAGTTGCGCGGCGAAAATCTCATGCCCGGCAATATCCGCATTGGCCAGGTGCCGCGGCTGCACCACGCAAATCGTACTGATCAGCTTGACGACACCGGCGAACGAGGCTTCGTGCAGTACCTGTTTGATGGCCGCCGGATCGCCCGCACCCGCCAGTTCAATCCATAGCCGATGCGCACGCGCGCCACGTAGCAGTTGCACCAGCGCCGTGCGAAACCCGACGCGTCCGGTGCAGCAGGCGCAGTCGTTGCCGAGTTGATGTACTGCTACGCCCTCCGCGCGATCAATGCTGCTGGCGCCGTTCAATAGCAATGCCCAGTGTTCGCCGTGCGGGCGTTGGTCGAGCAACGCGCGCAGCAGCGCGGTTTTGCCCGCACCAGGAAAGCCGGTGATAACGTGTGCCGCAGTGGCTATCATTCATTGCACGTGCGCCGTGAGGCACGCCGCAGCCGATAAAAATTATTCAATTAAAACAAATACTTACGAACTATCTTGCGCAGCATCCCATAGCCGTTACCGCGTTGATGCTCACCGCCTCCAACGTGTTCATGACTTTCGCCTGGTACGGCCACCTGCAAAAATCTCAATAGCAAACCGTGGTGGATCGCCGCGCTGGTGAGTTGGGGCATCGCGCTGTTCGAGTATCTCATACAGGTGCCAGCCAACCGCATCGGCTTCGAGCACATGAATCTCGCGCAACTGAAAATCCTGCAGGAAGTCATCACCCTCACCGTGTTCGCGCCGTTCGCCGTCTTCTACATGGGACAGGAATTGCGGCTGAATTATTTGTATGCGGCGCTGTGTTTGATGGGGGCGGTGTATTTTATTTTTAGGGCTTAAGTTCGGTGAACGGGTAACCCCAGCGAATTGCAACGCATCCTTACTTCGCGATCTTCGTGTATTGCACATGACCTGCGGTTCACCTAATCACTCGTTTACCCGTTCACCCGTTCACCCGTTCACACTTTTAAGCTATTCTCCAACCATGCACATCCATATCCTCGGCATTTGTGGCACTTTCATGGGCGGCATCGCCGCCATCGCGCGTGCCGCCGGGCATAAAGTCACCGGCTGCGACGCGAACGTTTATCCGCCGATGAGTACACAGTTGCAGGCGCAGGGGATTGATCTCATCGAAGGTTTTGGTGTTGAGCAAATCAAGCTCGCGCCGGATCTGTTTGTCGCTGGCAACGTGGTCGCGCGCGGCAATCCACTGATGGAAGAAATCCTCAATCGCGGCTTGCCGTATGCCTCCGGCCCGCAATGGCTGGCGGATAACGTGCTGCGCGGCAAATGGGTGCTGGCAGTGGCGGGCACGCACGGCAAGACCACCACCACCTCGATGCTGGCGTGGATGCTTGAACACGGCGGGTTGAATCCCGGCTTTCTGGTCGGCGGCTTACCGGAGAACTTCGGTGTTTCCGCACGGCTGACGGCAGCGAATTTTTTTGTCATCGAAGCCGACGAATACGATACGGCGTTTTTCGACAAGCGTTCCAAGTTCGTGCACTACCATCCGCGCACCGCGATTCTGAACAATCTTGAATTCGATCACGCGGATATTTTTGCCGACCTTGCGGCCATTGAAACGCAGTTTCATCACCTGGTGCGTACCGTACCCGGCCAGGGTTTGATCGTCAGCAACGGTGCCGACGGGAATCTCGATCGCGTGTTAAAACGCGGCTGCTGGACGCCCACCGAAAGATTTTCTGTGCATGGCGGCTGGCAAGCGGGCGTTGGCCGCGACGGCGGCTTCGAGGTGTTATTCGACGGCACGCCGCAGGGCCGCGTGACATGGGATTTGCTCGGTGAGCACAACGTCGCCAACGCACTGGCGGCCATCGCCGCCGCACGGCACGCGGGTGTGCCAGCGAGCGTTGCCATCGAAGCGCTCGCCACCTTCAAGAACGTCAAACGCCGCATGGAAACCAGGGGCGTGGCCAGAGGCGTCACGGTGTACGACGATTTCGCACATCACCCTACCGCCATCGCCACCACCATCGCCGGCCTGCGTGCGAAAATCGGCTCGGTACGCTTGATCGCCGTGCTGGAGCCGCGCTCCAACACCATGAAACAGGGCGCGCTCAAAGATCAGCTCGCGGCGAGTTTGCAGCAAGCCGACCAGATTTTTTGTTACAGCGAGGGCTTGGGCTGGGATGCCAACGCCGTGCTCGCGCCGTTGGGGGCAAAAGTGAACGTGAATGACAACTTCGATGCCTTGCTCGCGCAAATCGCAGGAAGCGCGCACGAAGGCGATCACGTGCTGATCATGAGCAATGGCGGCTTTGGCGGCATACACGAAAAATTATTGGCGCTATTGGCGTAAATCACCGCTGCGGTGCGTCGCATTCACTCGCAGCAGTTAGATATAACTAATTGTTTTAAAGGAGTTTTTGTGAGCATACTAGATCGCGATTCACTCGGCGCGTTTTGCCGCCACACCCACGTTGAACTCAAGGGCGCCGCCAGCGGCCCGCTCGCCGGGCTGACCTTCGGGCTAAAAGATATTTTCGATGTGGCAGGCCACAAAACGGGATTCGGTAGCCCCGACTGGCTACGCACGCACGATGCCGCGAAGGTGCACTCAGTGGTGGCGAAACAACTACTTGATGCCGGCGCGTATCTGGTGGGCAAAACGCACACCGAAGAAATGGCGTTCAGCCTTACCGGCGAGAACGCGCACTACGGTACCCCGGTAAACGTACGCGCGCCGGATCGTGTGCCGGGCGGCTCGTCCAGCGGATCGGCGGCGGCAGTGGCGGGCGGGCTGGTGGATTTTGCCATCGGCAGCGACACTGGCGGCTCGGTGCGCGGGCCGGCCAGTTTTTGCGGCCTCTATGGCATACGGCCGACGCACGCGCGCATTTCACTTGACGGGGTGTGCCCGCTGGCGCCGGGCTTTGATACCTGCGGCTGGTTCGCGCGTGATGCCGATTTTCTCGCGCGCGTGGGCGACGTGCTGCTGGACGGCAAAGCCGCCACGCCGGGACGTGTGTTAATCGCCCAGGATGCGTTTGCCCTCTTGATGCCCGATGCCGCGCAAGCCATGCAGCCCGTGTTAGAGCGCGTGGCGAAGGCGCTGGGCACGCCGCAGGCGGTGACCGTGAGCGACGAAGGCTTGAACGCCTGGTTCGACGTGTTTCGGATTTTGCAGTTCGCCGAAATCTGGGACACGCACCGCGAGTGGGTCACCCGCGAGAAACCCAAATTCGGCCCCATCATCGCGCACCGCTTCGCCGCCGTGGCGAAGAGCGACCCCGCCGAAGTCGCACGTATGATACTCAAGCGCGAAGCGACAGCCGCGCATCTCGACAAGCTGCTGGCCAACAACGCGATCATGCTGGCACCGACCGTACCGGATATCGCGCCACTGAAAAACTCGCCGCCCGATCAAACCACTGCGTTCCGCGAACGCGCGATGGGCATGCTGTGCATCTCCGGCCTCGGGCGCTTGCCGCAGGTGAGTTTGCCGCTGGTGAATGTAAACGGATTGCCCCTGGGCATCTCGCTGGTGGCGGCGCGCGGCAACGATAAAATGCTCCTGGAAGTTGCCAGAAATCTCCATTAAAAACATTTGGCACCCCGCGTCTCGGGTGCTCTACCTCTGTGTCAAGGCAGCCGCACCCCATGCGCCCGCGCATTAATAATCGCCGTGCGCTTGCGTAAATACGCGGTATTCGCGCCCGGCCCGTAGCGGCGCGGACTGGGTGCCATGGCGGCCAAGCGCGCGGCTTGTTCGCCGGACAGGCCCGCCGCTGTGCCGCCATATTGGTATCGCGCGGCGGCTTCGGCGCCGAACACACCGTCGCCCCACTCGATCACGTTGAGATATATTTCAAAGATGCGCTGCTTGGACATCAGCGCTTCCAGCATCACCGTGACCACCGTCTCCTGCCCCTTGCGCCACCAGGTGCGTTTGCCGGAGAAAAACAGATTTTTTGCCAGTTGCTGGCTGATAGTGGAGCCGCCCGCGACCAGCGCGCCTTCGCGACGGTTGCGCTCCCACGCCTGTTTGATGCCGTCCCAATCGAAGCCGTGGTGTTCGAGAAATTTCGCGTCTTCGGCAGCAATCAGCGAACGTTTCAGGTGCGGCGAGATTTTTTGATACGGCACCCATTGGTGACGCAATCTGGCGTTGGGGTTGTCCTCCTGCATGACAGCCAGCCGTGCGCGCATGAAGGCGGTGGAGGCCGGGTTGAATTTCACCCAATACGCAACATGCGCGAAAAACCAGAACTGCGCCGCGATCAGCACGAATACCGCCAGCAATAGCGCGCGAAAACTCCACCGCATCAACCCCTTGACCGCGCGCCACACGATGGGCGGTTCAGCCTTGGGCACGCATCGCCGCGATCACTGGTGCGGTATCGGGTCGCACGCCGCGCCAGACCACAAACGATTCCGCCGCCTGTTCGACCAGCATGCCGAGGCCGTCTGCGACGGTGGCGGCTTGCGCGTGTGCGAATTGCATGAACGGCGTGGTTTTGCCGTACACCATGTCGTAGGCCAGCGCGCCGGGCAAAAATAAACGATCCGGCAAGGTCGGCATCTCGTCGCTCAAGCCGGCGGAGGTGGCGTTGATCACCACATCAAACTGTTGACCGGCGAGCGCGGCATAGCTGCTGGCGGCCAGTTCACAGGCTGCGGCTGATTCGCCAAAGCGTTGCTGCAAGGCTTGCGCTTTGCTTACTGTGCGGTTGGCGATCACCAGTGTGCGCGGCGCTTCCTGCAGCAGCGGCCCCACCACGCCAAACGATGCGCCGCCCGCGCCCAGCAGCAAAATCTTTTTGTCGCGCAGTTCGTAGTGGCGATTCACCGTGATGTCGCGCACCAGGCCCGCGCCGTCGGTGTTATCGCCGAGAATATCCTTGCCATCCACGCCGCCACCGAACGCCAGCACGTTTACCGCCCCCGCCTGTTCGGCACGTGCGCTCCTGCCAGTGGCGAAATCAAACGCCTCGTGCTTGAACGGCAAGGTAACGTTCAGGCCTTTGCCACCCTCGGCGGCAAACGCGCGCACGGTTTCGGCGAAGCGCCCCTTCTCGCAAAAAAGTCGTTTATAAACAATAGCATGCGATGTCTGCCGCGCGAATGCCGCGTGTATCTCGGGCGATTTGCTGTGGGCGACGGGGTTGCCGATGACGGCGTAGGGGTCGGGCGCGGACATACGGCGATTGTAGTGCGGCAGGGGCGCGATTATTCAGTTTCGATGCGGTCCGAGCTGGTGAAGCGCCAGGTGCGGCTGATATCGAGGATATCGTATTCCTTGGCAAGATCCGCCGGAAACGCCGGATAAGGCGCGCCCAGACGCACGATGCGGATCGCGGCCTCATCCAGTATCTTGCTGCCGGAGGAGCGGCGCATTTCGATGTTTTCAATGGTGCCGTTAGAACGGATCGACACGATGAGCAGCAGGCTGCCGTAGATTTTTTGTTCGCGCGCGGCCTGCGGATAGTTGGCTTCGCCGAGCCGCTCTACCCTGATGCGCCAACTATCGACGTAGCGAGCAGACACATGCGCGCCAGCCGAAGCGCCTATCGAGTGCCGCCGTGGCCGCTTTTGATAGTTGTCCCACAATTTGGCGACCTCGGCTTCCAGCCGCTGGATGTTCATACGGCGCTCCGCCTCAGCCTGCGTCAGCGAAGGCGGCGTGTCGGGCTGCGGTTGCGCCTCGCGCGCCGGTTGCGTGGGGCCGGAGGGCGCGCTGAAGGTGGATTTCTGTTGCGTCATCAGTTGACGCACTTCCTGTTCGAGCTGCTCGACACGTTTTTGCGCGATCGCCGCGTCGCTCGCCTGTGGATCGTTGCGCAGCGCGGGCAGCGGGCTCTTGGCGCGGCGGTCGGCGTCGGTATTGCCGCCGCCGTCGAGATTGTGCTGCGCCAGCACTTGCGGCTTGAGTGGCTTGGATTTGCTCTTGGCGTTGACCAGCACCACTTCCAGCGATTTGTCGTTGCTCGCGATATTCTTGTCGGGCAACTTAAAGGTCACCAGACCGATCACCAACAAATGCAGCAGGATCGACCCCGCCAGTGCCACCTGAAACGAGCGGTTAAAGGCGCTGCGCGCCATGTGCCGGTCGAACGTAGTGACGATGGTTTCAAGCTGCGCCACCCGCGCATCCAATTTTGCCAGCGCGCTGTTGCGCGCGATCTGATGCCCGCCCTTGGCGCGGCGCGGCGGCGTGGCAGGTTTCGCGGCTTTTAGCGGGATGACTTTAGCGGTGGGCGTCTTGCTCATAGCGCGAGATATTGCCGCCAAACCCCCGCATTGGCAAGAAAAATGTGTTTATTTACTGATAGTTACAGCGCTCATTTCAAGCGAAATAACACATTGCATCAATAGTCAGCGAGGGAGTCAGTGAGCACTATCGTTATGCTCACGCCACACCGGTGATTTGCCGCACATATTCGCAGTGCAAGGTTGATTCCAGCAGATCAATCGAGGAAATCGCCAGCTCTACCGTGGCGTCGGACGACAATTCCGGCAGCGACGCCACGCGCACGGTCAGCGGCAAGTCGTCAAAGCGCACCAGTTTTTCGCGCAGCACAGTGGCGTGCACGCTGGTGCGCGACTCCTGGATCAGCCAGCGCAGGCACCAGTAACTCTCCATGTTGCGTTGAAACTCGGCATAGGCGTCGTAGGCCAGTTCGAAATCGCGCAGGGCGCCGAGCAGCGCCTCGTCGCGCGCTTGATACGGTGCGGGTTGGTTGCGCACGGCGGCGATCAATTGCCGTTGATTCACCAGATCGACATACCGGCGCAGCGGCGAACTGGCCCAGGTGTATTGCGCAACGTTTAACCCTTCGTGCGGCGCGGGGGCGGTGCTCATGCGCACCTTACCCGCGCTTTGCACGCGGTAGATCGCGGCGATTTTTTTGTCTGCCAGCTCGCGGCCCCAGGTGCTGTTGACGTAAATCATCAGCTCCGACACCAGCGTGTCGATGGCCGATCCGCGCTGGCGGCGGCCGATCTGGATACGGCCGTTCTCCACATTGAAAGTGTATTCCGCGCGCTGTTGCTGCGGTGGCGCGCCGCCGCGGCGGGTTTTTTCAAGCTGCCCGGCGAACTCCCACAGCGCCAGCAACTGCTTGCCTTGCGGGTGATCGATGACACCGCTGGCGAGCGTGGTTGCGTTAAACACCGGCTCCAGCGCCTCGTGCCGCAGATTGCCGGCCACGCGAACGCGTTCCAGCCGCGTTTCAGTAGCGGCGATTTCGCCGGTGGAATTGACATCGATATACAGCGACAGTGCCGGGCAATCGCGCCCTTCGGCCAGCGTATACGCGTTGATTACCGCATCGGGCAGCATGGTGATTTTGCCCGCCGGATGGTAGACCGTGGACATGCGCTCACGCGCCACCGTCTCGCCGGGCGTGCCCAGCGTAAGCCCCAGCGCGGGCGCGGCAATGTGGATGCCGATCCGCACGCCGCCGGTGACGCGCGGCGTCACTGAAAAAGCATCATCGATTTCGGTGGTGGCGGCGTCATCGATGCTGTAGGCAGCGGCATCCGCCAGTGGTAAATCTTCATTGGCGTCGCCAGTGGGCGGCGTGTCCAACGCGGCATGGGTCTGACCGCGCGGAAAGTGCTCGAACAAAAATTTGTCGAGATGAAAATCGTGCGAAGACGGCAACGCGCCGCAGCGCTCCAGCACATGCGCGGGCGACAAATGCAAGGCGGCACTGGCTTCGTCCAATGCTTTGAACTCAATAGAATTTTTGTCGGGCGCATAGAGCAGGGTTTTGATCAGCGGGGCGAATTCCGGCGGCGTGGTGGACGCCATCAACTGATCAAAATACTGCTGCTTTTGCAGCGCCTGCTGCTTTTTGCGTTCGATGCCGGCGAGCGCGGCTTTGAGTGACACCTCGGGCGCGGCCTTGTAACGGCCGCGGCCCTTTTTGTAAAAATACATCGGCGCGCCGTGCAGCCGCAGCAGCGCCGCCGCCGATTCCAGCGCGCTCGGCTCGTGGCCGAAATATTCGCGCGCGAGTGAGGCATACTCAAACTCGGCTTCGCTACAACATTCCCACAAAAAATCCACGTCAATTTCGTCGGCAACAGCCTGCGCCTGCGTCAAAAACTCACCCAGCGCAGGCCGCTCAAAACGCAGCAGCACCGCCGAGGATTTCACCTTCGAGCGTTTGCCGTGTGGCGCTTCGACCTGCAGCGACGTGTCGTTGTCGGCGAGAATCGCGCCGACTTTGAAACCGCCGTCTTCTTCGTAAAATACGTTCATGGCGCTTGATGCTTGTCTCGATACGGGCGAAAAAAACGCGGCCCAAATTGACCTTGGGCCGCGCCGTGATTATACCCTTTAGTAAGAAGCGACTGCCGTTACTTCGCGTCCAGATCGATCACCTCATGCACATCCGAATCAATGTGCGTGCCCGGCGCGCCACCCGAAGCCGCATCGCCGCTGACGAGATGGAATTTGCCGTTGACGATATCGCCCGCCAGCCCGTGGCGGGGGAATTCCATCGGCGGCAATTGCGTCCAGCGATTGTTGGCCGGGTTATACGCTTCAACCGCGCGGAAGGTACGCTGAAACTGGCTGGTGCGCTGCTCCAAGGCAATTGCATCAAATAGCCACCATCCCAAGTAATTGCTCACGATAAGAATCGCTGGTTGATGCGACCAAGCGTCGCGTCTTGATTCCGCCCTTGCGAGCCTTATCCAGCCGCAGGATATTGAGCACCATGCGACGCACCGTGGCAAGGTTTTGGGCGCTGTTCTTCACCCTTGCGCGCGCCTGATCATCGTTCAGACACACATCCAGACACCAGTGCAAACGGTTCTCCACCTCCCAGTGGCTGCGTACCGCATGTGCCAGTTTGCGCGCGTTAGGGGGAATGCTGCCAATATAGAGCCGCTCGTCCATGCTGGTTTTACCTTTGATCGTGCGCTC
>CAMBGJ010000124.1 GCA_945865805.1 Bordetella parapertussis
AGAACGCTTCGGCAAGACTCACAGGCTTTTCTGTCTCCATCGCCACTCCAAAAAGACAGAAAACTACACAGCTTTGCGAAAAAGTACAAGCCTTTGACCTTTCTCATAACTATTTCATTCTTATAGGGTTTTGATGCAATTGCCCTGCAATAACCGCCCAGCTGACTACACCCTCATCCGCGATGCGGTAACGTAAAAGAAGGAACGCCCGCCATGTTCGAATCCGCCAATCTCGACCACCGGCTCGACAAGGAAACCTACGCGCGCGAGGAGCACAAGCTGCGCGAAGCCTTGCTCGATGCGCAATACGATCTGAAGGAAAACGGCACCTTTCCGGTGGTCATACTGCTTGCCGGCGTCGAAGGCGCGGGCAAGGGCGAAACCGTCAACCTGCTCAACGAGTGGATGGATCCGCGTCACATACACACCCACGCGTTTGCCGATCTTAACGATGAAGAACGCGCGCGACCCCTGATGTGGCGGTACTGGCGGGCGTTGCCGCCGAAAGGCGCCATCGGCGTATTTTTCGGCGCATGGCACAGCGTACCGCTGGTGCTGCGCGTGCAGGGAGCGATCTCGAAGCCTGAACTGGCGCGCTATGTCGGCGAGATTCAACGCCTGGAAAAAATGCTTGCCGACGAAGGCGTGCTGCTGGTGAAGCTGTGGTTTCATTTGTCGAAGGACCAACAAAAGAAACGCCTGCGCTCGCTCGAGAAAGACCCGAAAACCGCGTGGCGCGTGACGGACCTTGAATGGAAGTACTTCAAGCAATACGACAGATTCATCAAGGTGTGCGAGCCGTTTCTGCGCGACACCTCCACCGGCCAAGCGCCGTGGATCGTGGTGCCAGGGATGGACCCGGAATATCGCGCACTCGCCGCCGGACAGCATTTGTTGAGCGCGTTGCGAGCCCGGTTGGATGCCAAACCCGACAAATCAACCAAGCCGGCCAACGTCGTTCCGCGCGCAAAGGCCTTGCCGCCGCCACCGGGCAATTTGAACATACTGCACAAGCTCAAACTCGATCGCGAGATGTCGCGCAAAGACTACGTGCGCAAGCTGGATATGTGGCAAGGGCGGTTAAATCTGCTCACGCGCGACAAGCGCTTTAAGTCGCTTTCAGTGGTCGCCGCGTTCGAGGGCAACGACGCCGCCGGCAAGGGCGGTGCCATACGCCGCGTGACCGGCGCGCTTGACGCCCGCCTTTACAAGAACGTTTCCATCGCCGCGCCGACGCAGGAAGAACGCGCGCAGCCGTATCTGTGGCGCTTCTGGCGGCACGTGCCCCGGCACGGCAGCTTTACCATTTTTGACCGCACCTGGTACGGCCGCGTGCTGGTCGAGCGCGTGGAAAAATTTTGCACCGAAGCCGACTGGATGCGTGCCTACGCCGAAATCAACGAGTTCGAACAGCAGTTGATGGCGCATAACGTCGTGGTGGTGAAATTCTGGCTCGCCATTAGCAAGGAAGAACAACATAAGCGTTTCAAGGAACGCGAGCAGGTGAGCTTCAAGCGCTTCAAGATCACGGATGAAGACTGGCGCAACCGCAAGAAATGGAACGACTACGAGGCCGCCGTCGCCGACATGGTGGATCGCACTTCGACCACCGCGGCACCGTGGACCCTGGTCGAGGCCAACAACAAATACCATGCGCGCATCAAGGTACTGAAGACCCTGGTCACGGCCATCGAAGCGGGGCTAAAGCGCGTGGATGGCAAGCGGGATTGAAACGAGATGGATTCCCGCTCTATGAGTTTCTGATAAATTAAGGCTGATTTCAAACCAGTCAAAACGCTCCGGGGTGTGGCATGAAACGCGTGGTATTCAATCAGAAGGGCGGCGTAGGCAAAAGCACCATTACCTGCAATCTTGCCGCAGTGGCGGCGGCGCAAGGCCGACGCACGCTGGTGATCGACCTGGATCCGCAGGGCAACTCCACGCGCTACCTGCTGGGCGACGGCGCTGATGGGCTGGAACTAACCGGCAGCGCTTTTTTCGAGCAGATGCTGAGCCTCAAACTGTGGCCCAAGCCCACCGAGGATTTCATCACTGCCACGCGTTTCAAAAATCTTTCCGTGCTGCCGTCGGACAGCGGGCTTGAAGAACTGCAAGGCAAGCTCGAGTCGCGCTACAAAATTTACAAGCTGAAAGAGACGCTGAACGCGCTCGAAGGCTACGACGAAATCTGGATCGACACGCCGCCCGCGTTGCACTTTTACACGCGTTCCGCGCTGATCGCTGCCGATAGCTGCCTGATCCCGTTCGATTGCGACGACTTCGCGCGCCGCGCGCTGTATGCGCTGCTCGATAACGTCGCCGAAATCCGCGCCGACCACAACGCCGCGCTGCGTGTCGAAGGCATCGTGGTCAACCAGTTTCAGCCGCGCGCCAACCTGCCGCTGAAAATCGTGCAAGAGTTGCGCGATGAAGGCCTGCCGGTGTTGAACACGCTGTTGTCGGCCTCGATCCGCATCAAGGAATCACACCAGCAGGCGACGCCGATGATTCATCTCGATCGCCGACACAAGCTGGCGCTGGAGTTCACCGCGCTTTATCAGGAGCTGGTGGCGGCGGGGAAGGTGCCCGGAACGGTGCCCGCGAAGAGGTCGAAGGGGCGCAGCCTTAACCCGGCAAAATGAACCCTGGGGTTCGCGGTTGGAACGTGGCGCTCGCGTTGGGTTACTTCCCCAGCACCTGCGCCGCAATAATCAGTTTCTGAATCTCGCTGGTGCCTTCGTAAATACGCAACGGGCGTATCTCGCGATACAGGCGTTCGACGGTGCTGCCAACGGTGACGCCCAGCCCGCCAAATAATTGCACGGCAGAATCGATCACCCGTTGCGCGGCCTCGGTGGCGTGCAGCTTGGCCATCGAGGCTTCGAGCGTTACGCGGTCACGCAGGGTGTCTTTGGTCCACGCGGCGCGGTAGACCAGCAGCGCGGCGGTATCAACTTCCAACGCCATGTCAGCGATGCGCATTTGCGTGGCTTGAAACTGCGCCAGGGCCTGTCCGAACACCTGGCGCGCACGTACGTGAGCGTTGGCCTCCGCCAGCGCACGCCGGGCAAAACCCAATGCGGCAGCCCCCACGGTGGAGCGCATCACGTCGAGTGTGGCCATCGCCACCTTGAAGCCGTCGCCGGAATTGCCGAGCATCTGCGCTGCCGGAATGCAGCAATCGTCAAACGCCACGGTGCCGATCACGTGCGGCGCAACCACTTGTATCGATTGCGGTACCGAGAAGCCCGGCGTGTTGGCATCGACCACAAAGGCAGACAAGCCTTTCGCGCCCGGCGCTTCTCCTGTGCGGGCAAACACCACAAAGGTGTGCGCGACACCCGCGTTGGATATCCACGTTTTGCGACCATTTAACACATAGGCGTCGCCCCCGTCCTTGTGTACTGGCCGCGCGCTGGTTTGTAACGCCGATACATCCGAACCGGCCTCGGCTTCCGACAAACAAAAACCGGTAATGCACGAACCATCGGCCATGCGCGGCAGGTATTCGCCTTGCTGCGCCGCCGTGCCAAACAGCACAATCGGCACCGCGCCCAGCCCCTGCATGGCGAACGTGCAATCAGCCAGCCCCGATGTGCGCGCCAGCACGTCACGCACGATGCACAGGCTGCGCACATCCACTTTCGCGTGCGGGCCGCCCAGTGATGCGGGCAACACATAACGCAACCAGCCGCCTTCACCCAGCAGGCGCGCGAGGTCGCGTACGGCCTGTTTTTCTTCGATGCCTTCGGCTTCCAGCGCGGCGTGATGATCGTCGGCCCACGTTTCCAGTTCAGCGGCGAGCCGCCGGTGCGTGTCGTCGAAGAAGGGCCATTCGAGAAAAGCGTTATTTATTTTCATTTTGTCTGTTCAGTCCGAATGAAAAAACCTTTGCGCCTCTGCGGTGAAGGTCTTTAATGCGGCTGAACTATTATCTTTCATTGTGTGAACAACGGTATCACATCGCGTGCTTGGGTTAAAATTCACCGCTATCGTGTTGCGTACTTCGTTCGTAATTTGAACTTCATTCAGGAAATCTGTCTCATGAAACTCAATGGAAAAACAGCGGTTATCACCGGCGCGGCATCGGGCATCGGGCTCGCCACCGCGCAAGCGTTTGCCGCAGCGGGCGCATCGCTGGTGCTGGGCGATATCAACATCGCGGCAGGTGAAGACGCCGCGCGCCAACTCAACGCGGTAGGGCACAAGGCTATTTTTGTGGCGCTGGATGTCACCGACGAACTGGCTGTGGCGCGCTTTCGTGAAGCCGCATATGCACAGGCCGAAAACGTGGATGTGGTGGTCAACGTCGCGGGTTGGAGCAAGGTGGAACACTTTGTGAATACCACGCCAGAACTTTGGCAAAAACTGATCGATCTGAATTACACCGGCACCCTGCGCGTAGTGCATGCGTTTTTGCCGAAAATGATCGCGCGCGCCGAAGGCAAAATCGTCAACGTTTCCAGCGACGCCGGGCGCGCCGGCAGCGGCGGCGAAGCGGTGTATGCGGGCAGCAAGGGCGCGGTGATCGCCTTCACCAAATCGCTGGCGCGTGAAACCGCGCGCTACAAACTCAACGTGAACTGCGTCTGCCCCGGCCCCACCGATACGCCGTTGCTGATGTCCACGCCCGAGAAACAGCGCGAAGCCCTGACCCGCGCGATTCCGTTCCGGCGTTTCGCCAAACCGTCTGAAGTGGCCGATGCAATTTTGTTTTTTGCCAGCGACCGCGCGTCGTACCTCACCGGGCAGGTGTTGAGCGTGAGCGGCGGGCTGACGATGCAGGATTGAACTTCACACCCTTTTAACCACAGACGAACACGGATAAAACCTGAAGGGGTTATCTGTGTTTATCTGCGGTTAAGTATGTGTTTTTAAAGCTTATTTCTTAGGATTCCACTATGGCCAAAGCCGCCGATTTCAAACCGCAGCATTTCAAATGGGAAGTGCGCGGCAAAGTTGCCACTGTCACGCTCAACCGTCCCGAGCGCAAGAACCCGCTGACGTTTGAATCGTATGCCGAGTTGCGCGATACCTTCCGTGCGCTGAATTACGTCGACGACGTGAAGACGGTGGTGGTCACCGGCGCGGGCGGCAATTTCTGCTCCGGCGGCGACGTGCACGAAATCATCGGCCCGCTGACGAAAATGAAAATGCCCGGCCTGCTCGAATTCACCCGCATGACAGGCGACCTGGTGAAAGCCATGCGCGCCTGCCCGCAACCGATCGTTGCTGCCATTGATGGTATTTGCGCCGGTGCAGGCGCGATGATGGCCTGCGGCTCCGATCTGCGTTACGGCACGGTGCGCAGCAAGGTCGCGTTCCTGTTTGTGCGCGTGGGCCTTGCCGGTGCCGACATGGGTGCGTGTTCGCTGCTGCCCCGCATCATCGGCCAGGGCCGCGCTGCCGATCTGCTCTACACCGGTCGCTCGATGGGCGGTGAGGAGGCCGAACGCTTTGGTTTTTACAACGCCCTGCACGAGCCGGACAAGGTGCTGGCGGCCGCGCAAGACATGGCGCGTTCATTGGCAGATGGCCCGACTTTCGCCCACAGCATGACCAAAAAGCTGCTGCATCAGGAATGGAACATGGGTCTGGATGAGGCCATCGAAGCCGAAGCCGAAGGCCAGGCCATCTGCATGCAGACACAGGATTTCCATCGCGCGTATCACGCGTTTGCGAACAAGCAGAAGCCGGTGTTTGAAGGTAACTAAATTTAGGGGAACAACATGGCAACCTCTGGTAGCACTGGTGTCACTAAAATCTTCGCCGGGGCAGGCAGCGGCGAAGGCAATACCAAGGGCATGTATCGTAGCGGCTTGTTCCTGCGCAATCCCGGCGCTGGCGAGTGGCAAGCGGTGCGTGACGGCTTACCCGAGAACGTCGAAGTGCGCACCATTGCCGTGAGTCCGTACGACGCCAATGTGATGTTCGTCGGCACGCAGGACGGGCCGTACCGTAGCATCGATGGCGGCATGCACTGGGAGAAATCCGCGTTCCCCGATAAAGACGCGGTGATCTGGACGATGTCGGTGCATCCGACCAAGCCCAACATCGTTTACGCGGGTGCGGCGCCGGTCGCGTTGTACCGCAGCGAAGACGGCGGCGAACACTGGAAAAAAATACCGCATGCGAAATCGCCCGCACATTGCGAACGCGGCGGCTTCGATACGCGCACCATCCGCATCACCGTTGACCCCAGCCGCCCGGATGATCTGTATGTGGCCATCGAAGTCAGCGGTGTGATCCGCAGCAGCGACGCGGGCGAGTCCTGGCAAGATGTGTCCGGCACGCTGATCGAGATGGCCAATTCGCAACCGCATTTACAAAGCGCTGTCGGTGGGCGCCATTGCGGGCACTGCGAAGGCATGCTCGATTCACACGCACTCGCCATCAGCCCCGCTGCGCCGGGCACGCCGTTTCTAGCGGTGCGCATGGGCATTTTCCGCAGCGATGACCGCGGCGAAAACTGGCAGGACATCAACGTCGGGCGCTATTCGCCGCTGACCTATTGCCGCGACGTGATCGTGTCGCCGCACAATCCGCGCACGCTGTATGCGGCGCTATCGCAGGCGGCGTTCAGCACGGCGGGTTCGCTGTATCGCAGCGACGACCTCGCGCAAACCTGGAAGCGCATCGATCACGGCGTGAATGCCGAATCGACGGTGATGACGCTCTCCACCCACCCCACCGATCCGGCTCGCGTGTACAGCGCAACGCGCAGCGGGCAGGTGATCGGCACCGAGGACAACGGCGCCACGTGGCAGGATTACCGCCTGCCACAGGGCGTGCAGGATGTGTATGCGGTGGCGTGTATTTAACGTTCTGCGAATCGCCGATCTACGCTAAGTATTTGATTTTATTGCGATTTCTGTAAGGCTGGCCATCGCCGCATCCACCCCGCCTTTGTGATGCGGCACCTTCGCCAGCGCCAGCCCCATCTCCACGCCCGCCAGCGTGCCCATCAGCGTGAGATCGTTGAAGTCACCAATGTGGCCGATGCGAAACACTTTGTCGGTCAGCTTGCCCAGCCCGCTACCGAGCGACATATTGAAGTTGTCGAGCACCACTTTGCGAAACGCGATTTCGCTGTGGCCCGTGGGCATCATCACGGCGGTGAGCGCGCTGGAGTATTCGGTTTCGTTCAGGCACACCATTTCCAGGCCCCAGGTGTTGACGGCGCGGCGCGTGGCTTCGGCGTGGCGGTCATGGCGCTTGAACACATTGTCGAGGCCTTCTTCTTCGAGCATGGCGATGGCTTCGCGCAGGCCATACAAAAGATTCGTTGCCGGCGTGTACGGAAAGTAACCGTTCTTGTTGGGGCCCTGCATTTCGTCCCACGACCAATACGAGCGCGGCAACTTCGCCTGCTTGGAAGCCGCCAGCGCTTTTTCGCTCACCGCATTGAACGCCAGGCCCGGCGGCAGCATCAGCCCTTTTTGCGAGCCGGCCACAGTGACATCCGCGCCCCATTCATCGTGGCGGTAATCGATCGAACCCAAGCCTGACACGGTATCCACCAGCAGCAGTGCCGGATGGCCCGCACGGTCGATGGCTTTGCGCACTTCGGCGATATGCGAGGTGGTGGCGGTGGAGGTTTCGTTGTGTACCACGCACACGGCTTTGATGCTGTGTTGTTGGTCTTCATTCAAGCGCGCTTCAATCGCGGCGGCATCCACACCGTGACGCCAATCGCCGACGATGAACTCCGGTACCAGGCTTAACCGCTTGGCGAGGTTTTGCCATAGCGTGGCGAACTGGCCGGTTTCATACATCAGCACTTTATCGCCGGGCGACAACGTGTTCACCAGCGCGGCTTCCCACGCGCCGGTGCCCGACGCCGGGTAAATCATTACCGCGCCCTTGGTTTTGAACACGCGCCGCATGCCCGACAACACATCGTGCCCCAGTTGCCCGAACTCCGGCCCGCGATGATCGATAGTCGGCCGGTCGATCGCGCGCAACACGCGGTCAGGCACATTGGTGGGGCCGGGAATTTGCAGAAAATGGCGGCCAGCGTGGTAGGTCATGGCGGTGCTCCGGAAAATGGTGGGGTATTATAGGCGAGAAGTTCTTAACCCCATTTTTAACCACAGATAAATACAGATGAACACAGATAAAACCTGAACTTCTGGAGGGGTAGGGGTTATCCGTGTTCATCTGTGTTTATCTGTGGTTAATAAGGTTTTTAAATGACTGTAACAACCAACACAACCTTAGCCGCCCGCCTAAAAAAAGAACTCCGCTGCGACGTGCTGTTCGACGCTGCCACGCGCGGGCGCTATTCCACTGACGCGTCGATCTACCAGATAGAACCGGTCGGCGTGGTCATTCCACAAACCGAAGAAGACGCCACGCTCGCGATGCAAATCGCGTTGGACGCAGGGGTAGCCGTACTCCCGCGCGGCGGTGGCACCTCGCAGTGCGGGCAGACTGTCGGCGACGCGTTAATCATTGATGTCAGCAAGTATCTGCGGCACGTGGTCGATTTCAACGCCGAGGCGCGCACGGCCGTGGTGCAGCCCGGTGTAGTGCTGGATCAATTGAACGCATTTTTAAAGCCGCACGGCCTGTGGTTTCCGGTGGACGTGTCTACCAGCGCGCAAGCCACCATCGGCGGCATGACGGGCAATAATTCCTGCGGCTCGCGCTCGATTTTTTACGGCAACATGGTGCATAACGTGCGCGGCGTCGATGCCGTGCTGGCCGACGGCAACCAATATCACTTTGGTGCCGCGCCGTCGGATTTGTCGCAGATCGAAGGCCCGCAAAGCTATCGCGAACTGGTAAAAAAAATCCGCGACATCGCGGTGTTGAACGCGGAAGAAATCGAACAGCGTTACCCGAAGCTGCTGCGGCGTGTGGGCGGCTACAACCTCGATATGGTTTCCAATCTTGCGTTCAACATGGCGCATTTGCTGGTGGGCTCGGAAGGCACGCTGGCGTATTCCAAGCGCGTGCATCTGAACTTGTCCGCGCTGCCCAAACACAAAACGCTGGGCGTGTGCCACTTCAAAACGTTTTACAAATCGATGGAAGCGCCGCAGCAGATTGTGAAATTGAAGCCGGTGGCCATCGAGTTGGTGGATCGCACCATGATTGGCCTCGCACGCAGCAACCCCGCCTTCCGCCCCATCGTCGAGAAGTTCATTCAGGGCGACCCGGATGCAATTCTGCTGGTGGAATTCGCCGGTGACGACAAAGACGAACAAGTCGCGCGGCTCAAGCAACTGGTCGAACTGATGGGCGACCTGGGCCACCCGGATAGCGTGATCGAAATCATCGACCCCAATTTGCAGCGCGACGTGTGGGAGGTGCGCAAGGCGGGGCTGAACATCATGATGTCGATGAAGGGCGACGGCAAGCCGGTGTCGTTCATCGAAGATTGCGCCGTGCCGCTAGAGCATCTGGCCGAATACACCGATCGCCTGACCAAAGTGTTCGAGAAACACGGCACCACCGGCACCTGGTACGCGCACGCGTCGGTGGGCACGCTGCACGTGCGGCCGATTTTGAACATGCGTGACGATGGCGCGAAAAAAATGCGTGCCATTGCCGAAGAAGCCGCCGAGATGGTCAAGCAATACAAAGGTTCGTACTCTGGCGAGCACGGCGACGGCCTGGTGCGCAGTGAATGGATTGCGCCCTTCTTCGGCCCGAAGCTCACACAAGCCTTTGAAAACATTAAAAATATTTTCGATCCCAAAGGCCTGCTCAACCCCGGCAAAATCGTGCGCCCGTCGAAGCAGGACGACCGCACCTTGTTTCGCTTCAAACCCGGCTACAAAACCATCCCGATCAAAACCGCGCTCGATTGGAATGAGTGGGGCGGCCTGGATAAGGCCGTCGAGATGTGCAACAACAACGGCCACTGCCGCAAGTTCGATGCAGGGACGATGTGCCCGTCGTTTCGCGTCACGCGTGAGGAGCAGCATCTGACGCGCGGGCGGGCCAATACGTTGCGGCTGGCATTGTCAGGCCAGCTTGGCCCCGAGGCATTTACCTCGGACGAGATGTACAAAACGATGGACTTGTGCGTGTCGTGCAAGGGCTGTAAGCGCGAGTGCCCGACCGGCGTGGACATGGCGAAGATGAAGGTGGAGTTTCTTCATCACTATAAAGCGCGGCATGGGTTTACGCTGAAGGACAAGTTAATAGCCGGGTTGCCGCACTATGCGCCTTGGGTTTCCAAGCTTGGGCCGTTGGCGAATATGGCGCAGGCGCTTGGGAAAGAGTTTGCGGGGTTTGCTTCGCAGCGGTCGCTGCCGAAGTGGAAGGGAGCGTTTGTGCGGTCCGTGAAAACCCCTCCCTCATCCCCGGCCCTTCTCCCGAGGGGAGAAGGGAGGAAGCCCCCTCTCCCCTCGGGATCAGGGAACACTGAAAGCGGAGCAGAGGGCCGGGGTGAGGGAAAAGGGGTTAGCAATCCCGAAGTAGTCCTCTTCATAGACACCTTCAGCAACTACTTCGACACCGAAAACGCCCACGCCGCGCTGAAAGTGTTGGAAGCCGCCGGCTACACGGTACACCTGCCCCAAGCCAAAGACACAACACGCCCGCTCTGCTGTGGCCGCACCTTCCTCGCCACCGGCATGGTCGACAAAGCCCGCGCCGAAGCGCAGCGCACCATCGATACTTTAATGCCGTACATCGAACGCGGCATCCCGATCGTTGGCCTGGAACCCTCATGCCTGCTCGGCATGCGCGACGAATTTGTCTCGATGATGCCGACGCCGCAATCAGCGGAGCTGGCGCTAAATGCTTTTCTGTTTGAGGAATTTATCGCCCGCGAACTCGACGCCGGGCGCTTCAAACTCGATCTCAAACCATTGCCGCAGAAAAAAGCCCTGCTGCACGGTCACTGTCATCAGAAAGCGTTCGCTGCGATGCCCGCCGTGCTGCGCGTGTTGAAACTGATCCCCGAACTGCAAACCGAGTTGATTGAATCCAGTTGCTGCGGCATGGCCGGCAGCTTCGGTTACGACGCCGAGCATTACGACGTGTCGATGCAAATGGCCGAAGTCTCGCTGCTGCCCAAAGTGCGTGAGGCTGCCAAAGACACGCTGATCATCGCTGACGGCACCAGTTGCCGACATCAGATACACGATGGTGCGCAGCGCGAGGCGGTGCATGTGGCGCGGGTGCTGGCGCAGGCCTTGTGATCAGCCAGCCTGGCCTTGTTGGTAAAGGCTGACCGCCAGCACGGCGGAAATTTCCGTACCGTTCCATACGTAGCGGAAGTGCGGCCCCTGCCGACAATGGCTCAGCGCGCGCGGCCGAAACACGGCGACGCACTCGCCGCCGCGATGACGCACGCTGTCGTAAGCGATGCCCCAGGCATTGATGGCTTTCATTTCGCGTCCCAGCACCTGACCTGCGGCATAGCTGTCAGGGTGATAGATATCGGTGAGATCGCCTGGGTTACCGTGGCTGCGTATGTCGTGCAGCTCGGCAGAGACATTCGTCAGGTACGTGCGCATGTCGATTTCCATCGGCCCTTCATGCGTGCGCGCCAGAAAGCGTGCGCGCGAGTGGCGCGTTTCGGCGATCGCGGTATGCAGCGATCGCGCGACGTAATACACGCCGTAGCTGCCGTCGCTGAAACGGCTGCCTTCGGGATCAAGATGGGTGAATGCCGCCATGATCGGCGTGGTGCCGGGGCCGCTGACGCGTTCTTCCACCGGCACCAGTGAAAGGTTGCCGGCTTCCTGGCGCAGGCGCGGGTTGGTGAGGTTCTCGACATAGAACACTGCGTCGAGATCGGCCGGATCGGTCACGCGGTCAAACACGCTTACCGGCGGAAAACGGCTGGGGATCAAGCGATAACTGGGCAGCCACTCGAGGTGGCGGGTATCGGGCAACACGCGGCTTATTCGCTGTAATTAGCCGCCGCGTTGCGCGTCGAGATACTGCCGCACCACGTAAAGATCGGCGACTTGCCCCGACAGCATGCGATCGAGCGCGCTTTTGCCACCGAACAGCGGCGCACTGTTGGGTTTTTTGATCCACGCATCCGCAGCCTCGAATTTGGGCAGCAGCACCTGCAGCGCCGAGTAGATGCCGAAGATGTAGGAAATACGCTCCACCACGTCGTGCGGCAGCGCGGCGACCTCACCCTGCTTCCATTTATAAAACGTCGAACGTGGCGGATTGCCGAGGAGCTTCATCAGGTCTTTGCTGCCGAGCTGCCACAGGTCGGTGATGCGAAACAACGTGCGTAACGCGCTGGCCGACACCTTGTCCGGGGTCAGGTAACCGGCGCGGGGCTCTTGTACTTGTAGCGTCATGGCCTATCTCTGAATGTAATTTATTTAAATATAGTCTCTGAGTAGACAAAATGCAACGACGGCTGCGTGGTTTTTCACGCGAAGAATCAAGAACATGGCGCTACCAAGGCTAAAAATACCGTCAAAATTTTAAATATTGTTTAAAATCAATTACTTACAATGAATCGTTGCATTGCTCGTCGGCGAGTAAGCGCGGCCTGCGAAACCACGTCCAGCAACCCCCGCTTTACAATAGCCCGCTTCACCCCCGTCGCCCGCACCCGGATACCCCTGATGGATCAAGCCACCGCCACACCGTTTGCGCCCGCGCCTGACCCAGCCGACGTGCCCTGGCTGCTGCAAGTCGAGAACCTGCACATTGAATTTGCCACGGCGCGCGGCGTGGTTCGCGCGGTCGAGGGCATTTCCTACAAAGTGCGCGCGGGCGAAGTGGTTGCGCTGGTGGGCGAATCCGGCTGCGGCAAATCGGTGTCATCGCTGGCGATCATGCGGCTGCTCGCGCACAACGGCCGCGTCACGCAGGGCTGCGTGCTGTTCGAAGGACGCGACCTGTTGCAATTCAGCGCCGATGCCATGCGCGCTATCCGCGGGCGCGAAATTGCGATGGTGTTTCAGGATCCGATGACCTCGCTCAACCCGGTGCTCACCGTTGGCTATCAGATTTGCGAACCGTTGCTGATGCATCTGAAGCTCACGCCCGAAGCGGCCCACACGCGCGCGCTTGAATTGCTGCAAATGGTCGGCATCCCCGATGCGCTGTCGCGGCTCGATCAATATCCGCATCAGTTTTCCGGCGGCATGCGCCAGCGTGTGGTGATTGCGATCGCGCTGGCGTGCAACCCCAAATTGATCATCGCCGACGAGCCGACCACCGCGCTGGATGTCACCATCCAGGCGCAGATTTTAAAGTTGATGAAAGACCTGGCGCGTGATCTGAACATCGCGCTGGTGGTGATCACGCATAACCTCGGAATTGTCGCGCGCTACGCCGACCGCGTGAATGTGATGTACGCCGCACGCTTGGCGGAGCAAGGTTCCGCGGCGGCAGTATTCGCGCAGCCGCTGCATCCGTATACCGCCGGGTTGTTGCGCTCGGTGCCACGCCTTGATTTACCGCGCGGATTAAAGCTCGAAACCATCGACGGCGCACCGCCGGATTTGCTGGCACCGCCGCCGGGTTGCCGCTTTGCACCGCGTTGCGCGGCGCGCCAGGCCGCGTGTGAAGCTGCCTTGCCGGAGATGGTGAAGGTCGGCGAGGGCCGTCACACCGCCTGCCTGCGTTCGCATGAACTGGAACGTGACGGGCCGTTGGCGCTGGGGTTGCAAGCCGCAGCCAAGAGCAACGCCACGGTGAAAGCGGTGGATCGCGTGACGCCGCTGCTTCGGGTGCGCGAACTCAAAACCTACTTCGATGTTTCAACGGGGTTTAAATCCTTCGGCGCGAAAAAAGCCGAAGTGCGCGCGGTGGATGACTTGTCGTTCACAGTGTT